>CAMWRI010000086.1 GCA_947176585.1 uncultured Porphyromonadaceae bacterium
GGAATATCGGCAACAACCTTGGCTATAACACCGTGACCACCGGGCGAATATTGCTCGATGGGAAAAAGTCTGCGGGCAAGCGAATCGGTGAGATAACCCTCGGCCTGACGTTTATCGGTGTAAACAATGATTTTGCTGATGCCGTGGTCGCGCACAACGTACTGCTCGAAATCACTGTAGCTCACATCTTTGGTTATGTCGTTCTCGTCAAGGAACCACACGCCTGCAATGAAAAGCAGCACGATAGCATACATCCAGTAGAAACTGAACTTCATACCGGGAGTCTTGCTCTTTTTGTTCTTATTGTTGTTGAAAGGTGTTGCCATTAGTCAAGGTCGGGTATTTCGGTGATGATAGCGTCGCTCCACAGCTCTTCAAGACAGTAGCGGCTGCGTGCTTCAGGCACAAAAATGTGCACCATAACATCGCCATAGTCTACCACAATCCATTCGCTGTTGGTATATCCGTCATAATTATAGGGCTTGATATCGCCGTTGCGCTGCACGTAGTCTCGCACACTGTCGGCGATAGCTCCCACTTGCGTGGGGCTCGTACCCTCGGCTATAACGAATTTGGCAACAGGAGCCGCTTCTATGGCAGTCATATCCACTATGGTGATATTTCGGCCCTTACGGTCCTGAATGCCTTCGGTGATGAGTTCTTCTATTGTCGTTTTAGGCATTTAACTGTATTTATTATGCAAATGTAGTGATTTTTTATTTAAAACACGCTCTTTATTATTAATGTTTATGCAAAAAGCGTGCCTGACGACATGATTTAGTGTTATTCATATCGCATAGTGCGCGCGGGATCCACTCGAGATGCTATTCGCGAGGGCACCGCCAGTATCAGCCATGCGGAGGCCATGATTCCGGCATTGAGTATAATCATGTGCAGCCAGTTGATGCTTACGGGCACATGATCAAGGTAATACATCTCAGCATCAAGGGGTACGGCTGACGTGTATTTCTGTATTAGCAGGAGCGAGAGTCCTAAAATATTGCCGATAATCATTCCACGCAGCACGAGACGCAGAGAAGCTGCCACGAAGATTGACCTTACCATGGTGCGGTTTGCGCCAATAGAGCGCAGGAGGCCGATAGTAGCGATGTGGTCGAGAACGAGAATGAATAATGCGGCAATGAGGGTTGATGCTGCCACCAGCAACATCAATATGAATATCACAACAACGTTGGTATCGAGCAGGTCGAGCCAGTTTAGGTAAATTGCGCCGCTGCGCGCCACGTTATCCACAGGATATAGATTTTCAAGCTGTCCCGTCTGCCATTTTTCTGCCAAAACGTTCTGGAGACGGTCTGCACGGGCTGCCGCAGAGTCTACTCCGCAGCCTCTGAGTTCTATTGCCGTACCTGTGGATTTGTCCACACCTCCCACACGTTGGAGCATGTGCAGGGATGCATATGCGAGAGCCCGGTCCCGCTCTTCCATGCTGCTGTTGTAAATGGCGGCTATCCTTGCTCGACGTGCTCTGATACCCGAGGCGTTGTCGGATCCCACGAAGTATAGCATTGGTCTATCGCCCACGCTTAGTCCAAGCCGTGACGCTGTGGCATTGCTTAGTACTATGTCGTTTGCCGTGGAGTCGTTCCCGAAATCCGGCCATTTTCCATCCATTACGCAAGACCGTTCAAATGCGTAATCGTGTGTATCTGCATCAAATCCTGTGAAGTACAGTGCCACGAAATCGCTGTCTGTTTTAACAACCGCGGGCCTGGTCATACTGATTGCTACGATCATATCCGGGAATGCCGAGCTTAACAACTGTTCAAGGCTTTCGTCAATTGTTATATATTCATCAGTTGAGCCTGTTTCGGGATTATAGGCCGGAGTCACACTAATTTCGGCATCAAAGCCCAGTACTTTAGCTCGTATTTCATTGCGGAATCCGCTCACTATGGCCAGCGTAAATTCCATTACCGCCACAGCAATAGCGACTCCGGCCACGGCAATGACGGCTCCTGTGCGTGTGCTTCGCGATCCGCCTTTGCCTATTCTTAGCCTGCGGGCAATCCATGCAGCCACATTCATGCTATTTGATTCCTCTCTTATTTAGTGCAGCCTGATAGCGGCGTGCGTTAGCCATGTGTGTCTGATAGTCGGTGGCAAAGTTGTGCGTACCGCTGAAATCTTCTTTGGCGCACATATACAGATAGTTATGCCTGGGCGCATCGAGCACGGCCTGTAAAGTCGAACGGTCGACGATTCGGATGGGACCCGGTGGCAACCCTTGGTGCAAATACGTGTTGTATGGCGATGGTGTGCGCAGATGCGCGCCGGTGATACGGCGCAGTGTGAAATCGCCTGTGGCAAATTTCACCGTGGGGTCGGCTTGCAGTTTCATGCCTTTGGCTACACGATTGAGATACAGGCGCGCAATCATCGGACGCTCTTCTTTATTTGCCGTTTCTTCCTCCACAATGGACGCGATAGTGGCCACTTCCACCGGACGCAGACCCAAAGCCGCGGCTTTTGCTCTGCGGGTGTCGTTCCAGAATTTGTCTCTTGAGTCGGCAAGCCGCTTAACCACCGATGCAGGAGTTGCTGTCCAGTAGAATTCATAGCTGTCGGGCAAAAACGCGGCGGGGAATTCTTCCTGGCCGGCATAGCCTCTTGCGGGGAGCAAAGTGTCGCATGCGGCACTAAACTGGTCGGATGTGAGTTCGAGTTGATCTGCTATTTTCTCTGCCAATTGTCGCAGAGTGCGCACATTATTGAAAGTTACCGTGACTGGGGTTTGACGGCCTCGACGAATATTTTGGGCCACGCGCCATGCTTTTTGCCCCGGTTCAATAAGATAGCTGCCATGGGCTGAGGCCGGGTCTTCGACACTCCAGTTCCAAAGCCTTGCAACCTTTGATCCGAATTGTCCAGGCAGTGCGCCGCGTATGATACTGTCGGTTTGCTGTGGCGTAGTATTTTCCGGAATATTTATACGTACACATTCGCCGGTATATGTTGAAAATGCAAGATTATAAGCATATAACCCCGCGACAGCAAGCACGATGAGCAAGCTCAGAAATATGTAGCAGAATTTCTTCATCAAAAAGGTAGATCAGTGCTCCATATTCCGAACGGGTCGAAATCTTGCCAATCGAAGCGTTTTCCGCTTTTCAGGATATTCATTATCTGTGTGGCGATGGCATGTGCAGAAATGCGCTCGAGCAATTCGCCGGTACCCGCTGCTTCTTGAAAATTCTCATTGAGCTGGCGGATAACAAATCGCTTAGCATCCTCCGTGCGATTATCTTTAAGCTTGGAAATTAGAGCGATAATGATGTTGGCATACAGGTCTCCACGGGTGATTACAGATTCATCCGCCGAATCATCCACAATTCTGTTCACTGCGTTGAAGTCCTGAAGATAAAACAGTACATCGAGATATATAGAATAATCGGAGAGAGGAGCATCACTATTGCGCATGTATGCCTCAATCACATTTCTCGCTTCGGTTACATATCCATTCGCACGAAGATCGTCGGCCCAATCAAGCCATGTAGCTTCATCCGTTTCTGCGGTGGAATGATAGAAGCGGTCAAGAATAGCCGAGAGATCCCCTATTCCTGCCGCGAGTGCGTCCGATAGCACTCCCCGGTCGCCAGGAAAGAGGTCGAGGCAGTGGCGCATAGTTTCTCTTGACTTCGCCAGATTTCCTGTAGCCAGGTTAATAAGGGCCGAAACCCGTTGCACGTCGGCATCATCAGGGTATTTTGCAGCAAGTGCTTTTATCACTTCCGCACCCTTGTCCTGTGTGGCTTC
Organism: uncultured Porphyromonadaceae bacterium; assembly: GCA_947176585.1. Classification (GTDB taxonomy): domain Bacteria; phylum Bacteroidota; class Bacteroidia; order Bacteroidales; family Muribaculaceae; genus CAG-873. The sequence goes on from CAMWRI010000086.1 coordinate 3,778, forward strand.
ATCGGCCAGTAAAAGTCGTGCGCGCAATTGCATCGCTTCCTTGCCTTCGGGGTCAATGGCCAGAGAATAGTCCAGTGCGGTAAAGGCTTTTTCGCGTTGATCCATAAGGTCGTAGTCCTGCGCTAGCATATACCAGTAATATGCATTGAAGGGTTCAGCCTCCGTGAGTTCCTCAAGGTAACTCACCGCTTTCTCGTAGTTGTGGTTAAGCTCAGATACGACTGCCATTTCATAAAGCAGAATGGGTGTGTATTCACACTTTTCCCGCAGCAGCCGGTCGTTGCGAAGCAACCAGTCGTATATTCCAAGTTGGGATGCAAGTTCCACGAGCTGAATCACTTCCTCATCGTCAAGCTTGTCAACTCCACCCAGCAGATACTGTATGGCTTTTTCGGCATCCGTTCCCTGCGGTGCGCGTGCCCTTATGCGCATTATTTCCCATATGGGAGAAGTCTCCTGCACGTTGTCGTCAAGATACTTCATCGTGGCATCCGCACTGAACGTGGAGTAGAATATCGCACGTCTTTCCCGCAGCATTTCACTGTCGGGATATAGGCGTGCGCCGCAAAGAAGCACCTCCATCTTCAGATAGTCGTCTGCAAGATCTCCGGCGTAGTCAAAGAGGTCTACGAGTTCGTCTTCGTCGAAGAAACGCTCGGAAACAGGCTTTGCGAGCGATTGCCTGAACCGCTCGCAAAGTTGGCTGCGAATATCCTCGTCTTCTATCATCAACCTTTTTTCTGCTCCTTCTCCCAGCTGTCTTTAAGAGCGATAGTGCGGTTAAACACAAGATGACCGGGAGCGGAGTCGTAGTCGGGAGTAAAGTAACCCACGCGCTGGAACTGGAATTTCGTACCTGGCACTGCATGTTCGGCCACAAATGGTTCCACTTTCACGCCTTCCACAACCTTGAGAGAATCGGGATTGAGCATTTCTCGGAAGTCGCGATCTGTCTCGGCAGAGGGATTCTCCACATTGAAAAGTCGGTCGTAGAGACGCACTGTAGCATCAACGGCATGTTCTGCGCTTACCCAATGAAGCGTACCTTTGACCTTGCGCGCTGCACCCGGCATGCCACTGCGGCTTTCGGGATCGTAGGTGCACCGGATTTCCACTATGTTGCCGTCGTTGTCCTTAACTACGTCCTCACACTTAATGATATATGCACCTTTAAGGCGTACTTCGCCGCCCGGTGCGAGGCGGAAAAATTTCTTGGGAGGGTTCTCCATGAAATCATCGCGTTCGATGTAGATTTCTCGGCTGAAGGGCATGGCATGCGTGCCTGCACCTTCTTCCTCCGGATTATTATCCATTTCCACCATTTCTGTTTTGCCCTCGGGATAGTTGGTGATCACAAGCTTCACGGGATTCACCACTGCCATGACGCGGGTGGCCTTTTTGTTGAGGTCTTCGCGCACGGCGTGCTCCAGCAGGCTCACACTGTTCAGCGCCTCATATTTGGTGTATCCGATGGTGTTGATGAAGTTGCGGATGCTCTCGGGCGTATATCCGCGGCGGCGCATACCGCTGATGGTGGGCATGCGGGGATCGTCCCAGCCTGCCACAAGGCCTTCTTTCACCAATTGGAGCAGCTTGCGCTTGCTCATTACGGTATAGGTGAGGTTGAGGCGGTTGAATTCGATCTGGCGCGGGCAGTAGCTTTCGTCGGCAAGTTCCTTAACGAAGTACTCATACAGCGGACGGTGCACTTCAAATTCAAGAGTGCATATGCTGTGGGTAACACCCTCGAAATAGTCGCTCTGACCATGTGCGAAGTCGTACATGGGATACACCTTCCACGTGGTACCTGTGCGGTGATGTGGTGTCTTGATGATGCGATACATGATTGGATCGCGGAAGTGCATGTTGGGCGACGCCATATCGATCTTGGCGCGGAGCACGCGTGCACCTTCGTCAAACTCTCCGGCATTCATGCGCATGAAAAGGTCGAGGTTTTCTTCGGGAGTGCGGTTGCGGAATGGACTTTCAGTGCCGGGCACCGTGGGTGTACCCTTCTGCGCTGCAATCTGCTCGCTCGTCTGGTCATCCACATAGGCTTTGCCCTCTTTGATCAGGCGCACTGCTAGATCAAACAGGCGGGGGAAATAATCCGAAGCGTAATACTCGCGATCGCCCCAGTCAAAGCCGAGCCAGTGGATATCCTCGCGGATGCTGTCTACGTATTCCACGTCTTCCTTCACGGGGTTGGTGTCGTCGAACCGAAGGTTGCACGTGCCTCCAAAACGCTCGGCCACACCGAAGTCCATACAGATGGCTTTTGCATGGCCTATATGCAGGTAGCCGTTGGGCTCAGGTGGGAAACGGGTGTTGAGACGTCCTCCATTCTTCCCGGCCTGCAGATCATCAAAAACGATCTGCTCCACGAAGTTCATTGATTTCTTCACGCCGTTTTCGGCCTCAATATTTTCTGCCATAAGATTAACTGAGTTTCTATTTCGATTTAATATGCAAAATTATGAAATTATTTCTTATGATGCCATAAAAATCTCGAAAAACCTTTTACGGCACTATTTTAATGTCCCCGGGCACGGAGTCGGCAGGGAGCCGGATAATATCGAAATCCTTGGACCTGCTGCGTCGGAATTCTTTCCACTTCTTCTCCTGTTTGCGTTTGCCTCGGATGTAGCTGATACCAAACATGTTTTTGAGACGGGTCAACATCTCGCTTCCGAAGCTGCGAGCAACGCGCATTCCAGCCAGACGTTGGTCAGGCGCCACCGTGAGACGCACACCGTCTCGGTCCACTTCATTAACTCGTTCGATGAGCCGCACGACGGCTTCCTGCAAGGGGGGAGCGGCTCCGGCCTCAATTATGCCTATATTGCTGAAGTCCACGTCGCGTCTTTCCCATTTACGGGCGTCTGCTATAGTGATAAATTCCCTATCGAGGATGTAGACTTCGGCATAAGTCGTTACATAAATAGGCTGGTCAACCTTGTTGAACATGAACATTGCACGGCCACGACCATTTGACTCGATATTGAATGAATAGCCCGAAACGTCCTGAGGACTAACTGAGGTTCCAGTCACATTTTCATAGTTTATCTGTAGTTTGAACGTCTCGTAATCGAGGTCATGACGAAAAAACGTAGAAAGGTTTGGCACCCATTTTCGGCTTGTGGTGTCGTTAAGGATATTCACGTCAAGGCGCACTTTGTCGCCGTTACGCAACCATTTTTCTGTGATGCCGTATTTCCCAGATATGGTATCGCTCCCCACTCTGCTCTCTGCAATTGTCTGAGGCAATGCCGCATCCGGAGATATCCCCACCCAGTCGGCCCATGAAAAGTGATGAGTGCAGGCGTCGCTCACGCTGTCGAGACCCATTTCGTTGGTGAAACGGTAATATGATTTGGAAAACAACACGCGAGGTGTGCGCCAACCTGCATATTTGGTTTTTGCCTGTTCCGGGATCATAACGTCAACGGTCTTTTCCCGAAACAAGAACACAGTATCGGTATAAGTCGACATCGTGGAGTATTCGCGCACGTAGGCAAGGATGTGCAATGCTTTGCGGCTCAAGGACGACACAACCACCTCATTAAGTTCCATTGGATTCTCCTGCATGAAAATTGTGTCCGGCATGACGGCGTCTACGGTTCGCTCCTTGTAACCCATATACCTGACGGTGACGGGAAAGTCTGAACTTGAAATATATGGCAGATTGCCGAAAGAATCGCCGAGGCCGATAAACGTGCCGTTTACTGAAAAAATTGAGGCTCGAGCCAGTGGATCATGTGTTACTGAATCAGCCACAACTATGTGCCGCCCTTCCGCCCCATTATAAAACATTAGGAGCAAAATCAGACTCAGGAGTTGGCGTGTGAAGTGGTACATAGCTACGGAATAATTGAGGCTGCTCAAGACAGAACCGCGACAAAATTAACATATTATTCCGTGAATTGAAGGCTTTTATATTTCTTTAATACAGGTTGTTAAATACTCTATAATTTATCTATACATTCCTGAATCAGTCCCAAAAATGTGGCCGCATGCGCGCCGTCCATTTGCGTGTGGTGGAACTGAAACGATACTTTCAACGTAAAGGACGGGAATCCATCGATGTGTTCGCGGCGATATTTCGCCCAAATCATAAAAGGATTGTTGAAAATCCCACTGTACATCCCAACAGCTCCGTCAATATCATATTGTACCAGAGCCGATGTGCCGATTACCATCTTTTCCGTTTCATCATGATTCTCGCAACTCTCTTTCACCATTTCGGTGAGGCGGATATACTCGCTGTTGAACCGCTCGAGATCTTCACAAAAAGGCACATCGCATGAACTCACCTCATTGGTACGGTTCATCACAATGGTATTAACGGCAAGTGAGTCATATTTCATCAGCTTCCCGTTCACAGGTAGCATGTAAAATTCTTTTACTCGTGACGCCGCTTTGCCTATGCACCAGCACATCAGCATATTGAACTTTAGACCGTCTCGTTTAGACTTATTCACCAGTGGAGTCACATTCAACGTTTTGAAGAATGTGACCATTGGCATTGGCGCCTGCATCCACGCCTCGAAAGCAAACGCGCGGGTCGTATCTTTGGGGTCAATTTCAGTTACCATAAATACTTGGGATTTTGTGAATGTTCTACAAAGTTACGAATTTTCCATCATTTAGCAATCATAGGGTAGATGCCTTATTATAAAAACATCCGTAGATATTGGCTATGTTGCAAATTATTGATAATTTTGTAATGTTCTTCTAATTTGTAAATTTATGTCTGAGAATACAAGTAAGAGCAAAGCCATTATTTATTTCCTCGAATTTCTGCTTTTTGTAGGAGCTTTTGGTGGTTTTATCGCCCTCATAAACATGATGCTGCGTAAAAACGGCTTGGATTCGCCCTATACAAAGGCTTTTTTAATTGCAGTCATCATCTTTGTATATTACAAAGCTTGGAAATGGATGTGCCGCAAGCTTGATATATTCAACTCAAATAACAATATGAATAATAATGAATAAAGCTGAAGCGGCAAAATTGCTCGACAAGGCGGCTGAAATTTGTGTAAAAAAGCACGCCGGTCAGCGCGATAAATCAGGTGCTGCATATTTCCAGCACCCTATGCGTATGGCTATGCGTTGTCACACCGATGAAGAGAAAATCGTAGCTTTGCTCCACGACACGGTTGAAGATACGGACATTACGGCAGAGTATCTGCAAGCTGAAGGATTCCCTCAGAATATCATCGAAGGAATTTTGTCCGTAACGAAACGTGCCGGTGAAAGTTACGAGGAATTTGTGGCCCGGGCTGCCAGAAATCCGCTCGGACGTGTCGTGAAGCTTCATGATTTGGAGGATAACCTCGATGTGTGCCGTCTTGATTTTATATCGCCGGACACGGCGGCTCGCCTCTCCAAATATCTTGCAGCGTACAAATATCTCACAAATTATCTGCCGGTTGAATTAACCGCTGCTCCGGTGCAAAACCAAGCTGCACAAACAGTGTTGACCAAGTCGGAATCCTATCGCAATCAGCGGGCACGTATAAATCAACGGCTCAGCCGCTTTCGATCCAACGGAGGAACGGAGTATATGCAGAACAAAATCGCTATCCGGATGCCAGATGGCAAGATAATATCCGATAGAGCCACATATCAATCTTTTATTTATTTGCTCGATATAATCGGTTATGAAAGAGTGGCCGCGCTGGGTCTGAAATTTGGTCAATATCCTATTGTTGCCAAGGAGCCGATAAACAATCGTTACAAAAAGGCTAATGCACATTGGTATGTACTTGCCAATTGGCCAACCATAAAATGCGCTCAATATATCAATGATATAGCCGACCTTCTCGACCTGTATATCGAATGTGACGTGGTAGCAAAAGACTGAAATAATATTGATGTATTCAGCAATGGCCTTGTAGAACTATTTTTAGCTTTTCATGTTATATTATTAAAACATTATTACTATGACAAGAAAAGAACTTACCGACGTAATAGCCTCCAAAGTGGCGGAGGTAATCAGCAACCCTTCAGCATGGGGAGAAGACCCGCAGATAAGCATTATACCCACCACTCTGCTCGTGGATATCGAGCGCCGCGGAGATGCCAACCGCGTGATAGAATACAATGATTACGCCATCGAGGCAGATGCTGTGGAGGATGGAGACTATTCGGAAGATGCAGCCGATTTTCAGTCAGCTTCAGATCCGGATCTTTACCCCGTCGGGGCATTGATCGACTATGCAGATAAGAAGCCTGATTTGGAGAAAATCAGCAAACTGGTAGAGCAATACATCCCGCAGAAATCCGAAAATCTCTACGCGGAATAACGAATGATTAACTAATAAAAGCGGTGGATTCGTCTGAATCCACCGCTTTTATTAGTTAATCGGAGTTTATTTCTCTTACTCCTCGATGGCTGCCTGCGCCGCTGCAACGCGAGCGATGGGCACACGGAAGGGAGAGCAGCTCACGTAGTTCATGCCCAGCTTGGCACAGAACTTGACGCTGGAGGGCTCACCGCCGTGCTCGCCGCAGATACCCACCTTGAGGTCGGGGTTGGTGGCGCGGCCTTTTTCTACGCCCATCTTCACGAGCTGGCCAACGCCTTCCTGGTCGAGGACTTCAAAGGGATCGGTCTTGATGATGCCGTGTTCCTTGTAGAATTTGAGGAACTTGGGAGCGTCGTCGCGGGAGAAGCCGAAGGTCATCTGAGTGAGGTCGTTTGTACCGAAAGAGAAGAACTCGGCAACCTGTGCGATCTGGTTGGCAACGAGAGCGGCACGGGGTACCTCGATCATGGTACCAACCTTGTACATAACGTTGGCGCCCTTTTCCTCGAACACCTTGGTTGCGGTGGCGTGGATGATGTTGGCCTGGTTCTCGATTTCCTTGAGCGAACCAACGAGAGGTATCATGATTTCGGGGTGTACGTCGATACCGCGGGCCTTTACGGCGAGGGCGGCCTCGATGATGGCACGAGTCTGCATCTCGGTGATTTCGGGATAGGTGATTCCCAGACGGCAACCGCGGTGACCCAGCATGGGGTTGAATTCTTCGAGGCTGTCTACCTTAGCCTTTACTTCGGCGAGTTCGATGCCCATCTTCTCGGCGAGTTCTTTCTGTGTGGCGGTCTGATGGGGAACGAATTCATGCAGCGGGGGATCGAGCAGGCGGATGGTCACGCCGTAGCCGTCCATAG
>CAMWRI010000087.1 GCA_947176585.1 uncultured Porphyromonadaceae bacterium
ATCAAGACCCTCTTTTCTTGGATGGACATTGACAGCAACTCATTGCTGTATGGCTTGGATCACATCAACCGTGTCTGCGCTCAGATAAATCAGTTGAAAAACGGATTATGACAATCTCCATATCGGACATTCATCAGAATAATCCGGAATATAACTCGTATTATTATGAGAAAGACGACTGAGCGGTATCAATAATCCCTTATCACCCGCACATCGGGAAATAGCTGCTCGGTTTCGTGGGTGGGATTCACCAGTACCGGGGTGCCGCCGGCAATTGCCACCGCGCGGATAAGAGGCTCATCGGCCTCGGAATCTGTAAGCACAAAGGCCGGAAGTGCACCGTTGAACACGGTGGCCACGGCATGTAGCTTGGCCTCTCCGCGACAGTCGTATTCAACCTTTCCGTCGCTGCCCACCGAAGATGCCACATACGCACCGTCCCAGAACACGTGCACATACGGCGCCAGGGCGGCAGTGGCGAGCATTATGCTGTAGCCCTGAGCCTGACGGGTGCGGATGTACTCGAGCACTGCCTGCGAAAACACGGCATGCCTGCGCATATATTCCAGAACCTCGTCAGGAAATCCCGTGAGCGACACCACATGCGAGCGGAACTCGTTGTGGCTTATCACGCGCGCCTTTCGCAGCAAGTAGGTGCCGGCAATAATGATGCGCTCGCTCAGCGGCAGATATTCGAGTGCAGCGCGCACGTATAGCTTGAATGAATTTCCGCGCAGTAGCGTACCGTCGAGATCCACGACCACCGCACGCACTATTTTTTGACATCTGCCGACCATGGGAAACGAATCAAAAGATTGTCAAACATGTAGAAATCAGGCCTGATAACCGGCGCTTCCGTCGTCACCACCACGGCTGCGGCTGCTACGCGGGCATCGGGATATTTGTTTTTCACGGCATTGACCACCGCGAGCATGGTATTGCCGCTGTCCACAGCATCATCGGCCACGAGAATACGCTTTGCTCCGGCAAGCTCCGGCGGCAACTCGCCCGTGAACGGTGCTGTGGCCGGTGCATGGCGCTCGAGATAGCTCGATTCCGCCACCCGCAGCCAATCGGCCACAACGCGCGGCAGATGTCGGAGAAGGCACTTCACCACCCTGCCCTTGCCTCGAGTGGAGGGACGGCGCAGTGCCACATAACAATGCGGGAGCGAAGGGAAAAGCATGTCGGCCACGTTGCGCCCTCCGCTTTCTATGCCCAGAACCACATCGGGCTCAAAGGGCCTGATGCACTCGGCCTCAAGCCGCAGGCACGTATCGCGCAAGGCTTTGCTGTCCAGAGTAATCACCTTCTTCATAAGCGTCCGATAAATGCGAGCACGCGCGGGCCCATATACGAAAGCAGCGCGCCGGCTTTGCTCTTGAAGCGAACGCGTCTATTGAAAAGGCTCAGGCGGCGCCGCTCGCGTATGATGCCGAAGCAGCGGCTGGCCACCTCGTGGTCGCGGCCGTAGCGGGCATTGAGCACAAAAATATTGAACGCCGCGCTCAAGCTGCGCTCGCGGGCCGCACGGACCAACGCACCGTCGCGGCGAAACGCTTCCTCAATACGGGCCGTGACGTCGAGTACGTCGGCACGCCCGGGATGCCACTCGCCGGTTATGCTCTTTGGGTTGGGACGATAGAAATACAGAGGGAAGTCGCAAGCGGCTACCCTGAGTGTGCCTGCGAGATACAGAGCAAGAAATTCAAGGTCTTCGTAGCGTATGCCTTCTCGAAAAAGCAATTTATCAGGTTCGTTGCATCTTATCATCACCCCGCCGATGCCTCGTGCGAAGGTGCCTTTCTGATACAGGAAAAGCTCGGCAGCGTTCTTGCCGTCCACGAATATCACCCGCCCGCGACAGTCGCTCAGGCCATCGGGAGAATGAGTATATGCGCTCCAGGCCACGTCTGCATCGCGCTCCTCAATCTCGCGGGCGAGAATTTCGATTGCGCGCGGGTGAATCACGTCGTCGGAATCCACAAAGAATACACACTCGCCCGAGGCCGTGGCCAGCGCGCGGTTACGTGCCACCGACATGCCTCCGTTGGGCGCGTGAATCACGCGCACGCGAGCATCGGCGGATGCATATTCATCGCATATATTCCCGGAGCCGTCGGTGCTCCCGTCGTCGCTCAGAATCACTTCGAGGTCGTCATGGCTCTGGGCAAGCACGCTGTCGAGGCACTCACGCAGATATGCCTCGACGTTGTAGACGGGGATGATGACGGATACTTTCATTTCACATGCACGGGACGCGATGGAGCGGATTCATTATTCACGCGGTCGAGCGCCGTGACCACATAATAGCCGGGCACAACGGCCAGGAACTGATTGCGCGGTGTCACCTCCACGATGGCCGAGGCATCGGCAATATCGCAGCTGTCGCCCTCGTCGAAGCGGTAGACCACGAAACGCACGGCATCGCTCACCGACCCTTCGGGCTCGGGAGCCGTCCACGACAGCGTTTCGCCCTTTAGCTGAAGATTCGTCACTGCGGGTGCCCCGGCCGATTCTATCCACGGATAGACGGGCACAAGAGCGCGCGAGCGCTGATGCACCATAGCGAGGGAATCGGCCACTCCGCCCTCGTTGCGGCTAATGGAATAGCCGGGCCACCAGCACATCCCCTGAATCTCGGGATACGAGCGCTGGAGAGCGAGTTTCTCATCGAGTTCATTCATCTTCATTGTGCGGCCCACATCCTGGCCTATATACATGTGGCGCCCTTCAGTGTTGGCAGCCCACCAGTCCACGAGCGTGCGGTAGCCGGCGGCCTTATGGTCGAGCTCCCAGTAGAGCTGCGGCAGCAGATAGTCGATCCAGCCGTTGCGGGCCCAGAGAAGTACGTCTGCGTAGAGTCCGTCGTAGTTCTGCAGGCCGGAAGTCTTGCTTCCGCGAGGGTCTGACGAGGCATTACGCCAGATACCGAACGGGCTGATGCCGAAGCGCACCCAGGGGCGGCTGCTGCGGGCGATCACGTCGTGGACGCCGCTGATGAGCTTGTCCACATTGGCACGCCGCCAGTCGCCGCGGTTCTGACCGTGGCCGTACTTCTTATACGAGGCATCGTCCGGAAATTCCTTGCCCTTCACGGGATAAGGATAGAAATAATCGTCGAAATGAATACCGTCCACATCGTAGCGCTCCACGATATCCTCCACCACCTTTTCGATGTGACGGCGGTTCTCGGGCAACGCGGGGTCAAAATATAGCTTGCCGTCGAAGCGCAGGAAGCGCTCGGGATGCTTGTGGTAGAGATGCGATGCACTGGGCTGCTGCCGCGCTCCTGCCGTCACGCGATAGGGATTGAGCCATGCGTGCAGCTCCATGCCGCGTGCGTGGCACTCGTCGATCATAAACTGAAGAGGGTCCCAATAAGGCACAGGAGCCGCCCCGTTGCGCGTGAGATAGCAGCTCCATGGCTCCAGCGAGCTTTCATAGAACGCATCCGCCTGCGGGCGCACCTGAAAGATCACGGCATTGACGCCGGCAGTGCGCAGGCTGTCGAGCTGGCGACGAAGATATGCTTTGTTCTGCTCCGTGGAGTTGCGCAGATATTGGTCCTGATACACGGTGTGGAGCCATGCACCGCGAAATTCGCGCTTGGGGAGCTGCGCCTGCACCGGAATGATGGCGCAAGCACATATTATGGCTAACAATAACTTTCTGAACATCCTTATTTTACGATTACGAAACCGCCGCGGGGCTGCATGGCCACTTTCACCTTGCCGTCGCGCGACACCTTGCGTGTCTCAGATGCGAAGCTGCCTTCGGGAGTGTCGATAAGCACCGTCACAATGTCGCCTTTTGCAGCTCCGGGCACAGGCACAAGCAATTCCTTGACCTCGGCAGTGGCATTGACGCCGGCGGTGTACCATTTATCGCCGTGGCGGCGGGAAATCACTGCATAGCTGCCGGGATAGCCGTCGACGAAGCGGGTCTCGTTCCAAGTGGTGGGCACCTCTTTCATGAACTCAATGGCAGCCGCGGGAGCATCCGTGAGATTGTTAGGCGCAAGGGCGAAATTCTGTACGGGATTCTGATACAGCACGGCGGTAGCGAGCTGGAAAGCATCGCCGCTGCGGCGGGTAACGCCCGATGCATTGCTGCGGCTCACACGCTTGTTGAGAATCGTGCCGCCATATTCCATGCATCCGAGACTGTTGCGCACGAAGGGGTGAAGTGCGGCATGAGGCGCCTCCACATTATCGGCGAAGTGCTGCGAGAACACCATGTTCTCCGACGCGAGCGTGGCCTCGCTGCCCACATAGTTGGGATACATGCGCTCCCAGCCTCGAGGCATCGTGCAGCCGTGGAAAATCACGCTCAGGCCGTACTGTGCGGCATCGCTCAGTATATCCTCGTATAGGCGCATGGTCTCCTGCTTGTCGCCTCCGAAGAAGTCCACCTTGATACCCTTCACGCCCAGCTCCTTCATCCACTTCATTGCCTTCTTGCGCGCGATGGAATTGCTCATAACATTCACGGGGCTCTGCACTATATCGTTCCACCAGCCGCTCGATGAGAACCAGAGGAAGATCCCCACCCCGCGGTCGGCGGCGTAGCGCACCAGCTCGGCGGTGCCGTCGTAGCCGGGATTCACGTCCCATCCTGCATCCACGAGCACATGTTCATATCCCATATCGCGGGCGAAGTCCACGTAGGTCTTCTGGTCCTGCATGTTGCTGCTGGCATCCTGCCATATAATCCAGCTCCACGTGCCGCGGCCGTTGTGGGCCGGCACGTCAATATCATAGAGAGGATCCACAAGGTCCCACGTCACTGTGGTCTCCACGATGGGGGCAAGGTCGCTGCCCAGGGTGATGGTGCGCCAGGGAGTAGCCGCGGGGAGCGCCATTGCGGCTGAGGTGTCGCCGTTGCCGTTGTTTTCTTCAGCCATCGGGAAGGCGATAGAGTAGACGCCCTCGTGAGAGGCTTCGGAGAGATGCGATCCCACGTAGCGGCTGTCCACTCCCGTTTCGCCCAGAAGCACCCATCCCGCATCGCCCACTCGGAAGAGAGCCGGGAATGTGAAGCCGTGGCCGGCATAGGAAGGCGTGCCCACGGGCACATCGCGCATATACTCCTCCTCATATGAAGGCTTGGTGCGCTTCCACCCCACCATGGCATCGCTCTGCTGCGTGAGGAAAGCGGTGGTTCCGGCGGGGAAAGCGAAGCCCGATGCCTCGCCGGTCACGGTGATGGCACCGGTCTCGCCGCCGTTGAGGCGCGGCAGCAGGTAGCGGAAGGCCACATCATTGTCGGCCACGCTGAATTCTATGCCCAGCGTGTCGCCGGCCTCGTTCACGGCCTTGACCACTGCGCGCAGGGCATCGTAGACGGCGGTATCGTGCTTGATGCGCGACTGGCTGTATTCCTTGTGCACGCGGGCCGTATCGGCATCCGCGATGCGCAGTCCCTTGGCAAACTCTGCCTGAAGCGTGTTTACACCGAGCGGCGAAGCCTCCACGAGCCTGCGGCCCGCATGATCGATTGAATACACAGGAGCGCCATGCTCGCCGTCGGCCACATGCAGCACAGTTACGCCGGAAGGGCTCGTAAAATCAAGAGCGGAGGCCGGAAGTGCTGCAAGTGCGGCCATCGCTGCGATATGCAAGAAACGTTTCATATACATATTACAACGCGCGCGCGGGCGAATTATTGCCCGCGGCACACAAAAAGGCCGCACCCCCGGACCGGATGCGACCTTTTTATCTGTAGACGGCCGAGAATCAGAGCATTTCGACACTGCGGCTTACGAACGAACTGAGGGCTTCACCCTTGAGCAGGCCGGCCTGGAGTAGAGCCAGGTCGATGAGCTGCTTCACCACGGGCTTGCCTGCGGCATAATCAGCCTCGAGTTTCTCCATGCGGGAGCGCTCGTCGGCCACCTGCTTCTCAAGCTCGGCCACCTGCTTCTCAAGCTCGGCCACCTGCTTTTCGCCTTCGGCATCGAGCTTGCCTTCGGGAGCGTCCTTGCGCAGCTGCTCTATCCGTGCATTGCATGCCTCGATAGAGTCGCTGAGGGGTTTCACCTCGGCATCAAGAGCCTCGGAAGCCTCTCGTGCGATACGCTCGACCACGGGGTGATCGGTGTTGACAACGAGATTGTAGTTGTCGGGCAGTTCGGCATAGAAATCCATGCCCGGCTGCATTGCGGCCATGGCCTTCATTCGGGTCATGTACTCGTTCTTCGTGAGCATCACGGGAAGCGCGCCTTCGCCCATGGCCTCGAATTCCACCATGAACTGCGCCTGCTTCATCTGCGGCAGCTGGCTGCGGAACACGGTGCTGAGCTCGTTGACCTGCAGGGGCGAGATGCCCAGCTGCTTCTTGTCGCCCTTGTCGATGAGCGAATCCACACTGCCGCTATCCACGCGCACCAGGCGGGTCTTTTCCAGCTTCTGCTCAAGCAGGCCCACGAAATGCGAGTCGAGACGGCCGTCGAGCAGGAGCACGTCGTAGCCGCGCGACACCGCACCCTGAATGTAGTTATGCTGCGCCTCGGGGTCGGTGGTGTAGAGATACACCACGTCGCCGTTTCGATCAGTCTGCGAGGCTTCAACGAGCTTGCGGTATTCTTCGGGAGTGAAATAGCGTGCTTCCGTGTCGCGCAGCAGCATGAATTTCATGGCCGCGTCGCAGAATTTCTCGTCGGTGAGCATGCCGTATTCGATGAATATCTTGATGTCGTCCCACTTCTTCTCGAAGGCGGCACGGTCTGCCGTAAAGAGCTCGTTGAGACGGCTCGACACCTTCTTGGTGATGTAGCCCGAGATTTTCTTGACGGCGGTATCGCTCTGGAGATAGGAGCGCGACACGTTCAGAGGAATATCGGGAGAGTCGATCACGCCCTGAAGCAGCATCATGAATTCAGGCACCACGCCCTCGACGGAATCGGTGACGAAAACCTGGTTGCAGTAGAGCTGGATGCGGTTCTTCGTGACCTCAAAGTTGTCCTTGAGCTTGGGAAAGAAAAGCACGCCCGTGAGAGTGAAGGGATAGTCCACGTTGAGATGAATCCAGAACAGGGGACCGTCCTGGCCGGGATATAGCTCGTGGTAGAACTTGAGATAATCGTCGTCCGTGAGCTCCGAGGGCTTCTTGAGCCAGAGGGGAGCGGTGGCGTTGATCACCTTGTCTTTATCAGTGTCCACCATCTTGCCGTCTTTCCATTCCTGCTCCTTGCCGCTGATCACGGGCACGGGGAGGAAGCGGCAGTACTTCTTGAGCAGCGTGTCGATGCGCGCCTGCTCGAGGAACTGCTTGCTGTCGTCGTCGATGTAGAGGATGATGTCGGTACCACGCTCGGCGCGGTCGCCCTTGCCCATCGTGTACTCCGGCGAGCCGTCGCATACCCAGCGCACGGCTTCTGCGCCCTCCTTGTAGCTAAGAGAGTTGATCACCACTTTCTTTGCCACCATGAACGCCGAGTAAAAACCGAGGCCGAAGTGGCCTATGATGCTGTTAGCGCTGTCCTTGTACTTGGCCAGAAACTCCTCGGCGCCCGAGAAGGCTATCTGGTTGATATATTTGTTGAGGTCATCGGCATCCATGCCTATGCCGTGGTCGCTCACGGTGAGCGTTCCGGCTTCTTTGTCGACGGTCACACGCACGTCGAGCGTGCCCAGCTCGCCCTTGAACTCGCCGAAACCTGCGAGGGTGCGGATTTTCTGGGTTGCGTCCACGGCGTTGCTCACGAGCTCGCGCAGGAAAATCTCGTGGTCGCTGTAAAGAAATTTCTTGATAACGGGGAAAATATTTTCGGTAGTAACCCCAATTGTTCCTTTCTGCATAATATATTTAGTAGTTTTATTGTCTATATCTGTACAACAAACTGCAAAAAAAATGCCACATCAGAAATGTGACATTTTTTCCTAAATTATCCTAAGAACTGACAAAAAGTCGCGATATCAGAGCGGATGATACTCCACAAAAGCCTCCATGGCCTCATACGAAGCGAGACCCAGGGAGTTGTAGAGGGCTGCCGTGGCACGGTTGCGGTCCTCGGCGCGCTGCCAGAACAGACGGTCGTCGTCGCCCAGGAAGGGAGCGTTTTCCATCTGGCTCTGGTGCTTGAGGATGCTGTTTCGCTTGTTGCGCAGCTCCTCCGGGCTGATGGGCACGGCCATTTCGATATGGTCGATTTCCCATTCGGCCCAAGCGCCGCGATACATCCATATTCGGCAGTCTTTCATCCATTTTTCGCCCTTGAGCTCGTCGATGGCGGCGAGCACGGCGTCGGTGCACACGCGGTGCGTTCCGTGGGGATCGGCGAGGTCGCCTGCCACGAAAATCTGATTGGGTTTCACTTCCTGGAGTAGTTTCTTCACGATGTTCACATCCTTCTCCGTGAGGTCGCCTTTCTTGATTGTGCCCGTCTCATAGAAGGGGAGGCGCAGGAAGTGTATGTGGTCAGGCTTCACGCCTATGTAGTTGCATGCGATGGTAGCCTCGGCCTGGCGGATCATAGTCTTGATCTCGCGGATCTCCTTGCTGTCGACGTCGCGGTCGGACTTCTTGGCCTGCACGAAATTGTTGACGTCGGCCGAGAGGCGCTTGTATTCCTCCACGTCGAACCCGAACATGGGCGCGATCTTATCCATCATCATGAAGTAGCGCATCATATCTTCGTCGCCCACGGCGATATTGCCGGAGGTCTCATAGGCCACATGCACATCGTGGCCCTGATCGACGAGGCGACGGAAGGTACCACCCATGGAGATCACGTCGTCGTCGGGGTGAGGAGAGAAAATGATCACACGCTTGGGGAATGGATTGGCGCGTTCGGGACGGTAGGTGTCGTCGGCGTTGGGCTTGCCGCCGGGCCATCCGGTGATGGTGTGCTGCAGCTCGTTGAACACCTTGATATTCACGTTGTAGGCAGATCCGTAGAGAGCCACGAGCTCGCCCAGGCCGTTGTCGTTATAGTCCTTGTTGGTGAGCTTGAGGATGGGCTTGCCCGTGAGCTGGCACAGCCACACGATAGCGCGGCGGATGAGCTTGTCGGTCCACTCGCAGGAGGTCACCTTCCAGGGGTGCGAGATGCGGGTGAGATCGGAAGCCGCAGGCAGGTCGAGAGCTATGCGGGCATGGTTGTGGAGCTGGAGGAAGGAGGCGGGCACATTGTCGGTGACGGGGCCTTCCATAGCCTCTGCCACCACCTTGGCGCGACTTTCGCCCCAGGCCATGGTCATGACACGCGACGAGTTGAGAATATTGCTGAGACCCAGCGTAACGGCAGTCTTGGGGGCATTGTCCACCTTGTATTCCTTCTTGATATCGTGGCGCACATCGGGCGAGAGGAGCACCAGACGGGTAACGCTCGTGGAGAGCGATCCGGGCTCGTTGAATGCAAGCGAACCCTGGGGTCCCACCTCGCAGAGCGTGAGGTCGAGACCGCCGCAGTCGGCAATCTGCTGCTCATATTCGCGGCAGTAGGCAAACATATCGTCGAGCGAGACTGCCGGTTTGATTGTGTGGATATTTTCGGGACGCACGTTCACTTTGTCGAGGAACACCTCGCGCAGACGTGCGAGCGTTGAGGGACCTTCCGGAACCAGCGGGAAGAATTCGTTGAGGTTGAACACAATCACGCGGTCGAACGACACTTCACCCTGATTGAACATCTCGATGAGATGCGCATACACGGAATGGGTGGAACGCCCGGCGCCGAGAGCAATCACGCAACGGTTTTTCGCTGCGAGATTTTTCTTGATGAGTTCAACGACATGGCGCGCGAGATACGCGCTGCCGTCGTTCATGTTTTCAAAAATTCGGGTATAGATTTTTTCTTCGCGGCGCAGAGCTGCCTGCTCGAGTTCGCCCTGGGGATCGTAGTACCGCTTGGGAATACGCTCAAGGCTGATTTGAGAGCTGAGGTTGGTCTTCATAAGAATCTTTTGTTTTGAGCTACAAAATTAGAAAGTATTATCAGAAAGACAATGACAAATTACATTTTTTAAGATTTAAAAACATTATTTCAACATAGCGCAATTATTCAGCGAATAGCAAGGGCATGACTGATCGTTACTGTAGGTTTAAGCGACAACCTATAGAACTCTGTAGAAAACGACCGGGAAAATTGACGCGCCATAGAGCGCGTCCCGAGTATAGCCGCGGAGGTAAGCGCCTGAAAGGCGCGCACCCCGCGGTTTATCAGATACACACCTCTCCCCCTATCCATCGCGGCATCCATAGATGCCGCGATGGATAGGGGGAGAGGTGGAGGGCGGCCTTTTTTCCGCGGGGTGCGCCGCCGCGCCCAAAGGCGCACGGCTTACCCCACGGCTATACTCGGGGCGCGCTCTTCGGCGCGCCTGAATAATTTTGAACCAAGGCCCCACTTCTTTTAAAACATGATACTGGGCCTATTCACTGAATAGATATTCTAAATGCGACAGTAGGGACAGACATCCGCCGCGCCCCGGTAGCGCGGGCGGCATGTCTGCTCCTCTATCGTCGGGCTGATGGAGGGGGGCGTTATCTGCAGTCGAGGAAGCGCTATTGTCGAAACTTGCGGAAGCGGCCCCATGGTTCAGGTGGGATCTCGAGAGTGGAAGGTTAATCGGTGAAACATGTTAATACGGATTGTAGATTAAATGGTGAATAATTAGGGTTGATTATCTCGCGGTGTAAAACGCCGGCCGGCTGACGCCCTGAGCTCATGGGGAGTCGTTTGTTTTACGCTGCAAAGTTACGACACAATGATTCCCGAATATCCTATAATCGCGCACAGCACGACGCGATTCACGAAAAAAACCTGCATCATACTGAAAAACAGCACAATGCAGGTGCGGGATTATAGGAATAATTTTTTTAGACCCGGTTCCCCAATATTTGTTAACGCTGAGGCGGTCAAGCGTTATGCAG
>CAMWRI010000088.1 GCA_947176585.1 uncultured Porphyromonadaceae bacterium
GTCCCAGGGGGCGCCTGCGGGGCGGGTGAAGCGGCTGCCGTCGATGGCCGGGGCGGAGATGGCGGGCAGGGGACGACCGGGCAGTGAGGCCAGGGTGAAGTCGCTGCGGCGATATGTGGCGAATGCTTCGGGGTAGCGGGCGATGAGAGCGGGCTCGTCGAGGGTGCCGCTCATGGCACCGGCGGCGGGGGCGGAGTAGCGCACGGTCACGGTCTGCTCGCTCATGTGGCCGGGGTTGTAGCATATCTCGGCCTTGAGGGGGAGGTAGGTGGCGACGTCGAAGGTGTATTCAAATTCGCGGCCGGGCACGCCGTTGTAGCGCTCGGTGCCTTTCACGGTGAGGGTGCTTCCGTCGCGGCTGCGGGTGACGGTGGCGGTGTAGCGTGTGGTATCGGCCATGCTCCGGAGCTCGCGGGCGATGAACGCGGGCAGAAGCGAGGCAAACTGTGCCTGCTGCTGCACGCCGGCTTCCACGGCTCCGCGTGGGGCGAAGGCGGAGGAATTGTCGGTGTAGTGATATTCCTGCAAGCGCTTGTCGCGCAGGCGGTAGTGGTGGCCGTCGAAATATGCGCTGAATCCGGAGGTGGGGCCCGTCGGGGTGTGCATGCTCCAGTCGATGAGGTAGTTGCATGGCGAGAGGGTGTCGGGGAGCGCCGGCGAGTAGCTGTACAGCTCAATGGCGTATTCCACGGGGTCTTCGCTCTGGGGCAGAAGCACCTCGTAGCGGGCGCCGGCGCTGTAGGGGGTGGCAGCCGAAAGTCCGGCGGCAATATCGGCGGGACTTTCGGCGTGCGCTCCCTGCGTGGCGGCTGCCAAGAGAAGCAGCGCACCGAGCATTTGTGATGAACTCATATATAAATCAGTTGAACTACGTGGTACAATATTAACGCGCGTGGTGGCCTTAAGGTTTTGCAGCCGGCGAAAAAATCCGCCCGCACATCCGGAGCAGAAGCCGGGCGCGCGGGCGGATTGTTTTGTGCGTTGTGGGTTCTCCCGGGCCTCTTAGGCCTCGATGGGGGTGACGTTGATGAACTTGCGTCCGTTCTTGCCTTCGGTGAAGAGAACGGTGCCATCAATGAGCGCGTAGAGAGTGTGGTCCTTGCCGATACCTACATTGAGGCCGGGGTGGTGAACCGTGCCGCGCTGACGCTTGATGATGTTGCCGGCCTTGGCAAACTGACCACCAAAAATTTTAACACCGAGTCGTTTGCTTTCCGACTCGCGGCCGTTCTTAGAACTACCTACACCTTTCTTATGTGCCATTTCTGATAGTGTTTTTAGGGGTTAAGCAACAATGTTTTTGATCACGACTTTGGAGAAGCACTGGCGATGGCCGTTTTTGCGGCGATAGCCTTTGCGACGCTTTTTCTTGAATACGATCACCTTGTCGCCCTTAACGAGGTTTTCGGCTACTTCGCAAACAACTTTTGCGCCTTCTACGGTGGGAGCGCCAACGAGGACTTCGCCGTCCTTGTCGGCGAGGAGCACGCGGTCGAACTCTACGGTGTCACCGGCCTGGGCCTTTTCGCCGAGGTAGTGAACATACAGGAACTTGCCTTCTTCGGCTTTGAACTGCTGTCCCTGGATTTCTACGATAACGTACATGTATCTGAACTTTAATAAGTTACTCCGGCGGGCGGGCGGCTTAGACGTGTGCCGGCCTCTTGCATTCGGGCCCGTTGCGGAAAATTGCCTGCAAATTTACGTTTTTTTCTTCGTCCGGCCAAATTTTTCGAGCTCATTTTTTTTGTATTGGCACGCACGGAGACGCAGAGAGTTTTTTCAGAGGGCGTACAGGTGCTTATGAAAAAGGGGCGCACCATGGTGCGCCCCTGTAATTTGCTTGAGGTTAACGGGCTATGCTATTTCAGAAGATCACTTTGGTGGCTTTGCCGCCGGCAACCTTGATGGCTACGGTGCCTGCGGCGGGGGCGGCGATTTTCTGACCCTGAAGGTTGTAGTAGCTTGTGGTGGCGTTGTCGCTGTCGGCGGTGACGGATTCGATGCCGCTCACGACGGCTGTGAGGGAGGCCGGCTCGGATGCCTTTCCTGTGGCCAGGATGTAGCCTTCGTCGTCGACGAGGTAGGGGACTACGGTGGCGGTGTAGGTGACACCGTTTTCAAGGGCGATGCTGAATGAGGCGCGGGTGGATTCGGTCTCGATCGAGCCCACGGGAATTCCTACTGTGCCGTCGGCGGCGGCTTGTGCGGAGATCTGCAGTGTGCGGATCAGGATGGCGCCGTCGGTGTTGCCGTCGGTGCTCGTCATGAAGATGAATTTGGAGCGTGCGGCCGCACCGGTGAGGTCGAATGTGTAGGTGGTGTATTGTGCCGGTACGTCGTCGGTGGTGCGGTAGGCGGAGGCGACTTCGTAGATCTGCTGGGATTCGTCGAAGGAGAGGATGCCGGCGAGCATGCCGTTGCCGGGGGACGCGGCCTCGACGCTTACGCTAACGGTGCCGTCGGTGATGTTGGAGAGGTCGTAGTCCATGGAGGAAAGCGAGGCTTCCAGGCCTGTATAGGCTGTGTACATGGCGTTGTCCCAGAATCCGTAGGCACCCGGTGCGGAGCAGCCGAGGGTGAATTCCCATCCGGGAAGCTCGGGGCGTGCGTCGAACCAGAATTCGGATTCCTCGGGCTCGGCCACAGTGCCGGTGCTCTCCACTGCGGAGAAATCGGCATCGGCAAGGGTGACGGTGCTGCCGGCGGTGACGTTGCGGGTGGAGGTGGCGGTGAGCACGTAGTAGTTGGCGCCCGGTGTGGCTGTCCATGCGATGTCGAGAGATTTGTCGTCCTCGCCGGCGGCGATCGTGAGGCCGGCGGGTGCGGGCAGCTCGCAGACGATCACGAAGTTTGACTCAGAGGTGGTGGCAGAGCCGTTTGTGGCCGAGACCTGATAGGAGTAGAAGTTGCCGGGGGTGATATCGGTGACGGTGTAGTAGTTATTCTCGGTGAACTGCGCGTCCAGGAATTTGGAGGTGCGGGTGCGGGTGGAGGGGTCGTAGTTGTAGACGGTGAGGTAATAACCTGTGGCACCTGCCACTTCGCTCCAGCGGGCGGTGAAGGATGTGCCGGTGAAGTCGGTATAGGGCTGCGCCACAGGCACCTGCAGCTCGGCGCCCTCGCCCTTGATTACCACGTTTTTCACCACGACGTCGGCACCGCCGTCGGCAAAGAGCGTGAGGTAATACGAATCGTCGTCGCTCTCGGGCACGAAGTCCTTTGCATTGATGTTGAGGGCGAGGTGGGTCCACTCGGTGGTGATTTCGCCGCAGTCTTCGTCGAAATTCGTGGAGTAGTCGGACGCGTAGACCCAGAAGTCGTCGGTGTCGACACCGCAGCCTTCAACAATCTTCACGTCGAGCTCGATGGTGACCTGCATGGGTTGGTAGAGGTCCGGTGTCCACATCAGGCCTTCGAGGTCCCATCCGGGCTCTTCCTCATATTCAAAGGGGATGTAGAGCGCTCCGCCGGCCTGCATGATGCCCTGGCCTCCGAAGCCGTAGTTTTCCTCGCCGATGAGCTCTTCGGGGATGTTGTCCCAGTCGTCGAGCTCGAGGGGCGCGGGCGCGGTCTCGGAGCCATCGGAGAGGAAGTCGAACGAGCAGGAATATATGGCGCCGTCGGCGGCAGGCTCGGCGAACGGTGCGCGAGCGTGACGGCGGGCAGCCCCGGCACGCAGTTCTTTGGCCGGCTTGTGCAGCGTGCGGGCGGATCGGGCCGGAGCAAGATAGTGTGTGCGTGCGGCGGCGATTACCTTCGGTGTGGCGTTGGCGGCTGCGCCCAGATCGGTGGCGCCGGCATCGCCGGCGGAGACGGCGGCAACGGTGGCTGCTGCCAATAATGAAAGTGTAAATTTTGTCATAAATATGGATGTTATAGAGAATTGAAGCGGGCTAAAGGTGCCACGGTGTGCAAAAGTAGCAAATGTTTTTCTATAATTTTTATTAACTTTGCAATAAAAACATCTTGATATGAAGAAAATAGTGCTCCTGATGCTTGCTGCGACCGCCGCAGCCACTGCCTGGGCTGCTCCCCGCAAGCTGTCGATCCTGGGCGATTCGTATTCCACGTTTCTGGGCTGCGTGCAGCCGGAGGGCAATGAGGTGTGGTACTTCCCGGGCGACGCACCGGAAAAGACCGATGTGACGGCACCTGAGCTAACGTGGTGGAGCATCTTCGCCCGCGACAACGGATATGAGATAGAGCGCAACAATTCATGGTCGGGCGCGACAATAAGCAACCGCGGCTACAATGGCGAGGACTACAGCCACCGCTCGTTCACCAACCGAATGAGCGATCTGGGCAATCCGGACCTGATAGTGGTGTTCGGCGCCACGAACGACTTCTGGGCCGGTGTGCCGCTGATGCCCGAGACGGCAGCAGACCCGCAGCCTCACGCATTCTATACTTTTGTGCCGGCCATGGATTATATGCTCCAGCAGCTGCCGGTGCTATATCCTGCGGCTGAGGTGGTGTTTGTGCTCAACGATGAAATCACCGGGCCCATGCGCGAGGCTATCATAGCGCAGTGTGCGGCGCGCGGCGTGCGCTGCCTGGAGCTGCAGGGCGTTGAGAAGCGCATGGGGCACCCCGATGCAGCCGGAATGAGGGAGATAGCCAAGCAGCTGGGGGATTTTCTGAAGTAGTTCTAATTTTCGTTGAGCTTGCGGCGCTCGAAGAAGCGGCGGGTGGCGAGGATGAACAGAAGCATGCCGGCCGCCTGCATGGCTGCCACCATGCGGAAGGCTGTGGTGAATCCGGCGAGCTCGGCTATGAATCCGCCGAGGACTATACCCAGGCCTGTGCCCAGGTCCCACGAGATGAGGATGGATGAATTGGCGGTGCCGCGCTGGTCGTGGCGAGCCACCTTGATGAACATATTGAGGAAGGCCGGGTACATCCTGCCGTTGCCCAGGCCTATGAGCAGGGCCGAGAGGTAGTAGGCCCAGGGTGTGGCCACGAAGCCGAAGAGGGAGTAGCCGGCGAGAGAGAGGATGACGCCAATGGTGGCGTTGCGGGTCATTAGCCCGGCGCGCAGACTCTTGGCTCCGAAGAGGCGCGAGAGTATGAGGCCGGAGGAGAGAAGCATGAAGAAGATGCCGGTGCCGTCGGTTATGCCCATGGCCTCGCGGCCGTAGATGGCCACGTAGTTGCTCATGACTCCCCAGCACAGGCCGAAAAAGCAGATGTTGACGGCCAGCAGCCATGCGCGGCCCAGAAAGAAGTGGTCGAGGCTGATCTTGGGCTTGCCCTGCACGGGCTTGCGCTCCGGGAGCTTGACGGAGGTGGAGCACAGGAATCCCGCGAATGCCAGGATGAGCGACAGCCAGAAGAGGAGCGAGAAGTTCTCGGTGCGGTTGTAGAGGTATATGCCTGCGCTGGGTGCGATGGCCATGGCCAGATTGTTGCTGAGACCGTAGAATCCTATGCCCTCGTTGCGGCGCTCGGATGGCAAAACGTCGATGGCCACAGTGCTGTTTGCCACAGTTGTGGCCCCGAACGGGAGGCCGTGGGCTGTGCGCACTATGGCAAACATAAGGAGGGTGCCGGCTCCGACATAGCCGGAAAAGCAGATGAAAAACACGAAGAAGCAGATGATAAGCACTTTCTTGCGGTCGAAGGTGTCTACCACAAAGCCGCTGAAGGGGCGCACAAGCAGCGTGGCCACCACGTAGCCCGAGAGCACGATGCCGATGGTGTCTTTGTCGGCGTGGAACTGATCGTCGAGGTACAGCGGGAGCAGGGGCGTGAGGAGAAAGAAAGCGAAGAACAGCAGGAAATTGCAAAGCATTACCTTGATGTACTCCCTGTTCCAGAGGGCGGGGATGCCGTTGGCCGATGTGTGTTTGTGACTCATATCGCGAAAAATCGCGCAAATTTACGAAATATTATCCCTATGGCGAGCGGCGGGCAGCAAAAGTTTTAATATTTTTTTTTAATAGGAGGCTCAAAAGTTTTGCTATTTCAAAAGTTATGCGTAATTTTGCCCCGCTAAACGCAAATGCTACAGCCAAGAATTAAAAAATAAACACAAAAGAATAATATGATTATTGTACAAGTAAAAGAAGGCGAGAACATCGAGCGCGCTCTCAAGAAATTCAAGCGCAAATTTGAACGCACCGGCGTTGTGAAAGAACTCCGTGCACGTCAGGCATTCCAGAAGCCCTCCGTCACCAACCGCAAGAAGATGATGAAGGCCGTCTACGTGCAGCAGCTCCGCAGCGTAGAGGAATAAGGCGTTCGGAAGCCCCTTTGTTCGGGCCCTTTTTTTGCCTTGAGGAGCCGCAGAGGCTCCGCAGCAATAGCACCAAGCAGCAGTGTATGCAAGGCCGTGGCCTGCACGCACTGCTTTGTTGCGCAGCTGCGGGAATTTGTCGTAATTTTATTTTCAGAGTGGCTGATGACGGTGGATAACATCCTTGATATAGGCACGCGGAGTGAGTTCAGGAACTGGCTGATTGCTCATTCCGCTACGGAGAAAGAGTGCTGGGTTGCGGTGGGCCGCGGCAAATCGGCTCCGGAGGGGGTGCTGTGGTATATCGATGCGGTGGAGGAAGCGCTGTGTTTCGGGTGGATAGATTCGACGCTCAAGAATGTGGGTGGCGTGGCGCTTCAGCGCTTCGGGCCGCGCGCGAAATCGAGCCGGTGGACCGAGCTGAACAAGGAGCGTTGCCGTCGCCTCGAAAAGCTTGGTTTGATGACTGAGCAAGGGCGCGCCGTATGTCCCGACCTTGAGGCCGGATTCGAGATTGCTCCGGATGTAAGGGAGGCTTTTGCCGGGTTCGATGCTGCATGGCGTAATTTTCAGGCATTTCCGGAGCTTTATAAGCGGGTGCGTGTAGATAATATCCAGCGTGTGAGGAGCTGCAAGGAATTGTTCGACAGCCGGTTGGCAAAGCTTATCGCCGCCAGCGGGCGCAACGAAATGATCGGGGAGGGGAACGACTACGGGCGTCTGCTCAATTATTAGAGCCCGTTCCCCAATATATGTTAAAAACAGGGCGGTCAGGCATAGAATGATTTTATTCACGCAGTGTCATCGGCGAAGCCGCTTTGCCTAGGCAAAGAGCGAGTTGTGCGGTGGCATAACGACTGATACAAGTGGATAAAAGCATCAATGGATGGCCGAGGGGACGGAAACAGGACCCGTTTTACAAATTGAAATAGAATAAACGTTAAATAAAATCACATCAATAACACCCGGTAACTCAATATAAGTTAGCGACAGAGCGCATCTCGCGGATATCTTTTGCGGTGTGCATCAGTCACAGTGCCTCAGCACTGCTCCGTCTACACACCGCAAAATCTATTCCGTGATATGCGACCCTGTTTTAACAGATATTGGGGAACTGGCTCTTAATCGGGAATTATGGAAAACGTAGTTGTGGGAATAGGGGAAGCGCTGTGGGATATGCTTCCGGAGGGTAGGCGGCCCGGTGGTGCACCTGCCAACTTTGCCTATCACGTATCGCAGTTCGGGCTGCCGGGCTATGCGGTGAGTGCCGTGGGCGACGATAGCCTCGGAGAAGAACTCGTGGGGATTTTTCAGGAAAAAGGATTGCACTGCCATATGGCGGTGGTGCCGTTTCCCACGGGTACGGTGGATGTGGAACTCGATGCTGCCGGCGTGCCGCGATACGATATACGCGAGGATGTGGCGTGGGATAATATTCCTTTCACTCCCGAACTTGAGGCTCTGGCCAAACGCACGAGAGCCGTGTGCTTCGGCTCGCTTGCACAGCGTGGCCCGGTGTCGCGCGGCACTATCAATCGCTTTCTCGACGCAATGGCGCCCGGGGATGGAGCTTTGGTGGTGTTTGATGTGAACCTGCGGCAGCATTATTATGACGAAGACGTGCTGCGCTCGTCAATGGAGCGGTGTAATGTGTTGAAAATTAACGATGAGGAGCTGGCTGAGGTAGGGCGGCTGTTCGGTATGCGTGATTTTGACTTCAAGATGACTTGCCGCGCGCTTGTGGAGAAGTTTGCCCTGAAAATCCTGATTCTCACCTGCGGCACGGACGGGAGCTATGTGTTTACGCCCGGCTGTGAGTCGTTTATACCCACGCCCGTGGTGGACGTGGCCGATACGGTGGGCGCCGGCGACTCCTTCACCGCCGCATTTACCGCCTGCATTCTCAAAGGGATGACGGTGACGGAAGCCCACGAGGCCGCCGTTCGCACCTCGGCCTACGTGTGCACGCAGCACGGCGCCACGCCCCAATTGCCCGGTGATTTGATTGTGTAGAGGCGCGGGTAAACGGCTTTTGATAAGGATATATTGAGCCCTAAATCGAGTTTTGCCGGAGGGTATAATCCTGTTGTCGGCAACAGGCGATGTGCGAGTATTGTGAGCCCCTTCCGGCAGTGAGGGAAGCGGCACTATGATGCGTTGGCAAATGCGGTCTTCTTGAATCCGGAGAAGCGCGAAAACTCCTCGGCATCTCACCAAATACATGGCAAAACTACCGCGACCAACGCCTCATCTCATTCTCCCAGATTGGCCGCAAAATCTACGTCAACCACGCCGATATTGACAATTTCCTCCTCCGTCATCGCATCGACGAGCATAGATAATCTTAAAATCAAAGAACTAACATGTTTTGCTCAATAACAATTGATTATGTTTTTCAGCATAACCGATTGTTACCTCAAAAAATCTTAGTAACTTTGTACTTAGAAAAGTAACGTCTATCTGAAAATGACCAACTAAAAATTAAAGTAACCGGCTTGCCGCTTGGCTTTGCCAAGACATACGGCGCGAGCCGAAAACCCTTGAGAACATCCTTGTAGTCGTTACAGGCTTTGGTCGGCCTTCAGATGCTACTCGGATGTTCTTACTTTAAAATATGAATATAAAGAACTACATATCTGAGTTAAACAAGCAATTCCAAACAGGAATTGCTCGTGAACATAGCTATAGGCCGGCATTACAGCAGATGATATCGTCAATATTGGAGGATATGGTAGTTACAAACGAACCTGCAAGAATTGATTGTGGTGCTCCCGACTATATAATCTCTCGCAAGTCTGACAACATACCAGTTGCTTTTGTTGAGGCTAAGGATATTGATGATTCCGACCTTGACGGACGCAAACAGAACAAATCACAATTTAATCGGTATAAGGAGTCGCTAGACCGTATAATATTTACAGACTATCTTGTCTTTCATTTTTATGAAAATGGTGAATTGAAGGAATGTATCAGTATAGCTAATGTTGTTGGCGAAAAAATTGTCGGGATTGATACAAATTTCGATAAATTTGTAGCCATAGTTAAATCTTTTGCTAATTCAGCACCTCAAAAGATAACATCAGCTGGGAGACTTGCCTCAATAATGGCATCGAAAGCCAAGTTATTAGCTGAGACTATTACACGCGTGCTTGATCGTCAGGATGATTATACGAGTCTACAACTTAAAGGACAATATGAAGCTTTCAAAAGAGTTTTACTCCATGATATAACCCATGAGAGTTTTGCAGATATTTATGCTCAAACAATCGCATACGGAATGTTTGCAGCCAGAATACATGACAAGACTCCTGAAAACTTTTCTCGACAAGAGGCAGCGACATTAATTCCTAAAACGAATCCGTTTCTTCGTCAGATATTTCAAAGCATAGCTGGGTATGATCTTGATGAGCGCATTGCTTGGATAGTTGATGATTTGGCTCTCTCGTTTGCCGCAACAGACATGTCGAAGATTCTCAAAGGGTATGGTGGAAATAACAGACACTCGGATCCCATGATTCATTTCTATGAGGACTTCCTTGCTTCCTATGATCCGAAATTGCGTAAATCTAAAGGTGTCTGGTATACTCCCTCCGCTATTGTGGGTTTTATCGTGAGGTCAGTAGACGAAATATTGAAAAAAGATTTCGGTCTTCCAACAGGGCTTGCTGATTACTCTCAAATCGAACATGAAGTAATCAATGAAAATTATAATCATAAAGTTAAAGGGAGCAAACGAACTAAATTAGAAAAATATCATCGAGTTCAGATACTTGACCCTGCTGTCGGCACAGGTACATTCTTGGCCGAGACGGTAAAGTGTATACATAAGAAGTTTTCAAACATGAAGGGAATGTGGCAGGGTTATGTTGAAAAGCATCTACTGCCTCGTCTCAATGGATTTGAAATCCTGATGGCTCCTTACGCAATTGCTCACCTTAAATTGGATTTGACATTGAATTCGACCGGTTATACACACAATACAGACCGCAGAATAAGAGTCTATCTTACAAATTCATTGGAAGAACATCATAAGGATATCGGCACCCTCTTTTCAATGTGGCTGAGTCAAGAAGCTAATGAAGCAAGCCGCATAAAAAGAGACACTCCTGTCATGGTAATGCTTGGTAATCCGCCATATAATGGGTCAAGTACAAACAATGGGGAGTGGATTACCAACTTGATGCAGTCATACAAGAAAGAACCCGGAGGCAAAAATTCTCTAAAAGAGAGGAATCCTAAATGGCTTAACGACGATTATGTGAAATTCATCAGAATGGCACAGTATTTCATTGAGCAAAATGGAGAAGGCATATTAGCATATATCAACCCTCATGGATTTCTTGACAATCCAACATTCCGTGGAATGCGTTGGGAGTTGCTTCGTGTATTTGATTCAATATATACTATTGATTTACATGGCAATTCCAAGAAGAAAGAAACAGCGCCTAATGGTGGTAAAGATGAAAATGTTTTTGATATCATGCAAGGTGTGAGTATAAACTTCTTCATAAAGACAGGCAAAAAGAAGAAAAATACTCTCGGACAGTTATTTCATTATGGTTTATTCGGCAAAAGAGAATCCAAATACTCATTTTTAAACGATAACCATATCTCTACCATTA
>CAMWRI010000089.1 GCA_947176585.1 uncultured Porphyromonadaceae bacterium
AACAGAGTATAGCCCCAACACAGGTAGTTGGGCAGGGGTTCCTTCGACTGCATGGGCGCGAAATATTCCACCTTGTCGGAGTTGAAGCCTTCTATGAGGAAGAAATAGGCGGGATGCTCTTCGGTGGCCGCGAGAGTCACTGGTTCGTCGAACGTGAAATCAAGAGCCATATAGCCGTTGCTGTCGGCATACTGTCTGCTCAGGTCGCTTCCCTTAATGGTTGCGGTTGCTATCGTGGTCATGGTGGAAAGATCACGCTCAAGATCGGCGTTCAGTGCAAGTATGGTGGCTTTGAACTCTGCGTCGTCAGCTACTTTTCCGTAGGCGGCGAGCGTGAGGCCGTTCACCACAACGGGGCTTGCCGACGGCCAGAACAGGTTGGCTATACCTTCCAGGTGAGAATATTCGCTTCCCACGGGAGTCTGACCGTTGAGGGAGTAGTTCAGCCAATATTGATCGGTATGGTTGTTGTAGCCGAATACGGGTATGGACGGATCGCCTATGGCGTCGTCAAACACGGTGATCATCGTAGTACCGTAGGTGTTTACGCCATAGGGAAGGTATGCGCCGTTGAATGTGGAGCCGTCGGAGAACACGAACTCACACGTACCGCCCATCTGCATGAAAGAAGCCGGCGACTTGAATTCGGTGGGTGCGGCATTGGGCGCGGTTGCGTTCAACACGGGAGGATAGCACAGATTGTTGCGCAGAGTGGCGGCGGAAGAATAGTCGGGATAATACATGAGCGTGAGTTCTTCCTGCACGTCTTCGCCGTCGTCGGTAACGGTCTCGTAGGTGAGGGGATCGGTATAGCTCCAGCTATATGTGGCATCTTCATTATCGGAATAATTCAGCCATGTGATGGGAGCGTACACTCCATACTGGGCAATATCGGCGGTCATAGCCGGCATTTGCCACTTGGGCTCGAAACCATAATAGAGGGTTTCGAATGGTTCCAGATAGCTCACGTCGTCGAGGGAGGGGTAGCCCACGCCCACGGCATCGAGCAGAACGGTGTTGCCGTCGCTACCCACCAGACGAAACGCGAGCTTTATGTCTTTGCCCGCAAATTGGGCGAGGCTCAGGCTTTTCTTTTCCAAGCCTTTGGGCGTGAGATCGTAGAGCTCATCGGCGGTCATGTCGATGTAGTCGTCGGCATAGTCGTGAACCATAGTCCATTCTTCGCCGGCGGGCTGTGCCCATATCTGAAGGGTGGCGGCCACAATCTTGTCGCCGATATATTCCCAGGCGTCGAAGTCTAAGTTTTCGAGGCTGAAGATGAAGAAAGGCTCAAGATAGCACCAGAAAGTGAGCTGAAAATCATTTTCAATCTTGATCTGGGGAGTCACCAGCCATTCGTCCTGATAATCCATGGAATAGTTGATGCCGAACATGCTATTGCCGTCGGCGGGCTGGGGGAACATTGGCATTACGCCGCACGGAGTCCAGGATTCATCCTCGGAGCATTCCCCGCGGTGAAACAGCTCCCAGCCGTCGGGAATCCAGTAGAGATCGTCTTCAGGCCAGTCTTCGAAGCTCTCGAAGAACACCATACCGTCGGGCAGGGGAGCTTTCGCAACAACGCGGGACGGTTTTTTGATTGAGAACGGAGCTTTAAGCGTGTGGAGTTTTTTCATGCCGTTCTGCACCGAAAGGGCCACACCCGGAGCAATACGCTTTGTCACAGTTGAGGCGCCATGATTTTTTAACGCAGTGGGAGTTACGGCATCAGCCGCATTCTGCTTGGTTAGAGTCAGGGGCGCGGTGAAAGCCGAGGCACCGACAATGGCGGCCGACACGAGCCCGGAGAGTAGCAATCTTTTCATAAGCTATTGGTTTAATGTGAATTGTTTGCAAAAATAGTATTTTTGTTTGAAATATTAAATATTTTATATTAAATGACTTTAATTTGTAACAATTTGGATGCTCTTTGCAAATAAAACGCGGGCATACAAGCCGTGTGCCGACGTGTATGCCCGTGTTATGCGGAAGTTTTGGCTTATTATTTACCCAATGCTTCGGAAATATAGTCTTCGAGACCCAGGAATATGGCGCGGGCCATGCGGGTGCGGAATTCAGGGTCCGCCAGCAGGTTTTCTTCTTCGAGCGAGCTCATGAAAAGTCCCTCCACGAGCATGTTGGGATAGTCGGTGGGACCGTTGAGCGAGAAGTTGAAGTTGCCCACGAGCCCGAAGAGATTCACGTCCAGTTCCAAAAGGCGACGGGCCACAGCAAGCGCGAACTCGCGGTCGAAGCTATGCTTGTAGAGGGCGGCTGTGCCGGGAGCCGAGAGGGGGCTGCCGCCGGCGTTGTTGTGGACGCTCACGCTGATATCTACCCCGGCATCGCGCAGTATGCGCTTGCGTTCGGTCATCGAAGGCCCGGTATCGCCGCTGCGTGTGAGCGTCACATGTGCGCCTGCTTTCTCCAGCATGTCGCGCAGCTTGAGCACGATATCAAGATTCAGTTCTTTCTCTATCAGGCCGGCAGGCGACTTGGCGCCCGGGTATTTGCCGCCGTGGCCGGCGTCGATGCCCACATGCAGGCCTTTCATGCCGTTGCTCGTCGGGGCGTGGCGCACGTCGATGCGCATGGCCGTACCATCGTAGCCCACGGTGAAGCCCCACACATATTTGCTCTTGAGGTGAATAAGTACCCTGTATACATCGCTCTCAATCTGGCGGAAGTCCACGCGGTCTATTATGCCCAGGTCGAGGCTGCGCTGGGTTATCCAGTTGCTATTGTCGCATGCACCGTATATTTCAACGCACAGGGTGGCTGGATCGCCGTCCTCGGTCCAGTAGTCGTAAGGTAGGCGTGCGGGGAGCGCGATGCTCACCCGGTCAGCTTTTTCGCCGCGTGTGATGCTCCACGATCCGGTCACGTTTAGCTCAGGCGCCGCGGAGGCAGCTGCATGAGCATACTCCTTGGGAAGGTATGCGAAGCGGTTGGCACTGAGCTGCACGCGGTACAGACTGCCTGATTCTCCCACTGCGCGGAGAGTGATGGCCGAGTCGAGGAAGCACATCTTGGAGCCACCCAGGCGGTCGCCGGCCGGCCCATACTGCAAGTAGGCCCCGGAATCGGTTGCCACAATGAGGGGTTGGGCGAATGTCATCTCCTTATTGCCCGTCTCGGCTTTAGCGGCGCTTGCTCCGGCGCGTTTCTCTGCGAGATAGATTTTGAGGGTTTCCTTGGCTTTGTCGCTGCCTTTACGGGCGGCAATCTCTATTTTGTTGGTGCCGGGCTTGAGCTGTACTTTGGCGCCGAAACTGCCCGTATTGGGATAGACTTTTACGGCCTCTCCGCCGATTGTGGCGGTGGCGCCGGGTTCGGTCACGGCCACGATAGTGTGTTCGGCGTTGTAGACGGTGTCGGCGGCTCCGGAGTATACACGCAGCTGCACACGGGCGGTGGCGGCAGGGGCGCACATGATTGCGGCTCCCGTCAGGATTAATGCAAGTTGTTTCATGTTCAGAAAAACGGCATGCCGCGGGGCATGCCTTAAGGAGTTTGAATGATGGTTGTTAATCAGTGTTTTACTTTGCCGAGGCGCTCCTTGATGTCGGCAAAGATGCGGTCGGTGTCGCCACTTCCGTCGATGGCGTGGTATGAGCCTTCCTTGATGTAGTGTTCACGCAGCGGCTGAGTCTGCTTGTGGTACACATCAAGGCGGTTTTTGATGGTGTCGATATTGTCGTCGGCGCGGCCGGTGTCCTGTCCGCGCTTGATCATGCGGCGCACAAGCTCATCTTCGGGTACTTCAAGGCCCACAACGGCATCAAGTTGCGTCCCGCGCTCCTCAAGCATCTTTTTCAAAGCTTCTGCCTGGGGGATCGTGCGGGGGAATCCGTCGAAAATCACGCCTTGGGCTGTTTTCTCCGGGTTCTCGTCAAGCACGCTTGCAAGCACGCGCACCATAAGGTCGTCAGGAATCAGCTGGCCTTTGGATATATAACTGTCGGCTATGCGGCCCAGCTCGGTGTCGCGTGCGATGTGGTCGCGAAGCACTTCACCCGTGGAAATGTGGTGCAGACCGTACTCCGATATAAGGCGCTCGCTTTGTGTGCCTTTACCGCTTCCGGGGGCACCGAATATTACAAGGTTGAACATTTTCAGGATTCAGATTGGTCTTTAAGGACGTATATGTCGTTGAGGTCACGCGCCTGCTCGTTAAGATCAAGGCCGAAACCTATAATGAATTTCTTTGGGATGGAGAAGCCCACGTAGTCGGGCTGCACGTCGGGCTCTTCGAGAGCTTCCGGCTTGAACAGGAGGGTGGCCACTTTGATATCGGAGGCGCCTTTTTCCTTAAGGCCACGCATCAGATGGGCTATGGTGTGACCGGTGTCGATGATATCTTCTACAACGATCACATCACGGCCTGCCACGTCTTCCTGAAGGCCGATCACCTCCTTGATGGAGCCCGTGGAACCCATTCCGGCGTAGCTCTTGAGGCGTATGAACGTGATCTGCGCACCTATACCTTCCGATGCCCGGAACAGGTCGCTGGCAAAAGGAAACGCCCCGTTCAGCACACAGATGAACAGGGGCGATTTTCCGGCGTAGTCGCACACTATTTGTTTGCCCAGCTCTTTGATACGGGCGTCGATGGCATCTCTGAAAATGTAGGGCACGAAGGTGTGTCCCTCGTAGGTGACTTCTTTCATCCTGATTTTTGAAAAATTTGGCGCAAAGATACACCATTTTTTTTAACTTGCAAAGCCCATTCCACGATTTTTTTTTGCCTTTACGGGCCCTTTTTTATTTCGAATAAGGGTCGCAGGTATAGCGGGTGGCTTCGATTGCTTGGCCGGCGGCGAGGGAGGCCTGCACGTCGATGATGCGCTGGTTGGATGAGCCGTGGAAGCGCAGGTCGGGGTCACGCAGGTTTTCCACGAAGGGACCATCCACCAATACATCTATGAAGCGCATGAGTCTGAGTGCGTCCGGGCGCTCGAGCAGCTGCTCGAATGTGAAGCCGGTGTAGCACCATATATCATAGCCTCGGTTTTTCAGCTCACGCGCGAATGGCACGATTGCTTCTGCCTGATACATTGGGTCGCCGCCGCTGAAAGTGACGTTGAATCCGTTGCGTTCGACTATGCTCATGAGCTCCTCGCCGGACACTTCGCGACCGCTGTCGAAAGGCCAGGTCTCGGGATTGTGGCAGCCGGGGCAGGCGTGCGCACAGCCGGCAGTATATATGGCTGTGCGCAGCCCGGCGCCGTCAACGCTGGTGCCTTCTACGATGTCTACGACGCGCAGCATCATTTGTGCACTACGCGGTCGTTGAGTTCGGCCAGTTTCGCTGTGTTCCAGCGATCGGTGGTGCCCACGAGATAACCGGTGATGCGCTGGAGTTTGTCGATGGCTGTGCTTCCGCACTTGGGGCAGGTCTTGAGATCGGCCGAGGCATCCTCGTAGCCGCAATGCATGCAGCGGTTGCGGTTGTGGTTCACGGAGCAGTAGCCGATGTTATGGCGGTCCATGAGGTCTACGATGTCGGAGATCGCTTCGGGGTTGTGGGTGGCGTCGCCGTCGATTTCCACATAGAAGATGTGTCCGCCACGGGTGAGCTCGTGATAGGGTGCTTCCACCTCGGCTTTGTGGCGTGGCGAGCAGTGGTAATAGACGGGCACGTGGTTGGAGTTGGTGTAGTATATCTTGTCCGTGATGCCGGGCAGGATGCCGAAAGTCTTGCGGTCTTTGGTGGTGAACTTGCCTGCGAGGCCTTCGGCCGGGGTGGCAAGCACGGAATAGTTGTGCTCGTATTTTTCCGAGAATTCATTGGCGCGCGAACGCATATGGCTTACGATGCGGAGGCCCAGAGTCTGTGCTTCTTCGCTCTCGCCGTGGTGCTTGCCGATCAGGGCCACCAGGCATTCGGCGAGACCGATGAAGCCGATACCCAGTGTGCCGTGGTTGATCACACTTTCGATACGGTCCTCGGGACCGAGCACATCAGCGCCGTTCCACAGCTTGCTCATCACGAGGGGGAATTGTTTGGCGAGGGCCGTTTTCTGGAAGTTGAAGCGGTCGTTGAGCTGGCGTGCGGCCACTTCGAGCACACCGTCGAGACGGCGGAAGAAGGTGTCGATACGTTCCTGCTTGTCGCGGATGTTCATGCACTCGATGGCAATGCGCACGATATTGATAGTGGTGAAGCTGAGATTGCCGCGGCCTATGGATGTTTTTTCGCCGTAACGGTCTTCAAACACGCGGGTGCGGCATCCCATTGTGGCGATCTCGTAGCGGTAGCGGTGGGGATCGGAAGCATCCCACTTGTCGTGCACGTTGAAAGTGGCGTCGAGGTTCACGAAGTTGGGGAAGAAACGTCGGGCCGTAACCTTGCATGCCAGCTGATAGAGGTCGTAGTTGCGGTCTTCTGGCAGGTAGCTCACTCCGCGTTTCTTTTTCCATATCTGAATGGGAAAGATCGCGGTTGCGCCGTTGCCCACACCCTCGTAGGTGCTGTTGAGGAGCTCGCGGATGATGCAGCGTCCCTCTGCGCTTGTGTCGGTGCCGTAGTTGATGGAGGAGAACACCACCTGATTGCCGCCGCGCGAGTGGATGGTGTTCATGTTGTGGATGAACGCCTCCATGGCCTGATGCACGCGGCTCACCGTGCGGTTCACGGCATGGTGGAGCATGCGCTCTTCACCGGTGAGACCGGTGAGGTCGGTGGTGGTGTAGTCGTCAAACTCTTTATTATATAAGTGGCTCAGGTCCACGCCCTGCATCTGCTCCACATATTTAACCTCTTCGATGAACGTGCTGCGCACGAAAGGCGCGAGATAGAAGTCGAACGCGGGAATCGCCTGACCGCCGTGCATCTCGTTCTGTGCGATCTCGAGCGAAACGCATGCCAGAATCGTGGCGGTTTCGATGCGCTTGGCAGGACGACTCTCGCCATGGCCCGCGATGAAGCCGTACTCCAGGATACGGTCGAGGGGATGCTGCACGCAGGTGAGACTCTTGGTGGGGTAGTAGTCCTTGTCGTGGATGTGGATGTATCCGGAGCGTACGGCATCGCGGGCTTCCTGGCTCAGCAGATAGTCGTCGACAAAGGGCTTTGTGGTCTCGCTCGCGAATTTCATCATCATTCCCGCGGGCGAATCGGTATTCATGTTGGCGTTCTCGCGGGTGATGTCGGTGTTCTTGGCCTCGATGATCTCGTGGAACATGTCGCGTGTCTTCGCGCGCCGTGCTATGCTGCGCTGGTCGCGGTAGGCGATATATCGCTTGGCCACCTCTTTGCGGGGGCTATTCATGAGTTCGAGCTCGACCATGTCTTGAATCTCTTCCACGGTCATGCGCTCTTTGCCGTTGAAGTTGATGCGGTCGCTTATCTTGCAGATGAGCGCTTCATCTTCGCCCATCTCTGTGGTGAGCATTGCTTTTCGGATGGCCGCCTTGATTTTTTCTTCGTTGAAGCCTACAACGCGTCCGTCGCGTTTTACTACAGTTTGTATCATCGAGTGTGTGAGGTGTTATTTTAAGCCGCGGGGATTCCCCCTTGGCGATTGTGTCGCAAAGGTAGATACAAAAAGATAAATTGACAAAAATTAAATGTTAAAACTTTGCAACATTTTCGTTTTGGAAAACTTTTTAGCTCCCCTAAAATTGCAATATGCTGATATAGGTGTGTTTGCAAAATTTTTCGGAAAACTTTGCGCTTTGCTTGATTGAAATTGTCGTAAGAATCTGAAATGTAGAACCTTATTGAGAGATGCTATGTGCACGCATCATTTCATAGTCTTGAGCGTGCAATCCGGATGCCGTAAGTGGCACGCCTTCGTTGTAGTCGTTGAGATACACGCGTGGCTCTTCGGCGAATGTGCTGTCGGTGATGGCGCGGTGCGAGCGGCTGTGGTTTGACGTGATGGCGGCTATTGACAGAAGCGTGTCGAAAACCGATCGGCTCGACGAAATGTTCTTGTGCGCATTTGCCCGGGCAGCGGCCACCGGTTCGGGGAATGCTTGCGCATAGGCCTTCGAGGTCCAAATCACCATTGGCACATGCAATTGCCAGTAGGTGGGGGTAGGAGAGGCGTGGAGGAATCGCTTGCGGGTATCGTCGAAGATGTCTTCGCCATGGTCGGGAATGAAAAGCATTGCCGAGTGCACATCTGCCGGAAGCGAGTCGAGCGCAGCAATCACATCATCCACGAAGGCGTCTGTCATAACCATGCTGTTGTCGTAGGCAT
The DNA here is from genome assembly GCA_947176585.1 of uncultured Porphyromonadaceae bacterium. Lineage (GTDB taxonomy): Bacteria > Bacteroidota > Bacteroidia > Bacteroidales > Muribaculaceae > CAG-873. Next base: position 8,211 of record CAMWRI010000089.1, read on the forward strand.
TGATGAGCGACTGTCGGTTGGCGGGAGTGGCGGCGTCGTTGTCGTCGGGAGTGAATAGGCGGTGCTCCGGAGTGTAGCGGTCGGCGTAATCAAAATGCGACCCATAACTGTGGAGTACCACGAAGAGTTTGTTTGTGTGGCTGCCGTCTATGAAGCCGCTCATCATACCGGCCAAAGCATCGTCGCTGCGTGTGGCTTTATGCTCATCGGCAATGAACACGCAGCTGTCTGCCTGCTCGCCGAAGAAGTCGATGAACGAACCGTTCCGTTGCTGATTAGAGAAAAAAGCGGTGGTATAGCCTGCTTCCTTGAACGCCTCGAAAATGCTTTTTACATAATATATAGAGTCGCCGAAGGTCTCGGAGGTTAGTGGCGACAGCATCAGCGGCACACTTTTGTGGGTGGTGTTGCTCTCGCTGAGCACTCGTGGAAACACGATCAGACCCTCGCGACGTGAAAGCCGTGGATTCGTGGGCCTGACGTAACCGGCGAGCTGCCAGTTGTCGGCGCGGCACGTTTCGCCTATCACAAGCACGTACACCTCGCGGAGGCTGTCGGGCCTCTCGCTGCACGCGTCAAAAACATATCCGCGTGATGTTTCGACATAATTCTTGGTGTGCATCGTGCGCACGCCTGCCTGCACGGTGTTGCAAATCACATTCACGGGAAAGAGCTGGCGGCCTATTGAATAGCCGGGTGAGGTGAAATACGAGGCCACCACGAGACACACGCCTGCAGCCACCAGGGCGTAAGCCGCGTTGCGGGCGCGGTCTCTTGCGATAGCGGATGCATATTGCTTACGCAGCAACTGTATGATGCTCCACACGATAGGGGGCAGATAGAAGACTATCACCAGCAGAATCGCCGGAGTGAGATTGGCAAGCAGTTCGGTGGCTTCGCCCACGTTGGTCGTGACCACGTTCAGAAACATGTCGATGGCGATTATCGACTCGCCGTAGAGATACAGCAGTACTATCTGGAAGGCTGCATAGATGCTCAGAGGCAGACACCACAACACCGTGCGGCCCACCCGGGCCCACGAAGATGTGAGCAGAAGATACACGCCCCACGGAAGCACCACATTGGCCACGCGGGCCACGATGGTGTACTGTTCGGTGATGCTTAGTGCTACGTTGGGAATCAGCAGCAACACGGGAAACACCCACATGAGAATCGCCGCCGGCGAAATATTCTTAAAAAGCTTCATTGATACTGAAAATAAAACCGGTTACACCGCGGCCGAAACCGAGGTCGAGACGCACGTTCACCCGTTGCTTGAACTCCCATCGGTAGCCCACGCCGTAATTGGGCAAGATAGTACGGGAACTAATCTCTTTTAAATTATCGAACACGGTGCCGGCGCCACCCCATACCACCACTCCATTGCGGCGCCACACATGTTGGCGGAGTTCCACACACGCCGTTATGGCGGATTTGTTTCGGTAGCGTCCCTCGAAATATCCGCGCATTGTGTTGCGACCTCCGAAGGTGCTCAGCAATCCCCAGGGCGTGTTGCCGTACGTGAAGTTTCCGTCCACAGCTGCCGCTATCGTGGCTCCGCGCCATGCGGGAACGTATTGTGAGAAGTGCACCGTAGTGGCCGAGAATGCGTATTTGTTGCCCAGAAATCGGGGATAAAACTGCTGCTGGATGCGCGCGAAAGTGCCTCGCGAGGGATTGGTGAGGTGGTCGCGCGAGTCGTATTCCACGAGGCCGCCCATGCTCCAGTTGAATGTTCTTGCAGCTTCGTCATGCCACAGCCACGGCTTTTCAAACTGGCTGCCCTTGATGAAATCTATCGTAGCCACCGGGCCGGCATAGAAGTGGTTGCCCAGGCTCCAGCGATAATAAGAGAGAAGCTGAACGTTGAGATACTTGTATTTTGATTCGTTGTCGTTGTTGCGGCATTCTTCGTAGCCGATACCCCAGAAGCTGGTCTTTATCGACGACAGGCTCAGGTCGTAGGTGAGGCGGCTGCGGTCACCGGGGAAAATGTGCGTACCGCAGATGCCCACCTTGAAATGGGCGGCGGTCGTAACGTCGGCATAAATCGACACTTGCGACACCGGCGTCAGTGTGTCGTTGCGCGATGCATGGTATAGCCCGGCACCCATTACTCCTATTCCGAATTTTGAATCGGAAGAGTAGTGCGGACCGCCGATGATGCTGAAGTCGAATTTCTTGGACGGAGAGGGGTTATTGCTCTCGCTGAAATATTGCAATACACGCCCGATAAGTCCTTTTCGAGGCTGGATGCTGTCGGCGGCATCGCTGCCGCAAGCAAGCAGAGGAATGGCTGCCGTAAGAAATATGGAAATCAGTCGTGCTCTCATAATCCGGGTGCAAAATTACGCAATTATTGGGTAATCCCCAAGTACGCGCATTTTCAAAATGTGGACGCACGGCAAGAAAATTGGTAAAAACGGAAAATTAAAACAGCCGGCTGGAAGCCGGCTGTTTATCTGGTGGCGGGGGCAGGACTCGAACCTACGACCTTTGGGTTATGAGCCCAACGAGCTA
>CAMWRI010000090.1 GCA_947176585.1 uncultured Porphyromonadaceae bacterium
CACCGCAAAATCTATTCCGTGATATGCGACCCTGTTTTAACAGATATTGGGGAACGGGCTCTTAGAGCATGGCGAGCAGGGCATCCCCGTCGGCCACGCCGCTGTTCATTATCTGCTCCATCAGGCGCGACCTGCGGGTATAGGCCGAGCGGTATTTCATGCCCGAGAGCAGCGCCACGGATCGCATCGACATTCCCGTGAGCAGCAACGCGATAAACTCCACGGCCTTGTCGTCCATCCAGCCGCACTGATCCTTGATGCGGCCGAGGATGCCTCCGTTTATATCGTCTACGATTTCCACGATTTTGGCGATATTATCCCCGTGGCGCATCTTCTGCAGCTCGGCCTGGATGCGACCTATCATCGCTCGCCTGGACCTGTCGCTCTCCGGAAGCTCCTCAAATTCTCGGCTCAGCACGTCGAGCGCGCTCCAGCCGTCGTGAAACACCTCCTGAAGCCTGCGCGCCATTTCGGCCGTCCTGCTCTGCGCGCCTTCCAGATGCTTGTGGAGCAGCGCTATATCATTGCGCCGCGCATCGATTTCTTCATTCTTCATTTCAATTCGCCTCTCCACATCGGCCCTGAGCAGCTCCATCTCCGCCACTGCCGACGCCAGCTCGGCATTTTTCATGCGTATACGCATCCTGTACACCACATATCCGAAAATCGCCAGCGCGCAAGCGCCGCAAAGCACCACCACCAGCCACGCCCGCGTCCTCCGTGCATGCTCCGCTTCTTCATCCGCCATTCTGTCGTAATAATCCCGCTGAGCCTTTATCTCGGATTGCTTGAATCTTTCAGCCAGAACTCTATCTTGAATATTAAGCACACTATCATAGAACTCAATAGCTCGTTCAGGCATTCCATATTTTTTATAATACTTAATATATTTGGAGAACACCTCAGCCCTCCCTGCATCCGAGTTTACCAACTCAAGCGCACGCTCGAGATTTCTATTCACACCATCATCGTTGTTGTTATAGATGCAAAATTCTGCCATACGGCAAAAATAATCCGACGACAAGGTATCTATTTTGCAATATTTTTCGGCGTAGTTTTGGAATCGCGCCGCCATGCCCATATCATCTTTCCATTGCGCGAAATCCACGGCCACTCGACAGCAATATGTCAGCAGCGCGGTATCTACCGGGGTTTCCATTAGGGCAACATTTATAATACTGTCAAGTAGTTGCAAGCATTTATCAAAGTCGCGATTGTTGCCATAAGCTCCTGCGAGGTCACACAAAGCATAGCGATGATTGGTAATTTTGCCGGCCAAAAGATAATTATGCGCAGCCTCATCACCGTATTTAATTGCATCTAAACGGTTTATGGTCTGCGTAGATATATCGGCAAGCTTCTCCGCGCTCATAGCGATCCATAGCGGACTGCTAAGATTAATGGCTATTTTGTGCGAGAGCGTAGCATCCAAAATAGCTTGAGGATAGTCGGCTTCATCATAATGCATGTTGGCTCTGTAAAACAATGATTGCATTAGCCGCACCTCATCATGTTTCTTTTTATAGAAATCTACTGCTCTATTTATATATGTATAATCCGTTTCCTGAATATAGTTTTTATATTGTGCCTGTGAATAAAGCAAACACCATCTTGCCATTCTGCTATTGTTCCCAGCTATAGATTCATCCGGAATGCCCAATACTATCAAAGCAGAATCCGGTTGGTCAGGCATTAATTGCTCGGCATAATCCAAACGCCTGTCAAGCGAATTGCTGCATGCACATATTATTATAATAGATAGGAGAAAAAGAAGCTGTTTCATATCAAACTATTTTTAGCAAAGTTACACTAAAAGAAAGAATTAAGCAACGCAATGAAATGCTCAAGACCCGCACATTATCTTAAATCTCATTCATACAGCATGTATTGTATTGATTTTCATAATCTTAGCAAGCGACCACTAATAAACTAATAATCAAAGACTTGCAAGGTTGAATATTTTAACAAAAATACACTACTTAAATCTTTGACATATTGATTTTTACAAATTTCGTGTAGAATGAAAAAACGAGCACTTTTTATCAATATAATAAATGTAATAAGTAATTTTGCAAAAATGAATTACGCATCATTCAGAATCAATCATCACTAAATGTTCCATATTATGAAAAGATTTGCATTAGTTTTGGCGGTTGCGGGAGCCTTAATGCCGGCGGTCGCAACGGCACAGCAAGCCGACTGCACTTACCGCCCCACGGTGGAAGAGGGCAAGACCTGGTGGTATCATGGAATACGCTACGTGGATGCGCAGTCGCCACGGCTGCAAGAAAACTTCGGAGTGCGCATCGGCGAGAGCACAACGATAGACGGCGTGGATTGGCATCCCTGCAGCCTGGTGGCTGCCGACAATCTCAGCGAGATGCTTGACCCTGTGATAGCCTACGTGCGTGAAGCAGATAAAAAGGTGTATTTCAAGCCCGCCGGCCATGAGCTCAACTTCGATAATCCTGCATATACAGCCATCCTTGAAGAGAATTACCTCGAATGGAACGTGCCGTATAGCGATGAAGTGCCCGCGGAAGGTATTCTTATATACGACTGGAATCTCAACCCCGGCGAAACAATCGAGCTATACGATTCGGGCGTAATGACGCTTAACTCAGTGGACTACGCCACGAGTTGCGGTATCGAGCGTAAGGTGCAGAATTTTTCAAAAGATTCACAGCCTGCATATTCCGCTGCCGAGGGCATAGGCTTTGCATATAATGACTGGGACAGTTTTTTCTTCTGGCTGCAAAAGGACCAAATCACTTCCATTATGCAACGCTGGACTCTCCAATTCATAGCCGTGTGTAACGCCGACGGCGAGATGGTGTGGAAATTCAGCGATGAGGTGACCAATCCCTGGGAATATGACGGAATTGAAGACGTAACCGCAGATGAAACATGCTCGTGGAATTACTCCGACGGCACTTTCACAATCCCCTCCGACGGCACTCTCGCCATCTTCGATACCGCAGGTAATGAGGTGACGCGCATCAAGGTTGCTGCCGGAACGCCCGTCGCGCTGCCCGTATCGGCAGGCATATACGTGCTGGAGCTGAAAACTGCTACCGGCACGCAGCACGGCAAGATCATGCGCTGATGGTACTGGGTCACCACCGGCCAAATGATATAGAAGCACATCACAACATCCCACGTTATTATATCAGGACCTATGCTTATAGAAAAAGGTGCATCATTCAGAATCAATCATCACTAAATGTTCCATATTATGAAAAGATTTGCATTAATTTTGGCTGTCGCGGCTGCTTTCATACCCGCTTCTGCTGAGTCACTGCAAGCCAATGTATTTTACCTCCCGATGGTAGAAGAGGGTAAAACATGGTGGTACCTTGCGCAAAACACTGAGTATCAAGAAATAAATTACGGCGTGCGCATAACCGAGAGCACTGTTATTGACGAGGTGGAATGGCACACATGCCGTTTTGTGGACGGCAATAACCCCACTGAGGTTCTTGACCCCGTGGTTGCCTACGTGCGTGAAGAAGATCAAAAAATCTATTACAAGCCGGTTGATGAAATCGCCGAGTTCAGCGATCCTTTGTTCTCTGAAATCGCCCAATGCACTCTTACATTTTTCCCGGGGATGGAAAATGAGATTCTTGTATATGATTGGAGTCTGGGATGGGGAGAAACGTTTGAGAGCGTCTTGTTTTCTCCGAGACTGGTAATAAACGATGGCAATTCTATAGTAAACTGTGGTATACAGAGACATATCCAAACGATACTCATAAAGCCTACAGGAGAAACAGAATCCACATATACGCAGGCCGAAGGAATCGGATTTGCCGACAATGATTGGAGCAGTTACTTTTTCTTTTTGCTTCCGCAGCGACCCGGATTTAAAAAATGGGGCCTCTTCTTCGTTGGTGTAACCGATGCTGAAAATAATGTTGTGTGGACTTTCAACGACAGTATTTTCGATCCATGGGAATATTCCGGAATTGACGAAGTCGTGGCAAACGAAACGCCCTCATGGAATTTATCGGACGGCATTTTCACAAGCCGTGAGGATGGCGTGCTCCATATCTACAATATGTCAGGATATCCGGTAGTAAAAGAACGTGTAGAGGCGAACACGCCCACCTCATTACAACTTGCAAAAGGCATATACGTGCTGGAACTGAAAACGGCCACCGGCACGCAGCACGGCAAGATCATGCGCTGAGAAAGTCACAAAGATACAAAAGAAAACACAAGGAACACCCCACCCTTGTGTTTTCTTTTTTTTTGTACTTTTGAAAAGAAATCGCGGAGCGACGATGTTGTGACGATGCACACATTACACCGTCGCTCCGCGACTGTGGATTAACCACAACTTCTGCTCCCCGGCACTCCATCAATCAGAGCGTCGGGGAGGTGCCGTTTTTTTCAATCAATACAGCACCTCTCCGAGGTGCTGCCTCCATGATAGGCGAGTTACCCCCATGCCCTCTACATGGGGTTGGCGACACATCGCGTCTCCGACGCTCCGCTATCCTATCACAATCATGCAAGCAAGCGCGGCGGGGTTGGCAATCCAAATGAATAGGACGCGCCATGGCGCGTCCCTACTTTATTGATGGTCAATTATTAATATTATTCTCTGCGCCTCTGCGCGAGGATTCCAGCAAATCCCTACTCCTCGACTGGCTGGACGGAGTCGGGGGAGGCGGTGCGGGGCAGCGTGTAGTGAAGGGCCACGAAGCCGAGCACGCCGGCAAGGAGGGAGCCCACTACGATGCCGAGTTTGGCATGGTCGAGAAGCGCCATGGCCGCAGCATCGCCGCCGCCGAAGGTGAGCGTGGCGATGAATAGCGACACCGTGAAACCTATGCCGCCGAGCATCGATATGGATGCCATCATCTTCCAGTTGCTGTGGGCCGGCATCGGGGCAAGACCCAGCTTGACGGTGAGCCACGAGAAAGCGAAGATGCCCACGAATTTGCCGAGCACCAGGCCGGCGATCACGGCCAGCGATATACCCTCTACGATGCTCGCGGGATTGGTGTCGAGCAGGAAAATGCCGGCGTTGGCGAAGGCAAAGAGGGGCACGATGAAGAAGTTGACGATGGGATGCAGCGAGTCCTCGAGATCCTGGAGCGGCGAGATCACCTTATCTGAGGCCGATTCCACCACCTTGAGCCAGTCCATCTGCTCCTTGTTGAGGATGGACTTGCGGGTGAGGGCCTCAACGTCTTCACCGCGGAAGTTGGATATGGCCTTGCGTATCTGCTTGATGTACTTCTTGGGAGCGAACACCGGAGTAGCGGGCACGCAGAAGGCCACGAGCACGCCGGCGATGGTGGGATGTATGCCCGAGTTGAGGAAGAGGAACCAGATAATGCCGCCGATGCCTATATAGAATATCTTGCTTTTGATGCGCATGCGAGATCCCAGCAGCAGCACGCCGAAGAGCGCCGCGGCGATGAGCAGCAGCGACACCTCGATGTGGGTGCTGTAGAACGCGGCTATCACGATGATGCCGCCGATATCATCGACCACGGCCAGCGTGGTGAGGAATATCTTGAGCGACACCGGCACGCGGCTGCCCAGCATGGCTAGCACGCCCAGCGAGAATGCGATGTCGGTGGCCATGGGGATGGCTGCGCCGCCGGAGTAGTCGGTGCCCGCGCTCAGCGAGAAATAGATGAGCACCGGCACTATCATGCCGCCCACGGCTGCCAGTATGGGCAGCAGCGCCTGCTTGAACGAGGCGAGCTCGCCCACCAGGATCTCACGCTTGATTTCCAGGCCTATGGAGAAGAAAAACACCGCCATAAGGGCGTCGTTGATGAAGGCCAGCAGCGTCATGGGGTGGCCGTGGTGGCTGAAGAAGTTGAAACCGCCGAGCTGCAGGCGCACCTCCTGATCCCAGAAGTTGAAATACAGATTGTTGAGCTGCGGGATATTGGCTACGATGAGCGCGAGCACGGTAGCCGCTATGAGCACGTTGCCGCCGCTTGCATGGCGGCGCAGAGCCTGCCGGGCCGAATAGAAGATTGTTCCGGCAAAACTCGGCTGATCGGCATGGGGATGCTTACTTGTCATTTGGTAGATGATGAATGGGTTATGCAATCATAACAATCGAAATGCGCACTTGGATTAAACCCAGGTGCGCATTAACGTTGTTAATCCAGTTTCAGGACTGCCAGGAAGGCCTTCTGCGGCACTTCCACCGAGCCTATCTGCTTCATGCGCTTCTTGCCCTTCTTCTGCTTCTCGAGCAGCTTGCGCTTGCGCGAGATGTCGCCGCCGTAGCACTTGGCGGTCACATCCTTGCGCACGGCCTTGATAGTCTCGCGGGCTATGATCTTGGCACCTATGGCGGCCTGGATGGCGATGTCGAACTGCTGGCGGGGAATCAGCTCCTTGAGCTTCTCGCACATGCGGCGGCCGAAGGTCACGGCATTGTCGGCATGGGTGAGCGTGCTCAGGGCGTCCACACTCTCGCCGTTGAGCAGTATGTCGAGCTTCACGAGCTTGCTCTCGCGGAAGTCCTGGATATGGTAGTCGAAGGACGCGTAGCCCTTGCTTATGCTCTTGAGCTTGTCGTAGAAGTCGATCACGATCTCGCCCAGGGGCATGTCGAAGGTGAGTTCCATGCGGTTGCCGCTGATGTATTCCTGGCGCACGAGCTCGCCGCGCTTGCCCAGACACAGCGTCATGATAGGACCGATGAACTCGGCCGTGGTGATGATGGTGGCGCGGATGTAGGGCTCCTCTATATAATCAATTAGCGTGGGCTCGGGAAGGCCCGAGGGATTGTGCACCTCCGTGACGTTGCCTTTCTTGTCGTGCACGAGATACGACACGTTGGGCACCGTGGTGATCACGTCCATGTCGAACTCGCGGCCCAGACGCTCCTGAATAATCTCCATGTGGAGCAGCCCCAGGAAGCCGCAGCGGAAACCGAAGCCCAGCGCCGCCGACGACTCGGGCGCGAACGTGAGCGAAGCATCGTTGAGCTGCAATTTCTCAAGCGACGCGCGCAGGTTCTCGAAATCCTCGGTCTCGATCGGGTATACGCCGGCAAACACCATTGGCTTCACCTCCTCGAAGCCGTCGATGGCCTCCTTGCACGGGCGCTCCACGTGGGTGATGGTGTCGCCCACCTTCACCTCGCGCGAGGTCTTGATGCCTGAGATGATGTAGCCCACATTGCCCGCCGATAGCTCGTTGCGCGGCGAGAGGTCGAGTTTGAGCACGCCTATCTCGTCGGCATCGTATTCCTTGCCAGTGGCCACGAATTTCACGTCGTCGCCCTTACGGATGGTGCCGTTCACAATCTTGAAATAGGCGATGATTCCGCGGAAAGGATTGAACACCGAGTCGAAGATCAAGGCCTGCAGCGGGGCATCGGGGTCGCCCACCGGTGCGGGCACGCGCTCCACTATGGCGCGCAGGATGTCGGGCACGCCCATGCCGGTCTTGCCGCTGGCGCGGATTATCTCCGAGCGGTCACATCCCAGCAGGTCCACAATCTGATCCTCCACCTCGTCGGGATTGGCCGAGTCGAGGTCACACTTGTTTATCACGGGGATGATCTCCAGGTTATTGTCGATGGCCATGTAGAGGTTGGAGATAGTCTGCGCCTGGATGCCCTGCGAGGCATCCACGATGAGCAGCGCGCCCTCGCAGGCAGCGATACTGCGCGACACCTCGTAGGAGAAGTCCACGTGTCCAGGAGTGTCGATCAGATTCAGCGTATAGTCCTCGCCGTCGAGGTGGTAGGCCATCTGTATGGCATGGCTCTTGATGGTGATGCCGCGCTCGCGCTCGAGTTCCATATCGTCGAGCACCTGGGCCTCCATGTCTTTGGCCGAGATGGTGTCGGTGTATTCCAGCAGGCGGTCGGCCAGCGTGCTTTTGCCGTGGTCTATATGAGCTATGATGCAGAAGTTGCGGATACGTTTCATTCCGTAAATCGTTTTTAGACTTGCAAAATTACACATTTTCGCGCAGATGCAGAACCTATACGCACATTTTTCTTATAATTATACAGATAACGAATTTATAATCAGTTTTGCCTTACGATATTCAGGGTGTGAATCCCGCCATTTAAAAGTTGTGCGGTAATTAATCTTTGGATAGTTTTGCGCGTATTCCGAAAATAATGTAAATTTGCAGTAAAAATGGAATAGACATGAATCCCAACCGGTACATAAAGCGAGACATCTACCTGGAAAAACTGATTCTCAGGCGTGACAACGGTGAGGTAAAAATCATAACAGGCCCTCGCCGGTGTGGTAAATCGTGGCTTCTAAGCCATATATACCGAGATTATCTTATCGAGAATGGAGTAAAGGCGGAGAACATAATCACTGTGGATTTCGATAAAGATGATGATCAACATGATTTTGATGTGCTTGACAATAAGGCCGTCAAAGAATATATCTATTCGCTCATAAAAAGCGAAGACGAGAATTATTATGTATTTCTGGATGAGATACAGGAGCTTGACAATTTTGAACGTCTTGTGAACGGATTGAATGGCCACGCTAATATAGATGTGTATGTGACCGGGAGCAATTCTCGTTTTCTTTCAAAAGATATAAGTACGATTTTTCGGGGCCGGGGAGACGAGATACGTGTTTTTCCACTTTCTTTCAGGGAGTTCTGCCAGATGTATGACAGCATCAGCGAGGCATGGAAAGAATACTATACTTTCGGCGGCATGCCGAGACTGTTGCACTTTAGCGATAATGAACAAAAAATCAATTATCTTCAGAGACTCTGGAACAAGACGTATCTTGATGATGTAGTGGAACGTAACAATGTAAGAAACGATGTTGCCTTATCAAGGCTGGCAACATCGCTGTGCAGTTCGATAGGTTCTCTGACCAACCCTGCAAAAATAGCCAATACACTTGCATCGGTTCAGAAGATAAAGATAGATTCCAAGACCGTAGCTTCATACATAACTTATCTTGAAAACGTGTTCCTTTTTGAGAGTTCCGAAAGATACGATGTGAAGGGAAAGCGATATTTCGAGTCCACCAAGAAATACTATTGTATTGATGTAGGGCTGAGAAATGCGAGATTGAACTTCCGCCAGCAAGAACCTGCACATATAATGGAAAATGTGCTGTATAACCATCTTCGCGTCCTCGGTTTTCTTGTTGATGTCGGTGTGGTGGAAAGCAGAGAAATGAAAGACGGCAAACTGAAGTTTGTTCAGCGGGAAATAGATTTCGTGGTAAACAAAGGAGGTCAAAAATACTATATTCAGTCGGCGTACTCAATTCCAACGGAAGAAAAGAGAGAGCAGGAATTGGCCTCGCTGCTAAAGGTATCTGATTCATTCCGGAAGATTGTGGTTGTGGCAGATGACATTATGCCTTATACCGATGACAACGGCATATACTTTACCGGACTATTTGATTTTCTTCTGAAAGACGAGTGGCAATGAGGAACTCAATAACCGTATTCCAATTTTACTGAAATATTACAGTAAAATTGGAATTATTATTTAAAATATGAGCATCACATTATGTGTTAAAAAAGATTTCGTTTTGTTGAAAAAAATTACTACCTTTGCACCCGAAAAACGAGGCTATGGGTTTCCTCGGTCGCGCTTGCAAGCGCGTTAAGGCTCACGCGTGAGCCACTTGTTGGATACAAGAAATTAGGTTTCCGCCACGAGAATGGCGATGTATTGGTCGACCGACCGGGCATGTCACCCGCAAAGGCGGGACGCACCACTGCCGCAGCGGATTTAATATCCATTTTCGGCCGACGCGCGACGGGGTCGCAGTTTTCAATAAGGTATATTATCCAACCATCATTTTTCATATTTTTATTAATCACACTTCAGTATGAAGAGACTTTTTCTCTTGACGTGCGCAATCTGGCTTTCGTGCATGGCAGCACTCAGTGCTTCCGCGGCGATCACCGTTACGGGCCAGGTTGTTGACGACCAGGACGAGCCCATCATCGGTGCGTCCATCACTGTGCCGGGCAGCAATGCCGCCGCAATTTCGGACTACGACGGCAACTTCAAGTTCAACGTGCCCGACAACACGAAGGAAATCCGCATCAGCTATGTGGGCTTCAAGACCATCAACCTCAAGGCTGCAAAAGACCTTGGCGTGATCAAGATGGAAACCGACAACAAGCTCCTCAACGACGTGATCGTGACACAGGCCATCGGTAAGACCCGCGTTACTCCCGTGGCCATGAGCAATGTGGACCAGGCCACCATCGACCTCAAGTTGGGCGGCCAGGAGTTCCCCGAAATCCTCAAGACCACTCCCGGTGTGTACACCAACAAGCAGGGCGGCGGCTACGGCGATGCCGAGACCCGCATGCGCGGCTTCAAGAGCCAGTGGGTGGCCGTGACGGTGAACGGTGTTCCCGTCAACGACATGGAGAACGGCAACGTTTACTGGAGCAACTGGGCTGGCCTGAGCGACGTCACCAGCAGCATGCAGACACAGCGCGGCCTCGGCGCTTCGATTCTCTCCACCCCCTCCATCGGCGGCACCATCGCCATCACCACCCGCACCCTCGACGTGGATAAGGGCGGCAGCATCTGGTACGGACTGGGCAACGACGGCATGAACCAATACGGCCTCAAGCTCTCCACCGGTGTGATGAAAAACGGCTGGGAGGTGACCGTGCTCGGCGCTCATCGCAGGGCCGACTGCAACATCCAGGGCACCGCTTTCAGCGGCTGGAACTGGTTCTTCAACGTGTCGAAGC
>CAMWRI010000091.1 GCA_947176585.1 uncultured Porphyromonadaceae bacterium
CCCTTTTCGAGCTTGCTGATGATCTCGCGCTTCTGGGCTTCGAGCTCGGCCTCGATGAGGGCCTTGTGGCTTACAACCACGTTCTTGAACTCTTCGTTGATCTTAACGACCTTGAATTCCATGGTCTTGCCCACGAACATGTCGTAGTCGCGGATGGGCTTGACGTCGATCTGCGAGCCGGGCAGGAATGCCTCGATGCCGAACACGTCCACGATCATGCCGCCCTTGGTGCGGCACTTGATGTAGCCCTTGATTACCTCGTCGTTGGCCAGAGCGGCATTGATGCGATCCCAGCTGCGGGCGGCGCGTGCCTTCTTGTGCGAGAGGATAAGCTGGCCTTTCTTGTCCTCCTGGTTTTCGATGAACACCTCTACCACGTCGCCCACCTTCAGGTCGGGGTTGTAGCGGAATTCATTCATGGGGATGATACCGTCGCTCTTGTAGCCGATGTTCACAACGGCCTCACGCTTGTTCAGAGCGATGATAGTGCCTTCAATCACCTCGTTGTCTTTCACGGTGTTGAGGCTTTCGTCGTAGGTGCGGGTGAGCTCTTCGCGAGTCTTTTCACCGGCAGTTTCGCCTTTCTCAAAGGCATCCCAGTCGAAATCTTCGATGGGAGAGTTTTTAAGTTCTGCCATTTAAAGGGTTAATAAATTAGGGTTTAATTAATGGGTGAGACTTTATGTTGGTTCTCAAAATGCGCCGCAAAGATAGCCATAAATTTCTAATCCTCAAAACTTTTTCTTAAAAATATGAGATTTATAAGCCTTGCAAGTCATGGAACGGTGCTCAGTAGGAGCGGGGGTGGCAGCGGAGGATTTCGTCGCGCAGGCGGGCGTTGTCGAGGTGGAGGTAGATTTCGGTGGTGGCAATGCTTTCGTGGCCCAGCATCTGCTGGATGGCGCGCAGGTTGGCGCCGCCTTCGAGCAGGGCGGTGGCGAATGAGTGGCGCAGGGTGTGGGGCGAGATGGTCTTGCGGATACCGGCGGCTGCGGCGAGGTCGCGCACGATGTAGAATACCATCACGCGGGTGAGGGCGCGCCCGCTGCGGTTGAGGAAGAGGTAGCCTTCGTGGCCGGCTTTCACGGGATAGGCTGTGCGCTCCTGCAGCCATTGCTCGATTTCGTAGATTGCGCTGGGGCTTAGGGGCACCATGCGCTCTTTGGAGCCTTTGCCGGTGACGGTGAGGAAGCCCAGCTGCAGGTTTATGCGGGAGATTTCGAGGGCCACGAGCTCGCTCACTCGCAGGCCGCAGCTGAAGAGCACTTCGATGATGGCGCGGTTGCGCACGGCGTGCTGTGCGCCGGGGTCGATGGCGGCGAGCATGGCGTCTACTTCCTGCACGGTGAGAACTTCGGGCAGGTGGTGGCCGGTGCGGGGGGCGTCGAGCAGCAGGGAGGGGTTGGTGTCGATGAGGTGCTCCAGGCGCATGAAGCGGTAGAGCGATTTGATGCCGGAGATTATTCGGGCCTGGGAGCGGGGGGAGATGCCCAGGTCGTGGAGCTCGGCCACGAAGCCGTGGAGGGTGTCGATGGAGGCCTGCTGCGGCGATGAGCCTTGCTCGGCGAGCCATTGGATGAGGCGGCCGGCATCGGCGCTGTAGGCGGCGCGGGTGTTGGGGCTGAGGCCTCGCTCGAGCATGAGCCAGGCGTTGTAGCTGTCGAGCAAGCTGCGGCGGGGTGCGGGGCTCATGCTATGGTGCCCTCCTCCACGCCTCGCGCCACGCGCTCTATGATGCCGTCTTCGCGGTTGGCGGCGGGGTTGTAGTCGGCCTTGAGACTCACGCCGAAGAGCTTGCCGAAGCCTTGCCAGAAGCCGGCGCGGAAGGAGCCCAGGAAGGCGCGTATGATGTCGTAGCTGCTCTGGTGGGTCTCGCGCTGGATGAGCTTTACGAGCACGCGGGCCTGGGAGCGGGAGAAGCGGCGCAGCACGGGCTTGTATTGCTCGAACAGGGATTTTTCCATGCGCTTGAGATAGTCTTCGCGCTCTTTCTGGGTGGGGAAGGTCTCGATGTATTCGTAGGTTTCGATCAGGGTCTCGGCGATGAGTTTGGCGTAGGGGAGGGTGAGCTTGACGTCGCGCACTGTGCGCCAGTAGAATTTTTCCTCCTTCTTGTTCTTGAACTTGAGGGGGGGATACACCGTGATACCCCGCAGGGCCATCACGGCCACTGTGTCGCCATCCTCGTCGATGCGCCAGTAGAAGCCGGTGTAGTAGGGCTCGCGGGCGCTGCCGGGATTGTCGAGCGTGCGCTGCTGCTTGCGTGCCGCCGCCCCGCAGGGCAGCAGCATGGCGGTGAGCAGCACGGCTGCAAATATTGACAAGCGTTTATTCATCAATCTTATAATAATCCCGGCGGCGGCATGGTTTTTATCACTCTGCGCCTCTGCGCGAGCTTTAATTATTTATTTGCCGAGAATGCGCGCGACACGAAGGGCAGGCAGGTGTAGAGCGCCGTGTGCCAGTATTCGCCGTCGTGGCCGCCGTCGCGCACGCGCAGCTGCAGGGGAATGCCGGCTGCGCGCATGGCGTGGAAGAATTCGAGGTTGCGGTCGAGCAGGAAGTCGTCGTCGCCGCAGTCCACGAACCACTGCACCGAGCGCAGTGCGTTGCGCGTGGCTTCATCGGCGTTGGTCACGAAATTGGTGCACGAATTAGCCTGTACCGAGCGGGTGAGGCGGTCGATAAGGTCGTCGGGACGCTGGGCGGGCACGGCTGCGCCGTTGTCGGGGATGTCCATGAGGGCGCTCATGGCATAGGCTGCGCAGAATGCGTCGGGGTGGCGCTGGGCGTATGCCGTGGCACCGCCGCCGCCCATAGAGAATCCTGCCACGGCACGGAGGTCGCGGCTGCCGCCGGCGCGGTAGCGCTTCTCAATCTCGGGCATGAGCTCCTGGAAGAAGAAATCCTCGTAAAGCCAGTCTTTTACGTTGAAGTAGCCGTTCTGCTCCAGGGCGGGATTGCCGCCGGCGTGGGGAGTCACCACCACCATTTCGTCGGCCTCGCCGGAGTTGATGAGGCGGTCGAGCACCTGCGATGCCTGCATCCATTCCCAGGAGCCGTTGTCGCCGTGCATGCCATGGAGCAGGTAGAGCACGGGATAGGTGCGTGCGGTGTCGGCCCGGAAGCTGCGGGGCAGGTACACGTTCACGGCGCGGGGCACGCCCAGGATGCGGCTGTGGATGGTGTCGGTGATGGTGCGTCCGCCCCACTGGGCCGACGCGCTCATGGCAGCCACGAGGGCCAGCAAAAGCAACAGGGTCTTTTTCATTGGATTAGAATTATTGGAGTTATTGGAATTATTGGAGGTATTGGAGGAACATCATTTCCGGCGCAGGCGGCGCAGCAGGCGTCGCAGGCGGCCGGGGATGGCGGATGGCGAGGAGCCGGCGTCGCTCCACATGGGGTCAACAAACGAGGTGAGCGCCGGGGCTTCGCCGAACTGCTCGGGGTAGATTACCATGAGGTTGTTGCTGGCGAAGTAGCGCTGGAGGAATTCGGGCAGGTGCACCATATCTGAGTCGTGGCTCACGGAATTGGCGCGCGCGCCTATGACCACAAAGAGGTCGTCGGGCAGCACGCGGCCGGCCATGGGGATGAAGTCGTCCCAGGTCTCGGCCGTGCGGAATTCGCAGCGCACGCCGTAGTTGGCCTGGTATAGCACGCCCCGGATGAGGGGCTGCACGGCTCCGGGGCAGCAGAAGATAATGCGGCAGCCCAACTGATGGGTGAGGCGGGCCAGGCAGCGCACCCAGCGGCTGAATCCCGTCTCGTACTGCGCTCCGGCGGGCACGCGCACCACGATACGCGTGAGCGTATTTGCCGGGATGTAGCAGCGGGGGATAATCACCATGCGGTTTGTGGCGCGCAGCAATTGGTCCACTTTGGAGCCGAAGAACGAGTCGATCACTCCGACGCGGCGGTGCATGCCCAGGATCACCTCGCTGATGTCGCGCTCCTCGATCACGTTCACCATACCGGTGATGGCATTGAGGTCGTAGCGTTCCAGAGGCTCCACGTGCTGGTCCATGGCGGCACCGGCGCGGCAGGCGGTGTCGAGGGCCACGGCCGAGAGGCGCTTGCTCTGCGGGTCGTTGTCGGCACGCACGTGCAGGGCCATGAATTCGTGGCTTCCGCGGTCGTTGCGCATCAGCACGGCCATCTCCACCAGCGAAGGGACCGTTAGGGGATTGGCCACGGGGATGAGCGTGCGGTTGTGGCGCAGGGGCCTGTCGGTGGCGTCTTCCTCCTCGAGCATGGCGATTTTCACGCGGGCGGCGGCGCGGGCCGTGATCACGGGCGCTATGGCGCAGGTCACGAGTATCACCAGCACGGTGCTGTTGAGCACCCGCACATCGAGCAGCCCCATGTTGTAGCCCACGGTCACCACGGCCAGAGCCACGGCTGTGTGGGCGCAGGTGAGGCCGAAGAGCACGCTACCGCCGGCGGCTCCGTAGCCGTACACGCGGCGCGTGATGTAGGCCGGAAGCCACTTGCCCGCAAGGGCCACCACCAGCATGATGCCGGCCACGGCGAGAGTGTCGGCGTTGAGCAGCACGCCCACGTTTATCATCATGCCCACGCTGATCAGGAAATAGGGGATAAACAGGGCGTTGCCCACGAATTCTATCGAGTTCATCAGCGGCGATGCGGCGGGCACATAGCGGTTGAGGATGAGGCCGGCGGCAAAGGCTCCCAGCACGCCCTCGAGGCCTATGAGCTGTGCGCTCCACGCCGATAGAAACACCAGCACCATCACGAAGACGTATTGCATCACCTTATCGCCGTAGCTCTTGAAGAAGCGGCGCGTGAGGCGCGGCAGGCTGTAGAGCAGCACCGCCGTCCACACGGCTATGCGTGCCAGCAGCCCGAGCATCGAAAGGGCGTCGAACTCGCCGTCGCGGCACACGCTCACCACCCCTGCCATCACAAGCAGGGCGCCGGCCACGGCTATGATGGTGCCCACGATGGCCACCAGCACCGGCGCGGCCTTTGTAATGCCGAATCGCGCCGCCACGGGATAACTGATGAGCGTGTGGGAGGCATACATGGCACCAAGCAGCAGCGACGTGGCCACGTCGAGCCGCAGCAGCACTATGGAGCTCACCACGCCCAGCACCAGCGGCAGCAGCAGCGTGAGCACCCCGAAGAGCAGCCCGCGGCGCAGATTGAGCCGCAGGTGATACATGTCGATTTCCAGGCCCGCCAGAAACATCAGGTAGAGCAGGCCCACCTGTCCGAAGATGGCAAAGCTCGAATCATTGTCGAGCACGTTGAAGCCATAGGGTCCCACCACCACGCCGGCCACGATCATGCCCACGATATGGGGCACCTTGAGCCGGCTCAGCAGCAGCGGAGCCAGCAGGATGATCACCAGCACCACCGAGAAGATGGCCACGGGATTGGTTATGAGCGGGGCGGCGGGCATGGCTCGGGCTCGTGGGGGGCTATTTGTGGTCGAGGATATACTGCGCTATCTGCACGGCGTTCAGGGCTGCGCCCTTCTTGATCTGGTCGGCCACGCACCAGTAGGCAAGTCCGCAGGGATCGGCCAGATCCTCGCGCACGCGGCCCACCATCACGGGATCCGTGCCGGCGGCATGCAGCGGCATGGGATAGCCTTCCTCCACCACCACCACGCCCGGCGCGCGGCGCCACGCCTCGAGCGCGGCGGCCACGCCCAGCGGGCGCTCCGTCGAGGCCCAGATTGCCTCGCTGTGGGCGCGCATCACGGGCACGCGCACGCAGGTGGCGCTCACCTCCAGCCCTGGGGCGTGCATTATCTTCTTCGTCTCCAGGTGCATCTTCATCTCCTCCTTGGTGTAGTCGTTGTCCTGGAATACGTCGATGTGTGGAATCACATTGTCGGCCAGCTGATGGGCAAAGTGCTCCACCCGCGGCTGCTCGCCCGCAGCGATGGCCCGGTGCTGGTCCACGAGCTCCTGCATGGCAGGCAGGCCCGCGCCGCTTGCCGCCTGATAGGTGGCCACATGCACGCGCCGCAGCGGCGAGATATCGTGCAGCGGCTTGAGCGTCACCACCATCTGTATGGTGGTGCAGTTGGGATTGGCTATGATGCCGCGGGGAGCGTGCATCGCATCGGCGCCGTTCACTTCGGGCACCACCAGGGGCACATCGGGGTGCATGCGGAAGGCGCTGCTGTTGTCGATCATCAGCGCGCCGTGGCGCGTGATCGTATCGGCGAAATGCTCCGATACTCCCGCGCCGGCGCTCACGAAAGCAAAGTCGATGCCGCGGAAGGCATCACCCTCCTCCAGAGCCTCCACCGTGACCTCACGTCCGCGGAAACCGTAGCGCGTTCCGGCGCTGGTGGCGCGCCCGAAGAGGCGCAGCTCGTCCACCGGGAAATTCTGCTCGTCGAGCACCCTCAAAAGTTCCTGTCCGACAGCACCGCCGGCTCCAACGATAGCTATGTTCATTAGGCAAAATGTGATTTAACTCGCAAAGTTACAAAAAACATGCTCTCGCACCAAATCTCAGACCCTGTTCCCCAATTTTTGTTAAAAACAGGGTCTAATCGCGCAGCGCCCGTGCCAGCGCTCGTGCGGCCTCGCGGCAAGCCTCCAGCTCAGCCTCGCCGGGCGCCTGAAGCGCCGTCACCGGCTCTGCCGGCTGCACCACGTCGCAACCTTCCAGCAGCGAGCCCATCACCTTCACGGCCTGGTGCGCCCAGCTGTGGCTGCCCGCAAGGAGCACCCGGCGGCCGCTCAGCTTGCGCACGGCAAGGGCACGCAGCGCCCGCTCCACGGGCGGGAAAAGTCCGTCGCTGTAGGTGGGCGCCGCCACCACCAGCCCCTTGTGCGTGAAAGCCTCGGCTATAATGCGGTCGTCGCCCGTCACCGCCGCGTTGAGCATGCTTATGCGCCGCACGCCCTGCCGCGCCAGCTCCCCGGCGATAGCCTCGGCCATGCGCTCCGTGTGGCCATACATCGAGCCGTACACCACCGTCACTCCATCGTCCAGAGGCTCATAGCGGCTCAGGCGGTCGTAGAGGTCGATCACCTCCCCGGCGCGCTCCGTCCACACAGGCCCGTGCGTGGAGCACAGTATCCTGATATCCACCCCTTTCAGGCGCGCCAGTGCCCGCTGCACAAACTGCCCGTAGCGACCCACGATGCAACCATAGTAGCGCACCATCTCGGGAAAATACCGCTCCGTGTCCATATCCCGGTCCAGCACAGCGCCGTTCAGAGCCCCGAAGCATCCGAAGGCATCGCCGCTCAGCAGCACGCCTTCCTCCTCCAGCAGCGTCATCATCGTCTCCGGCCAGTGCACCATGGGAGTGAGCGTGAAGCGCAGCGTAGCGCCGCCCAGGTCAAGCGTGTCGCCGTCTTTCACGGCGAGCTCCTCGCCCGCCAGGCCGTAGAAACCCTTCACCATCTTCAGCGTAGTGGCATTGCCCGTGATTTTAAGCTCCGGCCACTCAGCGCGCAGCATCGCGATACCGCCCGAGTGGTCTGGCTCCATATGGTTGATGATCAGATAGTCAGGCCTGCGGTAGGGTCCCAGAATCTCCTTGATGGCCCGGATCTGCTCCGCCGCATGCGACAGCTCCACGCCGTCCACCACGGCCACACCTCGCGAACCCGTCACCAGGTAAGAATTATAGCTCACCCCAAGAGGCAGCGGCCACATAGCCTCAAACAACTGCGTCGTGCGGTCGTTCACCCCTATATAATGCACATGCTCAGTGATTTTCGTGCTCATATCTGTTTATCGTATTTATAACGCCGCAAAGTTACGATTTTTTTCCTCGCCCGCTTCAAAAAAAGTGAGCCGGTCGCGCAGTAAGTTTGTATTCGGGTGCGCTGAAAAGGCGAAAAAATGATTAACTTTGCGGCATGAACCTGAAAAAACTGTTTCCACGCATCATACGCACGAGCGGCCCCCTGGCGCCACCCGACGCCCATGCACCCGCCAGGCGCCGCCTCGACTACGTCAACGAAGCCGCATTCTCCCGCGTGTGGAGCGTGCGGTTCTCCCATCGCCAGGCATTCCTGCTCCTCGCGCTGGCCATAGCCGCCGTGTCGGCCCTCATCTACGTGGTCATGGCCTTCACCCCCCTGCGCGCCCTCCTGCCCGGCACACTGCCCGGCGACATGCGCGCACGCTACATCGAAACCACCCTGCGACTCGACTCCCTCACCCGACGCATGCAGCTCGACGCACGCTACATGGCCGACATGCGCGCCATCCTCGACGGCACCACCGACCCCGACTCCGCCCGCGCATCGCACACCCTGCTGCCCGCCGTAGCCGACACCCTCCTGCCGGCCTCCGACGCCGAACGCGCCTTCGTGCAGAAATTCGAGAGCAACCAGCGCTACAAGCTCTCCGTGCTCGCTCCCATCGCCGCCGACGGCATGGCATTCTACAGCCCCGCGCCCGGAGCCGAAGCGCAGCCCGGAGCCGACGGCACAGCCGTGCAGCTGATCTGCGCCCGCAATCAAGGCATAGACGCCATCTACCGCGGCACCGTGGTGATGGCCACGCCCGACACCCGCGGCCTCTACACCGTGGTGATACAGCACCCCAACGAATTCGTGAGCGTATACAGCGGCCTCGCCGACATCTTCACCGCCCGCGGCGCCACACCAGCCACCGGAGCACGCATCGGCACAGCCCCCGCCGCAGGAGGCACAGTGAGCTTCGAGCTGTGGCATAACGGCGTACCCCTCGACCCCGCCACCTACGTAGCCTTCTGATGAAACCCATAGCCACAGGCATCTGCATCCTCCTCATCCTGTACCTCGTGCTCACACCCACACCGCCCGAGGCACCCCGCGTGATGCTCTTCGAAGGCGCCGACAAGGTAGTGCACGCCTGCATGATGGCCGGCCTCATGCTGTGCGTGGCCTTCGACCGCCTCCGTGCGCGCCTCCCCCTCTCGCCCCGTTCCATGCTCCTCGCCGCCCTGTGGGTCATGGCCTTCGGCATACTCACCGAGCAGCTCCAGCAAGCCTCAGCCACCCCCCGTACCGCCGACCCCCTCGACGCCCTCGCCGACTGGACCGGCACCATCCTCGCCACCGCCGCCATCCTCCTCCGCTCCCGCCGCATTGCCGCAGCAGATTCAAGGTGAGGTTTCCGCAACGCTTTTTGAGCCGCAACTCTTTTTTTTGAGAAATTATAACTATCTTTGCTTCGTTTACGTTGTATAGGTACAACCTCAAACAAAATTCAAGTTTATGGAATCAACTCGACAAGCTAAAATAGCAAGACTGCTTCAGAAGGAATTGAGCGAAATTTTCCGCCTGCAGACGGCCAAGACGCACGGTACGCTGGTGACGGTGACGGCTGTGCGCGTGTCGCCCGACCTGAGCATTGCCCGTGTGTATCTCTCGGTGTTCCCTGCCGATAAGGGTGTGGCAATGCTGGAGAGTATAAATGCAAGCGCGCGCACGGTACGCTATGAACTGGCGCAGCGTGTGCGCTTCCAGCTGCGCAAGACGCCTGAGCTCACATTCCTGCTCGACGACTCTCTCGATTATATCGAAAATATCGACCACCTGCTCCAGAAATAAGGTTTGCTCGCCCTCGACATAGCCCGCCGATACCTGCTGTCGCGCAAGAGCCACGCCGCCGTCAATGTGATTTGCGCCGTGGCCGTGGGTGGTGTGGCCGTGGCCGTGATGGCTATTGTGGTGGTGCTTAGCGTGTTCAACGGCTTCTCTTCGCTGGCTGCGAGCCAGATGGGACGCTTCGACGCGGCACTGCGCATCGAGCCTGCGGCCGGCGCGGTGCTTCCTGCTGATGCCGATTCGCTGGCCGGGGTTCTGGAGGCGATGCCGCGGATGGAGGCCGCTGTGGCGGTTCTGGACGAGCGCGCGCTGGCGGTGAGCGCCGGTGCGCAGTTGCCGGTGCGCATAAAGGGCGTGGGCGAGGGCTTCGGCAGGGTCATCGACATGGACAGTATAGTGGTGGACGGGTGCTACACGCTCGACACTGTGGCCGGTATGGCTCCGGCGAATCTCTCGGCCGGCGTGGCCGTGGGGCTTGGCGTGAGGCCGCAGCTTGGCAGCGAGGTGGCGGTGTATGTGCCGCGGCGTCTGGGCCGTATCAATCCGGCTAATCCGGCGGCGGCTTTCCGGGCCGATTCGCTTGCTGTGCTGTCGGTGTGGCAGACTGAACGGCCGGAATATGATGCCGACCGCATAGTGATGCCCATAGCCACCGCCCGTAATTTGCTTCAGCGCGGTGCGGGCGAGGCTTCGGCCATAGAGGCCGCCGTGGCTCCGGGGGTTTCTGCCGGGGCGGTGGCCGCGGAGCTGGCGCGCACGCTGGGCCCGCAGTACAGGGTGCTCACCCGCGAACGCCAGAACGAACAGTCGTTCCGCATGATCGCCATAGAGAAGTGGCTCACCTTTGCCATGCTGGTGTGTATCCTCGCGGTGGCGGCATTCAACATAGTGTCTACGCTGTCGCTGCTCGTGATCGAGAAGCGCGATAATATGGCCACGCTGCGGGCGCTGGGTGCCACTCGGGGCACGGCGCGCGCCGTGTTTATGTGGCAGGGCGTGCTCATCGCTCTTGCCGGAGGC
>CAMWRI010000092.1 GCA_947176585.1 uncultured Porphyromonadaceae bacterium
GCTATGGAGCCTGTAGTGCGCGAGATTATTAAAAAATAAAGATTTATTTTTTAGCCGAGGGTTCCGGAGCCCAATGGTTCGGATACTTGAGATCGAGGCGCGGGCGACGCATGGCGCGCACGATGAGCCATACCCCCAGGAGCACGAAGGGAATACTCAGGCACTGTCCCATATTCAGGGTCATGGAAGTCTCGAACGACACCTGCGGATTCTTGATGAACTCCACGAAGAAGCGGGAGCCGAAGACACCCACAAGGAAAGTGCCGAACAGCAGACCCGGACGCTCGCCCGCATTGCGCTTCCAGTACATCCACATCATCAGGCCGAATATGGCGAAATACGTGAAGGCTTCGTAGATTTGCGTGGGATGGCAGGCCACACCCTCATAGAAAACATGCCACTCCTCAGATCGCGGAAACATGAAGCCCCAAGGCAGCGTGGTGGCATGGCCGAATATCTCGCTGTTCATAAGATTGCCTATGCGGATAAGACCACCCACGAGAGGTATGGCCACCGTGAGACGGTCGAAAGTCCATAATGCACTGCGGTGCGTCACGAAGCGGCTGTAGAGTAGCACTGCCACGATTATGCCTATGGCGCCTCCATGACTGGCGAGTCCGCCTTCCCATGTGGCAAGAATCTTCAGGGGGTGCTGCGAATAGTAATCCCACTGATAAAAGAACACATGCCCCAGACGTGCACCCACTACCGTGGCCACGGCTACATAAATAAGCAGCGAACTCATCCACTTTTCTGGCGCACCCTCGTGGCGGAACATGCGTGCCACCACGTTGAAACCTATCCAGAAACCTATCGCAAACATCAATCCGTACCAGCGCACGGTTATGGGCCAGGTGATGATTTCGGGGCTGGCATCCCAAACGATATAATTAAGCATAACGGTTATTTTTCTGATTCTTTAGCGAAATATGCCCTCGTGGCGCGGCGCACGTGGCCGCTCAGTATTATCACGGTGGTCATGGTGGCGAAAGCCATCAGAGCATAGAACAGGTCGCACACACCCACGGCTGCCTCAAGCGGTATCATGGCAAACAGCACCATCGACAGGATGAACACAAGCCTGTACCACACGGCCGCACGGCTGCCGAAAAGGTATGAGGCGCACGTGCTGCCGTAGAACGAGTAGCTGAACATCGACGAAAGAGCGAAGCAGGCCACCACGAGCATGAGCAGATATTCGCCTCCGGGTATGGCGTTGCTGAAAGCGCCCACGGCCACCTGCAGGCCCTGCACGCCATCCACGTCGATATTGCCGCAAAGCAGGATAGCAATGGCGGTGAGGGTGCACACGAGGCCGCTGTCGATACTCGGACCGAGCATGGCGATTAAGCCTTCGCGCACCGGATTCTCGTTGCGCGAGGCACCATGCATCAGCGTGGCGGTGCCTATACCGGCGTCATTCACGAGCGCCGCGCGGCGCGCTCCGATTATAGCGATGCCTATGAAGGCACCGAAACCGGCCCGCAGACTGAAAGCCTCTCTGAAAATACGGCCCACTACGGCAGGCACGCCATGGATATTGGTGAGGATGATATACAGCACCATCACAAAGTAGAGTCCCACCATGAAAGGCACCAGCACCGAGGCCACCGTGGCGATTCGGCGGATGCCTCCGAATATCACCAGAGCCACGACCACGCACACGGCGCAACCGAAAAGCAGCTTGAAAGCCTGGTCATTTCCCAGGCCCAGCGCGCCTCCCACCGTGGAGAGCACGCCGCTCGAGGCCACACCCTCCGGCGTGGTGAAGGTGCTCATGCACGCCTCAGTCAGCTGATTGGCATTCATGATACACAGCGTTCCGAACATACCGGCTATGGCAAAGAACTTGGCAAGCGGCGTCCACCGGGGGCCCAGACCGCGCTCGATTATGTGCATCGTGCCACCCTGGGGCACGCCGTGATCATCGCGTCCCTTGAACATGGTGGTGAGCACTCCCTCGTGATACTTTGTGCACATGCCCAGCATCGCGCTCACCCACATCCAGAAAATGGCGCCGGGACCTCCAAGCACCAGGGCTATGGCCACACCGGCTATGCTGCCCAGGCCCACTGTGGCTCCTATGGTGGAGGCCAGGGCCTGTGCGGAGCTTATCTGTCCGCTGCCGTCGGCCGAGCCTTTGCGACGCAACTCGCGCACAGCATGCGGCAGACGCCTCAGCGACACCATGCCCGAACTGAGAAACAGATACAGGCCGCCGCCAATGAGCAGAAAAAAAAGCGGATACCCGCCCAGGGTATCGGCTATCCGCGTGATATAGTGAGTGATTTGTTCCATGTAGAGTTACGAATCTTACCGGGTAAGTTCGATATTCCGTTCGGCAGCCATGCGGCGCATGTTCATGATGGCATAGCGCACGCGGCCGAGAGCTGTGTTGATGCTCACGCCTGTGGCTGCGGCAATTTCCTTGAAGCTGAGATTGCGATAATATCGCATCACGAGCACCTCACGCTGGTTCTGGGGCAATTGACGGAGAAGCGAGCGCACATCGTCGCGGATCTGGAGGTCCACGATATCATCCTCGATTGTGCCGTCGCTGAATTCGCGGCGGTTGAGGATATCGACTTCTGATGCATCGGTCGACACCGTGGCCTGACTTTTCTCCTGTCGGAACATGTCGATGATCAGATTGCGCGCTATGCGGGTGAGCCATGCGGCGAAGCGGCCGCTCTCGGTGTAGCGTCCCTGCTTCACGGTGGTCACCACCTTGGCGAAAGTATCCTGAAAGATGTCGTTGGCCACATCCTCGTCTTTCACCATCATGAGTATATAATTGTAGATGCGCGCCTGGTGGCGTGCAAGCAGTTCGTCAAAAGCCTCGTTATTGCCTTGTGCGTAAGATGCGACCAGCATATCGTCGGTCAACGTCTTTAATGATAGCATTCTAATCTTGTTTTTATTGGTTTAGAGTAGCTGTGTGCAATAGGCGGGATGGATTAATTTTTTATTAGATTGTACCTTGTGGAACACCTCGCGCCCTCCGGGGGCGATTTTCCGGATGCAAAATTAATCAAAAAAATCGGACCACACAATATAAATATAATTTATTAACATTTTTCTTCCGCACCACGCAATAAATCACGAATCGCGGCGTTAGTAAGACGTAACAATCAAACACGTCTCCTAACCCCTTCATCACATGTATTGCCTATGAGCAAAACCTCTACTCCCGGCGTAAGTGCGCATCTCAAATCCTCAACATCTCTCCCCATGTCGTCAAGCCACCGCAGTCCCCGCCCCGATACCCTGGCACGCCTGCGACAGTTTGCCCGTGCCTACACGGCACCGGTAGCAGGTTTTCCCGGAGTGGTATTGAATTGACGCTCCAAAAAAGCGTCTATATTTTTGGGACTTTAACAAAAAAATTGTAATTTTGCACCCGGCTTTTATAGCCAGCAACATAACATTCACCCAACTTAAAGTAAACCAATGCTTTACGAAACCGTTTTCATTTTAACTCCCGTTTTGTCTGATGTTCAGATGAAGGAAGCGGTAGAAAAGTTCAGCAAAGTGCTCACCGACAACGGTGCGCAGATTGTGAACACCGAAGAATGGGGCCTGCGCAAGCTCGCATATCCCATCCAGAAGAAGTCCACCGGCTTCTATTGCTTCCTCGAGTTTGACGCACCCACCGAAGTGGTAAAGAAACTCGAAACCGCCTATCGTCGCGACGAGCGCGTGCTCCGCTTCCTCACATTCCGTCAGGACAAGTACGCCGCCGAATACGCTGCAAAGCGCCGCAACCTCAAGGCACAGAAACCCGAAGTAGCCAACACTGAAGCAAAGGAGGACTAAACCATGGCACAAGCTCAATCCGAAATCCGCTACCTCACCCCCATGAGCGTAGACGTTAAAAAGAAAAAATACTGCCGTTTCAAACGTAGCGGCATCAAGTACGTCGACTACAAGGATCCCGAATTCCTCAAGAAGTTCCTCAACGAACAGGGCAAAATCCTCCCCCGCCGCATCACCGGCACCTCGCTGAAGTTCCAGCGTCGCGTGGCCCAGGCCGTAAAGCGTGCCCGCCACCTCGCCCTGCTCCCCTACGTTACCGACTTGATGAAGTAAAAACAAGCTAAAGGAATCCTGATATGAAAATCATTCTCAAAGAAGACGTACACGGCCTTGGATACAAGGACGACGTCGTGGAAGTAAAAGACGGATACGGCCGCAACTACCTCATCCCCACCGGTAAGGCCGTTGTCGCCACTCCTTCGGCTCTCAAGGTTCTCGAAGAAAACCAGCGCCAGCGCGCCCACAAGCTCGCCAAGATCAAGGCCGATGCAGAGGCTCTGGCAGCAAGCCTGGAAGGCGTAAGCCTCACCATCGGCGCCAAGACCAGCGCCACCGGCACCATCTTCGGCTCCGTAAACGCTATCCAGATTGCCGAGGCTCTCGAAAAGCTGGGCCACGAAATCGACCGCAAGGCCATCGAGCTCAAGAAGGCCGTCAAGGAAGTGGGCAACTACACCGCCACCATCAACCTGCACAAGGAAGTGAGCGTAGAAATCCCCTTCGAGGTGGTCGCCGAATAAAAGGCAGATTGCTTCACACGATACAAAATCCGCGCTCCGGGTCTCCGGTGTGCGGATTTTAACTTTAAATAACTATCTTAATTGCGTGACTACGATGCTTTTTGCCTATATTTGGCGGAATTATGGAAGACAACTTCGACATCACGCAGTATTTTGAACAAATCCTGCAACAAGCCGGCAGCCTGGACATAGCCGAAGCCGAGTTCAAGCGCGCCATTGCCGACGATAAGGAGCTGCATGCTCTCTATCACGAATGGTGTCGCGAAAACGGAAGCACCGAGCGAAGGGGCTTCCTGGACTATTGCGAGGAATACATGGACTCGCAGAACGGCTTGTGGGACATTCTCTCAGATTATGACGACGAAGCCTGAAAACTCCGGCATCTCCACCCGCCTCCCCGCTGAATGGGAGACGCAAAAAGCTGTGCTCATAGCATGGCCTCACGAGCGCACCGACTGGGCCGGAATGCTGCCCGAGGTGCACGCCTGCTACTCGGCCCTTGCCCGCGCGATAGCATCAAGAGCGCATGTTATAGTGGCAGGACCGGACCTCGACGGGGCACGCGAAGCGCTCGCCGACATACCCGACGAGCGAAAGCACTTTGTGCATATCGACACCAACGACACCTGGACGCGCGACTATGGCGCCATCACCACGATTGACGGCGCAGGAAACGCCACTCTCCACGACTTCTGCTTCAACGGCTGGGGATTGAAATTCGCCTCGTGCCTCGACAATATGGCCACGCGCGGCCTTATTGCCTCCGGAGCCATTTCCGGCACCTACGACAACCGCCTGGGATTCGTGCTCGAAGGCGGCAGCATCGACAGCGACGGACGCGGCACAATCCTTACCACATCGGCCTGCCTGCTGTCGGCCAACCGCAACGGCGACCTCAACCGTGCACAGATTGAAGACGAGCTCAAGCGCTCGCTTGGCGCCCGGCGCGTGCTATGGCTCGACTACGGTGCATTGGCCGGCGACGACACAGACAGCCATGTGGACACCCTTGCGCGCTTCGCGCCCGGCGATACCATCATCTACACAGCCTGCGACGATCCCGCCGACGAGCATTTTTATCAGCTGCAGGCCATGAAAATGCAGATTCAGGAACTGCGCACGTGCGACGGACAACCCTACAACCTTATTGAGCTGCCGCTGCCCGATGCCATTTACGACGAGGACGGCGAACGCCTTCCGGCCACATATGCCAATTTTCTGCCATTGAACGGCGCTATCCTGATGCCGGTCTACGGCCAGCCGCAAAAAGACAGGCTGGCGTGCGACACCATGCGCGTGGCCTTCGACGGCTACGAAATAATACCCGTAGACTGCCGTGCGCTCATCCGGCAGCACGGCTCGCTGCACTGCGCCACAATGCAATTACCTTCACAAGCCATTCCATCCAATGAGTAAGATACTTCGCACGGGCATCATACAGCAGGCCAACTGCGCCGATGCCGCAACAAACCGCCAGCGCATAGCCGAGGCGGTGCGCGCGCTCTCCGCAAGCGGAGCACGCCTGATCGTGAACCGGGAACTGCACGACTCGCTCTACTTCTGCCAGACAGAAAACGTGGACACCTGCGACCTGGCCGTGGATATAACCCCCGGGAGTGAAACCATGGAGTTCTATTCACAACTTGCGCGCGAATGCAAAGTGGTGCTGGTGACTTCGCTTTTCGAGCGTCGTGCCGCGGGATTGTATCACAACACGGCAGTGGTGTTCGATTCCGATGGCTCCGTGGCGGGCCACTACCGTAAAATGCATATCCCCGACGACCCCGCCTATTATGAGAAATTCTATTTCACGCCCGGCGACCTGGGCTTCCGCCCCATCGACACATCGGTGGGACGTCTGGGCGTACTTGTGTGCTGGGACCAGTGGTATCCGGAGGCAGCCCGCCTTATGGCCCTCGCCGGAGCCGACATGCTGATATACCCCACAGCCATAGGCTGGGAGAGCAGCGACACTCCCGACGAGCAGGAGCGGCAGCGCGAGGCATGGACTACTGTGCAGCGCGGACATGCCGTGGCCAACGGTCTGCCTGTAGTGACCGTGAACCGCGTGGGCCACGAGCCCGACCCCTCCGGGGCTACGGGTGGTATATTATTCTGGGGCTCAAGTTTCGTGGCAGGCCCGCAGGGAGAATTCCTATACCGCGCGCCTTCTGATGCCGAGGACCTCGCCATTGTCGACATCGACTTGTCGCGCTCCGAGCAAGTGCGCCGCTGGTGGCCATTCCTGCGCGACCGCCGCATCGATGCCTACGGCGGCCTCACATCCCGCTTTATCGACTGATTATACGGCCTAAATAAAGGCGGCGCCTCCAATGGAAGCGCCGCCTCGTTATGATATGCTTACTACCTTATGCGGGGGGATTGATAGCGCCGGTGGGGCAAACTTCTGCGCACGAGCCGCACTCGATGCAGGTATCGGGATCGATGTGGTAGATTTCGCCTTCAGAGATAGCCTCAACGGGGCAAACGGGCAGGCAGGTGCCGCAAGCCACGCAGATGTCGGTGATAACGTATGCCATAATAGTCTTATTTAGGAAATTGATTATTGGTGTTGATTAACGCTGCAAAATTAGTGTTTTTTTTCAATATCCGGCTTTATCGGGCCATATTTTTCACCAAAATTTGTTTCATAGGACGATATTGCCTAATTTTGTATGTAAATTATCAACAGATGAGCATAAATAAGAATTTTTCCGACAAAGATGGTTTCGAGATAGATGAGGTGGAAGTGCGCCGTCCTCGCAGCAAGTCGAACCGGATAATAATGATTGCCGTGATCGTACTGGCCGTGCTCGCCCTCGGGCTGGGCGGGTGGATGATCTACAATGCATCGTCGCAGAGCAAGGAACGCGAAGAGCTGCGCGCGCTCGTGGAGCAGCAGCAGCTCGATATGGAACAGATGCAGCTGGAGCAGGACTTCGAGAATCTCGACCGCGAATTCGCGCAGTTCGAGAACTCCCGCCAGTTCATCCAGGACGACTCCGTGAAGCGCGCCCTCGCCGAAAAATACGAAGCCGCACGCCTGCAGGTGGAACAGCTCCAGAACGAACTCAAGAGCGAGCGCCGCAAGAGCTCGGCCGAGATCGCCAAGCTACGCAGCGAAATCGACACCCTGCGCGGGCTCCTGCGCCACTATGTGGAGGAAATCGATCGCCTGAACAAAGAAAATCAGGCCCTGCGCACTGAAAATGAAGAAATAAAATCGCAGAACCAGCGCCTCAACAGTCAGGTGGCCGAGACCTCCCGACGCAACGAAGTGCTGAGCGAGCGCATGACCCTGGCCGAGAAGCTCAACGTCACGGGACTATCGCTCACGGCTCTCAACAAAAAAGGCAAAGCCGAGAAAAAAGTGGCGAAAGCCACCCAGCTCAAGGTCACCTTCACCATTCCGCAGAACAACTCCACGCCCGTGGGCGAAAAGACCATCTACGTACGCATCATATCGCCCAGCGGCCAGCTGCTCGAAGGCGGCGGCAATTTCAGCTTCGAGGGTGGCTCCGTGCCATGTTCGGCAAAGCGCACCATCGAGTATGCCGGCGAGGAAATCGGCGGTGTCACAATCTATTGGGACGTGAACACAGCTCTCACTCCGGGCGATTACACCGTGGAGCTGTTTGCCGACAACTACCGCCTAGTGCGTCGCACCTTCACGCTGGGATAACCCTCTAAATACCACACCTCCATGTACTCTTTCCTCTATGATATCTACGAAGCCGTGATGAGCGACGACGTCACCACGGCCGGAGCCGTGTTCAAGCTGGTGCTGAGCATGCTCCTGGGATGCGCCGTGGGAATCCAGCGCAAGCGCAAGGGCCAACCCGCCGGCGTGCGCACGTTCTCTCTCATATGCATGGGTGCCACCCTGGCCATGATTCTGTCGATCTATGTGCCGCAGGAATATCTGGGCCTGAAGAACGGCGACCCCGGCCGTATCGCCGCCCAGGTGATAAGCGGCGTGGGCTTCCTCGGCGCCGGAGCCATAATTCAGATGAAAGGTTCCGTGCGCGGCCTAACCACAGCCGCCGGTATCTGGATGGTGGCCGCCATCGGCATGGGCGTGGGCGTGGGGCTCTACGTGATCAGCATTGTGGCCACGGTGCTCATACTCATAGTACTGGTGCAGGTGGAGCGTATCGAGCACGTCACCTCCATGGGAGCCGACTCGCGCATCATCCGTATCGACGCCACCGTGATCATTCCAAATATCGAGCCGTATCGCCTTGCGCTCAACAATGCCGGCGCCCAGCTCAAGAGCTTCTACCTCACCTACGACTACGAGCGCAACATCACAAATCTTAATCTTGTGGTGCTTCTGCGCGAGGGTATCGACACGCTCAAGGTGCTGGAAAATCTCGAGCACGTATATCCCACCCGCAGCATCACGCTGGCCAATCAACTCAACATCTGAAAACAATATGCTTAGATATCTATCCTTAATTTTTGCACTTTTCACTTTTATCACCGCCGCAGCGCAGGAGCCGGAAAATCCGGAGCCTGAGCTTACTGCGACCGGCACGCTCCCTACGGTCTATATCACTACCGAAAACAACACTCCGATCGACCAGAAAGAGACATACATTCCCGCCACTTTATTCATTGACGGAGGCGAAAACTTTCAGGATGCCACTCTGGGAAACAGCGACGAACCTGTGGCGATAGGAATCCGCGGACGCGGTAACTCATCTTGGGAACTTCCCAAAAAACCATATAAAATCAAATTCGACAAAAAGACCTCGCTTTTCGGACTTCCTAAAAACAAGCATTACTCCCTTATTTCGCAGTACTACAACTGGGAAGGAGCCGGCCTTGTGGCAGGCTACGAAATGGGCCGTCAGCTGGGCATGGCGTGGGCTCCGCACACCTTCCCTGTGGAAGTGGTGCTCAATGGAGAATATATAGGCTTGTACTTCCTCACGGAAAATGTAAAAATTGCTTCCGGACGCCTCGACATTTATGAGCAGGATGATGAAAACACCGACGAAGAAACCATTCCCTACGGCTGGCTACTCGAAATCGACAACTACAAGGATGAAGCCCAGATCGTGATTCAGGAAAAAGAAGGGCTGAGGCTGAGAATCACCCATAAGACACCCGAAGTGCTCTCGGATGCACAGAGAAAATGGCTCGTGGAAGAAATGACCCGGCTCAACGACCTGATATATTCCACCACCTACGAACATGCGCCATGGATGGACGCAATCGACGCCGCATCGCTCGCCCGCTACATGATTGTGCGCGAGATTTGCAACGACTACGACGGCTTCAACGGCAGCTGCTACTTCCACCGCGACCGGCCTGCGGATGGCAGTGAGGAAGAACCCAAGTGGACTTTCGGCCCGCTATGGGACATATCTCTGAGCGCAAGCGAGAAGGAAGATTATCTCATCAACTCCTTACCCGAATGGGCTCGCGCACACTGGCTGCCGGAAATGATGAAATCCTGCGAGTTCAACGATGTGGTACGCGATATCTGGAATGAATTCTATCCGGAAAAACTTGAAGAAGTGATCGACCGCACCTGCTCGGTAATCGACACCACCGTAGATGCCTATGAGGCGGACTGGCAGAAGTGGCCGAAAGAACACAAAACTGCACCGTCTTATCAGAAGGCCGAGGTGAGCCGGCTTTTGCGGGCCAACGCCCAATGGTTTGACGAAAACATCAATTTCAGCGAGCAGATTCTCAGTGGCATCGCCGAAACCACCGTCACCTGCAGCAGCCGCGTGAATTTCAGCAACGGAACGCTTGAAATACAACTTCCGGGGCGAACCGCCGACATTTGTGCTTTCGACATCAACGGACGCGCGATTTTCGCTCCCGAAACGGCCCGCTCGATTTTCACCAAACAACTCGACTATTCTGGCGTAGCAATAATTAAAATCATCGACCGGCAGGGAGGAACGGAAGTTTTCAAAGTGGTCATGTG
>CAMWRI010000093.1 GCA_947176585.1 uncultured Porphyromonadaceae bacterium
CGAACTACACAATGGTTTTCGGCGGCCTGCGCACTAGTGTAATATAGACACATCGGGTATGGAGCTAAACTCACTTATGGGGGAAATGTTGCAAATGTTTCGGTCAACGCTTAAGCCCCGAACTACAAGTTCGTAAAGGCGGATATTGCCGATATCGAAGCCATGAGGTCGATAATCCGAGAAAATGAAGTGGACGGAATCATCCATCTGGCTGCAGAAAGCCATGTGGACCGCTCGATTAAAGACCCGTTTACCTTCGCCCGCACAAACGTGATGGGAACGCTCAGTATGCTTCAGGCTGCACGCGAATATTGGGAAAGCCTTCCGGAAAGATACGAGGGCAAGCTGTTTTATCATATCAGCACCGACGAGGTGTACGGTGCACTCGAACTCACGCATCCCGAAGGTGTGGAGGCACCCTTCAGCACCCGCGCTTCCTCCGGAAGTCATGAGGCATATGGAAAAGAATTCTTCCTGGAAACCACACCTTACCGCCCTCATTCGCCTTATTCGGCATCCAAAGCAGCGAGCGACCACTTCGTGCGTGCCTATCACGACACTTACGGAATGCCCACGATTGTTACGAACTGCTCCAACAATTACGGGCCTTATCAATTTCCTGAAAAGCTAATTCCTTTGTTCATAAACAACATCCGTAAGGGAAAGGAACTGCCCGTTTACGGCAAGGGCGAGAACGTGCGCGACTGGCTCTACGTGGAAGACCACGCGCGGGCTATCGACCTCATATTCCATAAGGGGAAGGTGGCAGAGACGTATAATATAGGGGGCTTCAATGAATGGAAGAATATCGACCTTATAAAGGTGATAATCAAGACGGTGGACAGACTGCTGGGTAATCCGGAAGGATGCAGCGATCATCTTATCACATACGTGACTGACCGCGCCGGCCATGATATGCGCTATGCCATCGACTCGCGCAAACTGCAAAGAGAGCTCGGATGGGAGCCTTCTCTGCAGTTTGAAGAAGGAATCGAGAAAACTGTGCGCTGGTATCTCGACCATCAGGACTGGATGGAAAATATCACATCCGGCGCCTACGAGCGGTATTACGAAGATATGTACGGCAGCAGGTAAGGATGTTTATATAGCTGATATGTCGCGAAAAAATTGTAATTTCGCACTTACATTATGAAAAAACTGATGCGTGCGCTGCGGCTTGTGCTGTTGTCGGTGCTGTCGCTTGTTGTGGCGGTGCCGGTGGCGTTGTACGTGCTGTTGTCTACGCCCTGGGCGCAAACCCGCCTGTGCCGTGCGGCACAAAGCGAGCTTTCGGAGCTGCTGGGCACACGCATCTCGGTGGGCAGTGTGACGATACATCCATTCAACAGAGTGGATGTCAGCGATGTGAGTGTCGCCGATGACAATGGCCGCGAGTGTCTTACGGTGGAGCGCCTCAGCGCAAGGTTTGAACTGTATCACTTCCTGCGTACAGGTCGCACGGTATTTGACTATGCCTTTGTTGATCATCCCGATGTGCATATTTACAGGGATAGCAAGGATGCTCCGCTGAACATTGCCGGAATTATCCGACGCCTCAAAGGCAACGACAGCGGCACAAAAAAGAACTTCCGCATTAAAGTAGCCACAATTGCGTTGCTGGACGGACGTGTTTCATATGATGTGCTCGACTGCCCGGAACCACAGCAAGGACGCTTCGACCCCAATCATGTGCGTATAGACAGCCTGCAACTACATGCCTGCCTGCGGCTGGCGTCGCAGGATGCGGTGGATGTGGAGCTCAACCGCGCCGCGATGGTGGAGCGCAGCGGTTTTGAGCTCAAGCAGGCAGGAGGCCAATTCAGATACGATGCCGCCGGCATACGCGTGGAAGCGCTTAAAATGGAACTTCCGAATTCCAGGCTGAATCTGGATGCGGATTATGAGAGCAATCGTCGCGCGTGGCACATCGCCACAGATACCGCGGAGGCGTCGTTGATATACCTTCCGGACCTTACTGCTTTTGTACCGGCATTTTCCGAAAGCTACTTAGGCGTGGAGGCGCGAATCCATGCTCATGGAGACAAAAATTCCGCCATGCTTGATTCGTTGCGACTGCACACTCTCGACGAGAGTATGGTGGCGGAGGCTGAGGGTGGTATAATAAAAATAGGTATGCCCGACGAGAATGCCTGGATATCCAGGCTGGATGTGCGCGCCGACATGCCCCGCATCGTCAATCACCTGGAGCGATTTATGCACCGAAATGACAAACTGCCGGCAAAGCTGTCGGTTTTAGGAACGATGCGTATGCAGGGAACGGCATCATTGAGAGCTCGCAGCGATGCACGCATTTCCCTGAAGGCTTCCACCGCCGGGGGAAATATCACGGCCGAGGCCGAGGCCTTCAGCGCTGATACGTTCGCAACTGCACAGGTGCGCGCCGAGGCCACGCTTGATGAGGTGGAGGCCGGTAGGTTTGCCGGAGTGGCCCGTCTGGGAGCGGTGAATGCCGGAATCACAGCCCGGGGTGATGTGTCGCGCGGAGGGTTCGACGGCAGAGTGGTTCTGCAGGATGCTTCTGTGGATTTCAACGGCCGGAAATGCGGCGGTATAGATGCCGTGGCGGATATCTCAGGAAGCACCGCGGATATTGATCTGAACATCGACGACAGAGCTGTGCGAGTGGATCTCAACTCGCATCTTGAATTCGCATCCAGGGCTGATAAAAGCATGACACTTAAAGGAATGGTGGATAGGCTTGACCTTAATTGGCTGGGCCTGATCAGCACATACGAGGGCTATACGCTCAGTGCGTCGGTAGACGCAGCTCTTGATGGAAACAATGCCGACGATGTGCAGGGTTTTGCCACGCTCGAAAATGTGGATTTCAGCAGTGTTGCCGAGGGACGCGGACTTCGCATGCAGTCTTTGTCGGTAGTGCGCGACTTATCCACCCGTCCGGAAATAATCGAACTGAACAGCGATTAT
The DNA here is from genome assembly GCA_947176585.1 of uncultured Porphyromonadaceae bacterium. Taxonomy (GTDB): domain Bacteria; phylum Bacteroidota; class Bacteroidia; order Bacteroidales; family Muribaculaceae; genus CAG-873. The sequence continues at coordinate 2,950 of CAMWRI010000093.1, forward strand.
ATTAACGGAACGATACAGGGACATTTCAGGCCGTCATCGCTTGTGTCCGACGTGCGGGAGTCTGTCGCCTCCGTTTTTCCTGCGTTGAACCTGGGTGGTGAAGCGGCCGGCACGCATAGCTGCCGCAATGATTTCAGATGGGAACTGGCCATCGCTAATGCAGATGAACTCTCGCGTTTCTTTGCGCTCCCGGTGCAGATAATCCATCCGATCGAGATCAGCGGCAGCATGAATTGCGTCGTGCGAAAGCTCGACATTCTGCTGGACGCTCCTTATCTGCAGCAGGGCGACAAGATAATCGACAACACTGCACTTTTCGCGTCGTCCGACGGCTTTAAAGGGCGGGCTTCCGTTTACGCAACCACGCATATGCCCACAAAGAAAGGCCCGATGCTGGCGGTGCTCGACGTTTCGGCATCCGATGATGTGGTGAACACCGCCGTGGATTGGACAATCGAGAGAAGCATTCCGCTAAATGGCACGCTTAGCGCGTCCACGCGCCTCGGGCGTGGTGCGGATGGCCGGATATCGGCCGATGTGGACCTGCATCCCGGTTCAATCAACTTCGGCGACGATGTGTGGTCGATTCTGCCATCGCACGTGGCCTGGAGCGACGGTGTAGCCACTATAGACGATTTCGCGTTGCAGGCCGGCGAGCAGCAGTTGAAGCTGGACGGCGTGGTATGTGCCGCTTCTGAACCGGTTCTGGATATAAACATCCGTAAAGTGTCGCTGCTGCCCATCTTTGAGACTCTTGAGATAGATAAAGCCCTGCTCAGCGGTATTGCCACAGGCAGATTCGAAGGCCGGGCGCTGCTCAGCTCCTCGCCGGTGCTCACCAGCGAATGGCTGCATGTGGATGACATAGGATATAACCGCTGCACCCTGGGCGATGCCGACATAAGCGCCGCATGGAACAACGCAACCAAGGCGGTGGAGCTGAATGCCGACCTTACGGGTCCCGACGGACGCCATTCCGCGATTAACGGCTCGATCACTCCGGCATCAGAAGAACTCGACATCACATTCCTGGCCGACAGAGTGAGGGTTGGATTCATGCAACCGTTCATGTCGGCCTTCGCATCGGACGTAGACGGCTATGCTTCGGGCCGCGCCCGGCTTTTCGGCACATTCAAGTATATAGATCTCGAGGGAGATATTTACGCCGATTCGCTTTCGCTTAAAATTGATTTCACCAACACTACGTATTTCTGTTCCGACAGTGTGCACCTCCGTCCCGGGAACATAGATGTGAAAGATGCCGTGATCCGCGATACCGGCGGCCAGACCGCGCGCCTCGACGGCACGGTGCGTCACAAGTTCTTCAAGGAACCTTCATTCGACTTCACGCTGCGCGATGCCCGCGAATTCCTTTGCTATAATGTGGGACCCAAACAAAGTCCAGACTGGTACGGAACCATATACGGCAACGGCGGAGCCCATATCTCCGGCGAGCCAGGAGTGGTGAATATCGACGTGACCATGACCACCACGGCAGGCTCTACATTCACATTCGTGCTCAGCGATATGATGGAGGCCGACGAATATTCCTTTATCACATTCCGCGACCGCACACCGGTGGAGATTGTGGATTCTGTGGTGGAAGTGGAAACGATTCCGGCAGCCGTGCTTGAATATCGCGACCGCATGGCACGCATGGAGCAGGATGAGGAGAGCGACTACAACATGGACTTCAAGGTGGATATCACGCCGGCTGCGCGTATCGTGCTTGTGATGGACCCTGTGGGAGGTGATGAGATAAGGGCCTACGGAAACGGCAACGTGCGTCTCACCTATGGATCGGCCAACAACGACCTGCGAATGTTCGGCACTTATACTCTTGACCGCGGCAGTTATAACTTTACCTTGCAGGACATCATTATCAAGGACTTCACCATCGACGAAGGCAGCAGCATATCATTCCACGGCGATCCATACGCAGCGCAGCTCAACATAGAGGCGGCTTACAACGTGAACGCCAATCTCAGCGACCTTGACGAGTCGTTCCTCCAGGATCGCGACCTTAACCGCACCAACGTGCCGGTGCAGGCCATCATGAAAGTGACCGGCGACATGCGCCAGCCCGACATCGCATTTGATCTGAGGTTTCCCACGCTTACTTCCGACGTGTACCGCAAAGTGCGCTCTATCGTGAGCACCGAAGAGATGATGAACAGGCAGATTATCTACCTGCTGGCTCTCAACCGCTTCTATACTCCCGATTATATGAGTACCACGAAGGGCAATGAACTTTTCTCCGTTGCCTCCTCCACCATATCGAGCCAGCTCAGCAGTATGCTGGGCAAACTAAGCGACAACTGGACCATCGCGCCCAATCTGCGCTCCGACCGCGGCGACTTCAGCGATGTGGAGGTGGATGTGGCGCTCTCGAGCCGTCTGCTCAACAACCGACTGCTATTCAACGGTAACTTCGGCTACCGCGACAAGTCGCTAAACACCAACCAATTTGTGGGCGACTTTGATATCGAATACTTGCTCAACCGACGCGGCACCTGGCGCCTTAAAGCCTATAACCGCTACAACGACCAGAACTATTATCTGCGTTCCGCCGCCACTACGCAAGGTGTAGGTATCATGTTCAAGCGAGACTTCGACGATCTATTCCGCCGCCACAATAAAGCGGAGCCCAAAGAAGAAAAGAGTGATACCGCGGGGGCTAAGCAAGAAGTGCCACAATCATGCCCGCAGGAATGAGGGAGGCGCTACCCACGGCGTAGGTGACGGTGTAGCCCATCACGGGGAGGGTGCTGTCGAGACTGCAAAGACTCCCACGGCAATACTCACCTGATTCTATCGGAATACTTCAATACTGTCGCCCATACAATCCTCAGTTGCAATGAAAGAACGTATGAACGATTTTTGATACAGTTCATATAACCATTAATTATCATTTGCAAAAGTATAATCATCTGTCGTTTTTTTGACTAAAACGACAGATGATTGTTAAAATGGAAGATTAATCCGGTTTATTTGCTACTCAGCGCGTCACATTCAGCGAGCCATGCGGCTGCGGAGGCATCGGAAGGCATGCGCCAGTCGCCGCGGGGCGAGAGACACACGGAGCCCACCTTGGGGCCGTCGGGGAGGCAGGAGCGCTTGAACTGCTGGGCGAAGAAGCGACGGAAGAACGTGCGCAGCCATTTCACGATTGTGGCATCATCGTAGCTGCCGCCAAGGGCCTTACGTGCAAGAAGATAGATACGGCGTGGCGAGAAGCCGTAGCGCAGCGTGTAGTAGAGGAAGAAGTCATGCAATTGGTATGGGCCCACGAGGTCTTCCGTGACCTGTGCGATTTCGCCATCGGCTGTAGGCGGCAGCAGCTCGGGGGAGATGGGGGTGTCGGCTATGTCAAGGAGAATTTTTCCAGCATCTGTGTCGTGGGTGGTGCGCGCCATCCATCGCACGAGATGTGCCACGAGCGTCTTGGGCACGCCCGCGTTCACGCCGTACATCGACATGTGGTCGCCATTGTAGGTGGCCCATCCCAGGGCCAGCTCCGAGAGGTCGCCGGTGCCCAGTACCATGCCGCCCGTCTGATTGGCAATATCCATGAGCAGCAGGGTGCGCTGGCGGGCCTGCGAATTTTCGTAGGTGACATCGTGTACGAGGGGGTCGTGGCCGATGTCGCTGAAATGCTGCGTCACGGCCGGGACGATGCTTATCTCGCGCATCGATACCCCCAGCAGACGCATCAGTTCGACAGCATTGTCGTGGGTGCGCGATGTGGTGCCGAAGCCCGGCATGGTTACACCCGTTATGCCTGTGCGCGGCAGAGCGAGCTTGTCGAATGCGGCTACGGCCACAAGCAGGGCGAGCGTGGAATCGAGGCCTCCGCTGATACCTACCACGAGGCTCTTGCAGTGTGTGGCCTCCAGGCGGCGGCATAAGGCGGCCACCTGGATGTTGATAATTTCGTCGCAATTGGCATCCAGGCTCAAGCTATCGGCAGGTACGAAAGGCCGCGGAGCCACGTTGCGAAAACGCAGCACATCGTCTTCAGCGCGCTCGGCACCGGGACCTGCATGGAACGTTTCGTAGAAGTGTGCTTCGGTCGTGCGGTTAAAGCAATCATGAAATGATCCGGTGTGCAACCTGTCACGGCGGATTGCCTCGAGGTCAATATCGGCCGCTACCCACTGCGAGCCGTGTACCCAACGCTTGCCGCATGCGAGGGTAGTACCTTTCTCGGCGATAATGGTCTTGGCGTCGAACACGAGATCCGTTGACGATTCGCCATATCCGGCAGACGCATAGATATAGCCGCAGAGGCAGCGTGCGGATTGCTGTGTTATGAGCGCGCGCAGGTATTCGTATTTGCCGATGAGATCGTCGGAGGCCGAGAGGTTCACCAACACTTCGGCGCCCGCCATGGCAGCGTTGCAGCTGGGAGGCACCGGCGTCCATAGATCCTCGCAAATCTCAACTCCCACTGTGGTATCGCCCACGAGGAACAACAGGGAGGCGCCGAAGGGAGTTTCTTCCCCAAGCAGCGATATCGTGCGGTTCTCTGTAGGAGTGGCTGCCCACCAGCGTTTCTCGTAGAACTCGTTGTAGTTGGGAATATATGTTTTTGGAACCACGCCGGCCACTTTGCCACGGGCCACCACCACAGCGCAGTTGTAGAGCGTGCCGCCCTCAACCAGCGGCATGCCCACGATGAACGTGGCGTCCATATCGGCAGATACAGCCACAAGCTTCTCCAGCGCGTCCATCGCGCCCCGGAGCAGGGTCGTGGAATGGAAAAGATCGGCGCATGTGTAGCCCGTTACGCACATTTCAGGGAATACCACCAGATCAGGATGCTCGGGAGCTACGTCCTGCAATATCTTGATTATCTCATCGGCATTAGCGTTGCAGTCGGCGATATGCACAGCGGGTGATGCAGCTATCGCGCGGAAGAAACCGTGGTTTTTCATTTCTTTTTCTTTTTTCTTAATCGGGATGCCTGATAGCGGTGCAGTTCGGCCTCTTCAGTCATTTCCAGGATATCGTAAAGTTCGGCCAGACGGTCGTGAATCAGCGGAACGTCAGGCGAGCGCTCGACGGCATTCAGCAAGCAGTCAAGCGCTTCGGCCTGCGCATGAGTGGCCTCGTACATCTGCGCCAGAGCGAGCAGTGCTTCGTGGTCCGCTTCATCAGCCTCCGCCGCACGGCGCAGCGAGTACTCTGCGCCGTCAAGGTCGCCCATGTCGAGGAGCAGGGTGCCTTTGCGCATCATAGCGCCGGAGTGAAGCGGGCACAACCGGAGTGCCTTGTCGTAGTTGGCCATTGCAGCCTCGGCCATGTTCTGCTCCTCGCATTGCCGGCCCATGGCCACATATTCATCGGCAAGCGTACGCATCTGAGCGCGCGCTTCTTCCAGCAGCTCTTGCGCGCGGGCGGCATCTTCTTTAAGACGCCGGATTATATCGAGACGCAGAGCTACGAGCCGTCGCACCGACGGGCTGCGCAGCAGCGACGGGCGCGCTTCGGCAGCGGTGGCAAAAGAGTCGACGGCACGACGCATGTCGCCCGTGGCGAATGCCTGCGACGCGCTTGCGAGAGCTGCGTCTACGCGGGCCTGCGCAATGGCGCTGTCGATGATTTCGGTGCTGTTGAAGCTGCGGGCAAAAGCCACCACCGACGGGTGCACATATATGTCGCGGTCGGCTAGCGTGCTGAGCAGACTGATTCCCGACAGGCTGCGGCAGCGGCTCAGGGCCACATAGCTCTGACCTCCGGCAAAGGCTCCGCGGCCAAAGTCGAGCACAACGCGGTCGAACGTCATGCCCTGGCTCTTGTGTACGGTTATGGCCCATGCCAGTTTCAGGGGGAATTGAGTGAAACTGCCCAGCTCCACTTCATTTATCTTGTGGGTTTTCTCGTCGAGCTCGTAGCGGATGTTGCTCCAGCGCTCAGGTTCCACGGCATGAAGCAGACCATCGGGAGTGCGCACCCCCACGTGTTCGCCGTCTTCCGGCAAGTCTTCCACAATACCGATGGTGCCGTTTACCCATCGTCGTTCAGGATCATTGCGCACAAACATGACCTGCGCTCCTATCTTAAGGGTGAGCTCTTTGTCGGTGGGAAGCGATGTCTCGGGGAAATCACGTTCGATCACTCCTCGGAACAACGCCGCTCCGCCCGGGAGTGCATCGAGGCGTTCGGTGTTGATATTGTCCACAATATCGCGGCGCGTGGCTATCGTCACAGGAGGCACGCCGTCTTTTCCGGCCCCGTAGGCTTCCTCGCGCGACACCACGCGGGCATTTATCGTGCGCAGATCTTCCGGGGTGGGGTGACCGTCGCGCACCCGGTCGAGCAGGTCCACGAAGGATAAGTCGGTTTGGCGGTACACCTTGCGCAGTTCGATGGGCACAATGGCCATGTCTTTGAACACTTGGGCGTTGAAGAAATAGGGTGTGCCATAGTGGCGTGCCATGATATCGCGGGCGTCGGCGCTAACCACAGGCTCGAGCTGGAAAACGTCTCCCACCATGAGCAGCTGCTTACCGCCGAAGGGCCTGCGCATATCGCCGCTGTACACCCTCAGGATTTTATCGATGAAGTCGATGGTATCGGCTCTCACCATCGAAATCTCGTCAACAATTATCAGCTCTAGCTCTTTTATAAGCTTGACGAGCGCCTGGGGGTAGCGCATGCGCCGCTTGAGCACTCTTACGGCAAAGTCGGGGTCGTCGGGCATCGTGGGTTTGAACGGAAGGCGGAAAAACGAGTGGAGAGTCTGGCCTCCCACGTTGATAGCCGCGATACCCGTGGGCGCGAGCACCACGTGCTTCTTAGCCGTGTTCAGCGTGATATAACGCAGCAGCGTGCTCTTGCCCGTGCCGGCTTTGCCGGTCAGAAACACCGATTGATTCGTGTCTTTGACAAGCTGCCACGCAGTGAGCATATCGCCGTTCTCGGGGTCGAGCACCATGCGTCTTTCCTGTGGATTTTCCTCCTTCCTGGCCATCGTAGTGCAAAGGTAGAAAAAAAGATGAAAAAAAGCAAAGCCCCCGAATTTCGGAGGCTTCGTGGTGGGATAGCCGGGGATGAATCAGGCGCCCAGATATGCTTTGAGCAGACGGCTCTTCTGTCCCTTCAGCCTACGGATAGCCTTTTCCTTGATCTGGCGCACACGCTCACGTGTAAGATCGAACTTGGCTCCGATTTCCTCAAGCGTCATTTCCTGGCATCCGATGCCGAAGAACATCTTCAGGATTTCGCGCTCGCGCTCGTGGAGCTGGCGCAGGGCGCGGTCCACTTCGTTGCTGAGCGACTCGCGGTTGAGGACGGCATCGGCCATAGGGGAGTCGTCGTTCATGAGCACGTCGAGCAGGCTGTTGTCTTCACCTTCTACAAAAGGAGAGT
>CAMWRI010000094.1 GCA_947176585.1 uncultured Porphyromonadaceae bacterium
TATCACCCCTTCCGCATGGTGGTGGAGGGCAACGACCGCCGCGTGCTGGAGAATCCGCTGATTTTCGACGGAAAAAGCTACCACATGGATCTCGACGGGCTGGCCGACCTGCTGCGCCGCGAGAGACCCCGCATGATGATCCTGTGCAACCCCCACAATCCCATAGGCATACAGTGGGACGCACCTACACTGGCGCGCGTGGCAGCGTTGTGCCGGGAGACCGGTACGGTGGTTGTGAGCGACGAGATTCACGGTGATCTGGTGCTTCACGGACGCCCGCACATTCCGTTTCTTGACGTGAGCGACGATGCACGCGCCGTGGGTGTGATGCTGGGAGCTCCGAGCAAGACATTCAATATCCCCGGCCTCGTGAGCTCGTGGATGGTGGTGAAGAGCGAAAATCTGCGCCGCGACTTCTACCGCTGGATGGAGGTGAACGAATTTTCGGCACCGGTGATGATCAGCACTATAGGTGCAGAGGCCGCCTATACCGCCGGCGAACGCTGGCTCGACGAGATGATGGCCTATGTGGAGCGCAACATCGACTATGCCATGGACTATGTGGACCAGCACATTCCGGGAGTACGGGTGGTTTGCCCCGAGGCTTCGTTCCTGCTGTGGCTCGACTTCAACGGGCTGGGTCTGGAGCAGGAAAAACTTATGGACATGCTCGTGAATGGCGCCCGCATCGCCGCCAACGACGGCACGATGTTCGGCCATCAAGGCAAAGGCTTCGCACGCCTCAATGTGGGCACCCCCCGCTGCGTGCTCACGGCTGCCCTCGACCACATACGCGACGCTGTGAAAAACCTATCGAAATGAAAATAAAAATTTCAGCACCCGAAGAGATACTCGACGCCACGCTCACCCTGCCTCCGAGCAAGAGCATGGGAGTGCGCGCCGCCGCCATGAGCGCCTTTACGGATACTCCCTCCCCCCGGCAATCCGCCGGCTGCGACGACGTGGATGCCATGCTGCGAGTGGCTAATGCCCGCTGCGGCTGCGTGGATGCCGGCGACAGCGCAGCCGCGCTACGCTTCGGAATGGCATTGCTGGCGGCCACTCCCGGCACGGATGTGCGCCTCTCCGGTTCCAAGAGGCTTTTTGAACGTCCGCACGACGTGCTAGCGGGACTTCTGAATAGCCTCGGAGCCGATATCATCCGCGAGGGCGACACCATAGCCGTGCGCGGCCGCGAGCTCGAAGGGGGCGCAATCACGGTGGATGCCGGTGCGAGCTCCCAATACGTTTCCGCTCTTGCCATGGCCGCGCCTTTTATGCGCAACGGCCTAAATATAAAAATTGACTGGAACCAGCCCTCACTGCCGTATATAGACATGACGCTGGCCATGATGCGCCGCCGCGGAATCGATGCGCGACGCGAGGGTAATGAGATTGCCATCGCTCCCGGAAAATATTCAGCACCTAAGCACTACGATGTGGAGCAGGACTGGAGCGCAGCCGCATTCTGGTATGAAATAGCTGCTCTCACCGCCGGCTTCGTGACGCTGAAGGGGCTCGCGCCGGATAGCCTACAGGGCGACCGTTGCGTGTGCGACATCTTCACGCGTCTGGGCGTTGTCACCACCTTCGACGAAGAAGGGGCGCAGCTATGCGCCGACCCCGAGATGCACGCGAGGCTCGACGTGGACTGCACGCCGTGTCCCGACCTTGTTCCGGCTCTGGCCGTAACTGCATCCCTGCTGGGAATGCCTTTTGAGCTGTCGGGAGTGGGAGCGCTCAGGAACAAGGAGTGCGACCGCCTGCAGGCGCTCGTGGAGGAGCTTGTGAAAGTGGGTGTGGTTGCCGAAGTGAACCGCGACACGCTGCAATGGGACGGACGTCGCGTGCCGGTGATGGAGATGCCTGAGTTTGATGCCCACGGCGACCACCGTATGGCTATGGCGCTCGCGCCTGTGGCCGTATTCGCATCGGGCATCACTCTTGACGGTGCGGAGTGCGTGGCCAAGTCATATCCCGAATATTGGGAAGACCTGCGGGCGGCCGGATTTGAAATTGAAGAAGCGGCTAACTGATGGAGGTGGCTCTGATCATACTTGGCGCTATAGTGGCAGTGGGCGCGGCGTGCATGCTGTATGAGCTTTATTGCCGACACAGCGGGAAATCCGAGGAAGCACCGGCAGTGGTGGCCGATGAATGCTGCGGACAGCATGCCGTGTGCGAACGCGACTCGTTGCTCGCGGCCATGTCGGAGAAAATCGAATATTTCGACGACGAAGAGCTCGACGCTTACGCGGGCCGCGATGCCGCGCAATACAGCGAGAGCGAGAGCGAGGAGTTCCGCTCGGTGCTCCTCACCCTGCTGCCCGACGATGTGGCCCCGTGGGCCCGAAGCCTGCAGCTGCGCGGCATCGAGCTTCCTGCGGATGTGCGCGACGAACTGCTCATGATTGTGGGCGAAAACCGACACACACGATGATGCAATATCTTGATTACACATTTTTCCGTTATGCCCTGGCGGGGGTGGTGCTCATCAGCATCGCGGCAGCCGTAGTGGGCAGCTATATTATCTCGCGTCGCCTCGTGGCGATTGCCGGCGGCGTGACCCATGCCTGCTTCGGCGGCCTTGGCCTGGGATATTTCCTGGGCGTGAGCCCTGTGCTGATGGCGGCCCTGTTTGCCGTGGCATCGAGCGCCGGAGTTGAATGGATGTCGCAGAAGATACGCCTGCGTGAAGACTCGGCCATAGCAGTGGTATGGTCGTTGGGTATGGCCGTGGGCGTGCTGTTCGTGTTCATGACTCCGGGCTATGTGCCCGAACTCAACAGTTTCCTTTTCGGAAATATCCTTACGATAAGTGCTACGGATCTTGTAGTATTCGCAAGCTTCGCCCTGGTGCTGAGCGCTTTCTTCGCGTGGAAATTCAAGCTGATAGTGGCGGTGGCGTTCGACCGCGATTTCGCGCGCGTACAAGGCCTGCCCGCACGCATGATATCATATGTGATGACGGTATTTGTGGCCGTGTGCATAGTGCTCACCATCCGTCTCGTGGGGGTGATGCTGCTGATGTCGATGATGTCGCTGCCCATGATGACGGCCGAAGTGTTCTGCCGCCGCTTTTCTTCAATGGTGTGGACTTCGGCGGCTGTGGCCGTGGTGGCCGGAGTGGCCGGTCTATTTGCAGGTGCCGCAACAGACGTGCCCTGCTCGGCTATGATTGTACTATTCCTCGCGGCCTTCTTTATCGTGGCCAAAGCGGGGAGCAGCCTGTGTCATAAAAAGTGAATCCGGAACGACACGCACGCACCCTCGCACTGCTGAGGCGCTTCTACGGCTACAGCAGTTTCCGGCCGGGACAGGCCGAGATTATCGACGCCGTGGCATCCGGCCGTGATGCCGTGGTGCTGATGCCCACGGGCGGAGGGAAATCGCTGTGCTACCAGCTGCCCGCGCTCCTCGGCGAAGGGCTGTGCATCGTGATTTCGCCGCTCATCGCCCTAATGGACGATCAGGTGACGGCACTGCTGGCCAACGGCATACCTGCCGCTGCAATTCACTCAAACCGCCCGGAGGCTGAAACCCGCGAGGCATTGGAGCATGCACGCATGGGGCGAGTGAAGTTGCTGTACACCTCGCCGGAGCGTTTTGTGGCAGATATGGACAAATGGGCGCGGTGGCTGCCCATACATCTGATTGCTATCGACGAAGCTCACTGTATTTCGCAGTGGGGCCACGATTTCAGGCCGGTGTACACGGAACTTTCCGGCATCAAACGCATGATGCCCGATATACCCGTGATAGCCCTGACTGCAACAGCGGACCGCCTTACACGCGACGACATAGAGCAGCAGCTGGCGCTGCGCGACCCTTTCCGCTGGACCGGGAGCTTCGACAGGCCCAACATAAGCATCGAAGTGTGGCCAGATCCCGGCAAGGCGAGGCGTATCGCCCGCGTGCGCGAGCTTGTGGAGAAGTATCCGGACGATTCCGGTATTGTCTATTGCCTGAGTCGCTCAAAAGCCGAGAACATGACCCGGGCTCTGCGCCTTTCCGGAATTAAAGCCGCCTGCTACCATGCAGGAATGCCTGCCGGAGCGCGCGAAGAGGCCCAACGCGCATTCATCAACGGCGACGTGAGCGTAGTGTGCGCCACGGTGGCGTTCGGCATGGGTATCGACAAGAGCAACATACGATGGGTGGTGCACAACAATATGCCGGCCAACATTGAAAGCTATTATCAGGAAATCGGACGAGCAGGCCGAGACGGATTGCCTGCCGAGGCCGTGATGTTTCACAGCGTGGGAGATGCAATAGCATTGCGGCGCTTCATCGACGAGAGCGACAGCGCCAGACGTGGCATAAACACCGAAAAGCTGGCGAGAATGCAGGCCTTTGCGGATGCCGCCGTGTGTCGCAGGCGAATGCTGCTGAGCTATTTCAATGAAGAGAAGACCCACGACTGCGGCAACTGCGACGTGTGCCGCTCGGCTCCGGAACGCTTCGACGGCTCCACAGTGGTGCAAAAAGCACTGAGCGCAGTGCTGCGGACGGATTGCAGCGTGGGCGCCTATATGCTGCGGGATATTCTGCGCGGCGCGCAGCGCCACGACATACGCAGCCGCGGATTCGACCGCATACGCACATTTGGAGCTGGAGCCGACATGAGTGCCGCAGAATGGAACCACTATATCTCGCAGATGATACAGCTGGGGCTGCTCGACGTTGCCTATGACGACGGTAACAGGTTGCGCCCCACCCCCTTCGGGCTTCGTGTACTGCGAGGCGAGGAGCAGGTGATGCTGGCCCGGTATGACGACCGTAAGCCCGCACGCGATTCGCGCCGCAAGGAAACGCCGGCACCCACGTCGACAACCGAAGCTCTGCTGACACGCCTTAAGGCCGTGCGCCGTGCCGAGGCTGCACGCATCAAGATGCCCCCCTACCTCATTTTCTCTGATGCCTCGCTCAAGGATATGGCATTGAAGCGCCCTCGCACGCTGGAGGAGTTCCGCGAAGTATCAGGCGCAGGCGAGGTAAAGACCGCGCGTTTCGGTCCGCTGTTTCTCCGCGCTATCGCGGAGTTCGGGTAGCGCGAAGAAAGAAAATCAGAAACAGAGCTCCGGCCACGAAAAGACTCACGGAGAAACTCAACAGAATACCGTATAGCCCCATACCGGCCGGGAAGCCGAGAATCCACGTGGCGGGGATACCCACCACCACGTAGCTCACGAAGGCGATCCACAGCATGGGCATCACATGGGAGGTGCCTCGAAGAGCGTTGGCAAACGTAATCTGGGTGGCATCGCCCAGCTGATACAGTACAAGCGGAAAAATAAGAGCAGCGGCCGCCGCAAGCACGGCGGCATCGGAGGTAAACACCCCGAGTATATCCCTGCCCCACACGGCGAATACTACCGATGAGCACACCATTAGGGCAAGCATCACGTGATAACCTTGCCACGCGGCACGGCGCATCTCGGAATTGTCGCCACCGCCTGCCACGTTAGACACAACTACGGATATTGCGGCCCCAAGACTATAATATACACAGAAACCGAGGGTACCCGTGATAACTATAATCTGAAACGCCGCCAGAGGTATGGCTCCGAGCCAGCCCGACATAATGGCGGCGACGGAGAACGAACCGCTCTCGAAAGTCATCTGCATACTCACGGGCAGACCCGTGCGCCACACGAGCGCAAGTTCTCTCTTCGACAGGCACGACGCTGCAAACCCGGCCCGGGCCTCACGCGCCCGGGATGCGAAAGCAAATACTGCCACAATAGCCCCAACGCTCAGAACGCGCGACACGAGAGTGGAGACGCCCGCACCGGTCAGACCCATCTCGGGCATTCCCCATCGGCCGAAGATCAGGGCATAGTTGCCGACGATGTTCAGAGCGTTCGCGGCGAGAATAATCCACATGGGCGAGCGGGTGTCGGTGACACCATAGCTCCACTGCGCAAACACATTAAATATGCATACGGGCACAATGCCCGCAAGTGCCGTGAGATAATATGGCCTGATAAGAGGGAGCAGTTCGGCCGGCTGGCCCAGGCAATCCACATAGAAATACAGCACCCCGAGCACGGCAGTGATGAGCGCGCTATACAGAGTGCTGAGCACAAGGCCATTGCGCATAAGACCGCCAATCGCGCGGTGCTCGCCTCGACCGTATAGCGAGCCCACGAGGGGCGTAAGCCCATAGGTGAATCCGATACAGCACAGGTTGACCACGTTGAACACGCCGTTTACAAACGAGGCCGAGGCAAGCGCCTCGGTGGAATAGTGCCCCACCATGATATTGTCGGCGAATGCGGTCACTATCATACCAAGTTGGCCCACCAGAATAGGCAGGCCAAGTCGGATGATTTCACTGTAATAGCTTCGGGTCTTAGTCACGGCTGCTGCCGAAGAAACGAAGGAGATAGAGGAAGAGGTTGATGAAGTCGAGATAGAGAGAAAGGGCACCAAGCACAGCGAGACGGCCCACGCCGGCTGCAGGCATCTGCTCGGCCATGCGCTTGATTTGCTGGGTGTCCCACGCGGTGAGGCCCACGAATATCATCACGCCGGCAATGGAGATAATCCACTGCAGAGTGTCGCTATGGGCAAACATATTTACTACTGAAGCGATAATTAGACCGATAAGGGCCATAAACAGGATGCTTCCAATCTTGCTGAGGTCGCTCTTGGTGACGAAACCGTAAATGCTCATGGCGCCGAAGGTGCCGGCGGTGATGAAGAAGGTCTTGGCGATGGACGCACCGGTGTAAACCCAGAAGATCGGGGACAAAGCGGCGCCATTGACCACTGCAAAAAGATAGAACAGCAACGTTGCCGTGGCGGAGCTGAGCTTGTTGATACCGGCACTGATGCCGAGCACCAGGCCCACTTCTGCAATCAGCAGGCCCCACATAGCCCATCGATTAACGAGGACAAATTGCATAAACGCCTGGCTGCCTGAGCACCAGAGGCTCACGAAAGCGGTGACCACGAGGGCAAGGGTCATATTCACGTACACACGCTTCATCGTCGAAGACACTCGCGTGGTGAAGTCGGCGGACACGTATTCTGGAGGATAAGAGTTATAGTTCATATTTATATGTGTTGCGTTTGACATTGTTTACATTCGTTCGGGCACGCGCATTCCCAGCAAGCCGGTGGCCGTAGCCACTACGCGGGCAGTGGCTTCGCTGAGCGCAAGACGCAGCGAGCGCACCTGCTCGTTTTCCTCGCGCAGGATACTGCAATCGTGGTAGAACTGGTTGTACTGCTTCACGAGGTCGTAGACGTAGTTGGCAATGAGCGCGGGCGAGAAATTGCGACCGGCCTCCGCCACCACGCTAGGAAAATCGGCGAGGCGCTGCGTGAGGGCCACTTCCTTCTCATTGGGTACAACAGCGGAATAGTCGCCGATGTTCATTCCGGCCTCGGCCGCACGTCGCAGAACGCTGCGGATGCGGGCGTAGGTGTATTGGATGAACGGTCCGGTATTGCCGTTGAAATCAATGCTTTCCTCGGGATTGAAAGTCATGTTCTTGCGGGGATCCACCTTGAGCAGGAAGTACTTGAGCGCACCCAGGCCCACAATTTCGGCAATCTCGTCGATCTCGGCTTCGGTGAGGCCGTCGACTTTGCCGAGCTCGGTGCTCACACGGCGTGCATCTTCGACCATCTGAGCCATAAGGTCGTCGGCATCCACCACGGTGCCTTCGCGGCTCTTCATCTTGCCGTTGGGAAGCTCGACCATGCCATATGAGAAGTGAACGAGGTCTTTACCCCATTTGAAGCCAAGCTTGTCGAGGATGAGCGATAACACTTTGAAGTGGTATTCCTGCTCATTGCCCACCACATAGACCATGCGGTCGATGGGGAAATCGGCATAGCGCTGGGCGGCAGTGCCAATGTCCTGCGTCATGTACACGCTCGTGCCATCGCTGCGCAGGAGCAGCTTGTGGTCGAGGCCGTCGGGGGTAAGATCGGCCCATACCGACCCGTCTTCCCGCTTGTACATTATACCCTTTTCCAGTCCTTCAAGCACCTTGGCCTTTCCGTCGAGATAGGTCTGGCTCTCGTAGTATATTTTGTCGAAATCCACCCCCATACGGCGGTAGGTCTCGTCGAATCCGGCATACACCCATGAGTTCATCATCTCCCATAGGGAGCGCACCTCGGGGTCGCCAGCCTCCCAGCGACGAAGCATTTCGCGCGCATCCTGCATCAGAGTGGAGGCCGCTTCGGCTTCCTCGTCGGTCATTCCCTTAGCCTTCAGTTCGGCCAGTTCGGCCTTATAATGGCGATCGAAATCCACGTAGCAGTCGCCTATCAGATGGTCGCCCTTCTTGCCGCTGGTCTCTGGAGTAGCGCCGCCGGCCCATTTTTTCCATGCCAGCATCGACTTGCAGATGTGGATGCCGCGGTCGTTCACGATATTGGTCTTGACCACCCGGTTGCCGCAAGCCTGAAGAATACGCGACAGGCTGTAACCCAGCAAGTTGTTGCGCACATGACCCAGGTGGAGTGGCTTATTGGTGTTGGGCGAGGAATATTCCACCATCACCAGAGGCGACTCCGCAGTCACGGGTGTGGTTCCGTAGCCCGGTGTGGCAAGAATCGACTCGAGCACGGTGTTCCAGAACGTAGGAGTAATCACCAGATTCAGGAATCCTTTCACCACGTTGAATCCGCGCACAGCAGGTTCATTGGCCACCAGCCACTCGCCAATCTCGGCCCCCACAGCCTCGGGCGCCTTGCGCGCAGCCTTGACGAATGGGAAAACCATTACCGTGAGGTTGCCCTCAAATTCCTTGCGTGTAGCCTGAGGCACAATGCTTTCCGGCGACACTTCCAGGCCATAAAGCTCCTTGACGGCACGCGCCACCGCATTCTTTATTATGTTTTCTGCTGACATTTTCCTGTTATCGTAAAATTTCGGAATGCAAAATTACGAAATTATTCAGAGATATTTATCACCGAAGTGATTTTTGGCATCGTTCACCATCTGCTTGATACTCTGCTCGCGGCTCATGGGGCATACGAGCAACACGTCGCCGGCATCGGCCACGATATATCCCTCGAGGCCGTCCACTACCACCAGCTTCTCGCCTCGAACTGCGAAGATATTGCCACGGCTGTTGTAAGACAGCACGTTGCAATTCTGCATCACATTCGCATCGGTATTCTTGGGTGAATTTTCGTAGAGTGAGCCCCATGTGCCCAGATCTGACCAACCGAACTTCACAGTCTCGACATATACATTGTCGGCCTTCTCCATCACAGCATAATCGATGCTGATACTTACGCAAGCCGGGAACTCACGCTCAATGAACCCATGCTCGTCTGGCGTGCCCATAACGGATGATGCAGCGTCAAACTTATCGGCAATTTCCGGAGCATACATGCGGAACGCTTTTTTGATGGACGATGCGCTCCACATGAAGATGCCGGAGTTCCAGAAAAACTCGCCGCTCTCCACAAACACCTTGGCCAACTTCAGATCGGGCTTTTCGGTGAACGTCTTCACCTTGTTCAATCCGGGCTCAATCTCCCGCCCCACCTGAATATAACCATAACCGGTCTCCGGGCGCGTGGGAGTGATACCCAGAGTGAGAAGAGCCTCATTCTGCTCCACAAAGTCAAAGCCACGGCGCACATTCTCCACAAATAGCGACTCACCCGTGATGAGATGATCGCTCGGTGTCACA
The DNA here is from genome assembly GCA_947176585.1 of uncultured Porphyromonadaceae bacterium. Taxonomy (GTDB): domain Bacteria; phylum Bacteroidota; class Bacteroidia; order Bacteroidales; family Muribaculaceae; genus CAG-873. Next base: position 9,669 of record CAMWRI010000094.1, read on the forward strand.
ATCATCGAAGCCTGCGGATCCTTGGCACCGATGCGCCATGCAGCCCACGCAATACACGGGGCAGTGTTACGACGTGCCGGTTCGGCCAAAATCTGCTCGGGCGCGATATCCGGCAGCTGCTCCCGCACCAGGTCCACATACATGGCATTAGTCATAACAAGCACATTCTCCTTGGGCACAAGAGCCAGCACACGATCGTAGCTCATCTGAAGAAGGCTGCGACCCGTGCCCATGAAATCAATGAACTGCTTAGGCAGAGCCGTGCGGCTGTACGGCCAGAAGCGGCTACCAATGCCGCCACACATTATCACGCAATAACGATGTTGGTTTATCATATTCAAGTAGTCGAAAATTTTCCGCTAATATAACAAGAAAAACGATAGCACGCAAAAAAACGGGCCAAACAAACCTAAAAATAAAAAAACACCCTAAAAACTTGCACAATCCAAAAAAACGCAGTAATTTTGCACTGCTTTTGCGGGAAGCCGCAGAGCGAACGTTGATTCGCTAGCTCAGCTGGTAGAGCACAACACTTTTAATGTTGGGGTCCTGGGTTCGAGCCCCAGGCGGATCACAGAAGGGTTTATCAAACCGAAGCAAACCTCTGAAATCTACTGATTC
>CAMWRI010000095.1 GCA_947176585.1 uncultured Porphyromonadaceae bacterium
GGCCGACGCCAACGCGGCCGGGGGGCCGGGTTGCCCCCCGGGCGGGCCGGGGTTTCTTGCGGGGCTTTGCGCGCTTGCGCTCGTCTTCGAGGCATTCTTCCTCGAAGCGCTTTAGGGCGGCCTCCCGGGCGGCTGCGAGCTCTTCTTCGGAGAAGCGGACCTGTGGCTGAGGCTTGTGGCTTGTGGTGGCGACGCTGTTGCACGGGGCTGGTGCTATCTTGATGTCGTCCTCGTCGTAGTAGTGCACGGCAAGGCCGAAGACTTCGTCGTCGGTCATGCACACAGCGCTTCCGCGCTTGCGTGCTTCGCCGAGGATGTAGCGGAAGCACTCGTCGAGGTTTTTGCCGGGCTTGGCGTAGGAGGTGGCGAAAAGCGGGTCGGAGGCGGCGCGACGGTCAAGGTAGGACTTGATGGCGTTTTTGGCAGATTGGTTTTTGTCTTGCATATTACTCATGTTATATAGCGTGTCTGTGATTAATCTTTCAGATAATAGGGAGTGGAGTAGCCGGCTCCTTTCAGCGGCAGGTCGCGGCACCATTCCACAGGTTCGTCGAAAAGCGCCTCTACATCGGCCAGCGGAACCGTCGGGGGCGCTTCCACTATGATTTCATCGTGCACATGAAAAACCGTGCGCAGCCCCATGGCACGTGCCCGGAGTATCACTACGCCCAGGATGTCGCGGGCGATGGCCTGCACGATATTTTCCACCAGTTTGCCGCCATAGGTGCGCAGGGTCTCCCACTTCTTCGTGGTTTGGTTCAGCCCCTCGTATTCTATCACCTTGTGGTCGCCACGGGGGCCATCACCGTATTCCACACCCACACGGGCCCGAGGGTAGCACATCATGCGTCCGCTCGGCAGTGTTATGGTGAGCATACCCCAGCGGCGAGCTACTTTGATGCCGCGGTGTATTTCCACCTCCTCGTCGGTGGTTATAGCCTTAATGGCGGCCCGTTCCACTACGTCCCACAGGCGCACGATACGTGGGTTGGCATCGCGCCATTGCCGCACGGTCTGCCGCTCCTCCTGCTCGCTAAGGCCCATGCGCGAGCCACCCATGGCCTCCAGGGCTGCAATGCCGCCGCCATAGCCCAGAGCCAGCACCGATATTTTGCCTTTCTGGCGCAGGTGGGCATTTTGGCCATGTTTCTCCACCGGCACACCGAACATACGCGAAGCTGTGGCGCAATATATGTCGCCGCCCTCGCGGAACACATCGAGCACCCAGTTCTCGCCGGCCACCCATGCGATCACGCGGGCCTCGATCGCCGAAAAGTCACACACGTGCAACGTGCATCCGGGCATGGCTACGAAGGCCGTGCGTATGAGCTCGCTCAACACCTGGGTGACGTTGCCGTAGTTCATCTCAAACTCTTCGAGGTCGCCTTGCTTCACGAGGCTGCGCGCGCCGTCGAGGTCGGCCAGATGATTCTGTGGCAGATTCTGCACCTGCACGAGGCGGCCGGCCCATCGGCCTGTGCGTGCTGCGCCATAGAATTGCAGCAACCCGTGCAGACGACCGTCGGCACACACGCACGCCTGCATGGCCTCGTACTTCTTGTTGGATGTCTTGGCCATCTCGCGGCGGATTGCAAGCACCCGGAGGGCCTCTGGCCAGTATTTCAGCCGCCCCTCCACTTCGTCGAGCGTGGTTTTGCTCAGGCTCTCCACATGCACTCCGGTGGTGCGTCGCAGGTATTCTTTCAGCTGCGTGGCGCTATTGGGGTTGTCCAGCCCCGTGAGCTCGCGCGCCTCCTCCAGCAGCTGGGTCTTGTATTCCGTATCGAATCGCGCAGCATTATCCACCAGCTCGCGGTCGATCATCACTCCGCGGTCGTTTATCTCCTGGTCGGCCACGTACAGCTCCATGTCGAATGCCGGGGCCTCCATCCTGCGCAATTTGGCCAGGAGCGCCTGCTCCACCTCCACGTCGCGCACGCAGTAGCGCTTGAATGTGGCCCAGCGCTCGGGATCATCTGCAGGCGTATGGCGTGCGCCGTTTCGGGCAGGGGTGGAGAAATAGCGAATGAGCGCGCGCCCTTCGGTCATTTTGCCCTCGGCCAGCCGCAGCACTTCGGCGCATTGCCCGAGTGCCAGCGGCAGCCCCATGCGCGCCGCGCGCACCATCGTGCATTGCCACTGGCTCGGGTCAAGCATCAACCCGGGGCCGAAATGGCGGCTCAGGCACACGCGCTCGAATGCTGCATTCCACGCCGTTTTTACCACGGCGGGGTCGCTCAGAGCAATGGCAATCTCGGCGGGCACTCCTTCGCCCCCGGCGATGTCGATGCACTGCACCGGGCCATTGTCCACACTGTAGGCCATGAGCAACACGGCGAAATCCGGAGCCTCGGCGTATTTATACACGCCGCACTCGGCCAGATCCCGGCTGCTGTATGTCTCTATGTCTATGCCCAGTTCTTTCATTATTATAATAGGCTTAAGCGTGAAAGCCCGCCCGAGGCTGCAATGAGCACTCCGGCGGGCTTAATGGGGATACTTTAGAGGTCGTCGTCTTCTTCCATATCAAGGCCGGAGAAATCAGTGTCGGCACTTACTCGGCCGCCCAGCTTCTCGTCGTCCTTGAATTTCATTATATTGTTCAGGCCACAGCTGATGCCCTTTTTTACCTTCACGTCGAAGCCGAAGAAGGTGACAGACACAACAGCCCACACGCCGCTGTAGATTTCCTCTTCGTCAACGATGGGCACGCGGTCGCGGTCAACGACGCCCGGGCGGGTGTTGCACTTGGCGTTAAGATACCAGTGGCCGGCATATACTTCGTCCTGATCGTCGCGGTCGTCACCGTCAAGCAGGGGCATTACCAGCTCTTTTGGCAGTTTGCCGTTCCACTTGGAGTTGAGCGCGGCTTGCTTTGCGGCCTCGATGGCCTTCTTGATAGCCTCTACGGTCTTGGTCTCGCTCTTGGGAATGAGGATATTCGTGGAGTACTTTCCGTTTTCGGTGTTTCCGTCGAAGCTGTGCTTCTCGAATACGTGCACGTAGCTCAGTCGGCAGGGACCGAATACCACTTTGGTGTCGTTCACTTTGGGTGTAATCATTTTCTTTTGTTTTTAGGGTTGATAATTTCAGAGGTTATACTTCCACGCCGCCGAAATCATCGGCCGCGGTATTATAGGCAGGCCGTTTGTCGCCGGCTTCCACCAGCGTGGGCTTGCCCTGTGGTTTTGTGACGTAGTCGCCGCACAGCTGCGTGAAGCGTTTTTTGCCCACGAGGCGCTCCAGCTCAGTGATGCCGCACAGCTGCGACGGCTTCATGAACTCGCTGTCGTCGTAGCCCTGATCGTGCAGTATATCGGCCACGGCGTTTTCATCGGAAATGCGGCGCACGCTGCGGCCCTCCACCACCTTATAGCCCGAGTAGGCCACACCCGAGAGAGCTTGTTGCAGGGTGTATTCTTCGATGCTGGCCACCCACGACTTTACGGTGCTCAGCCACGGCAGCACATCGCGGGCCATATCTTCAGGCGTCAGCAGCGCCGGGTCGCTCATGGCGCGGGCCGTATCCACGCATTTCCCGGCCAGAGCCTTGCACGCGCCTTTCACGCGGCAGAAGCGGCACCACTCGCCGGGACGCTGCGCTCCTGTGCCGTCGAAGGCTTCGCGGGCTTTGGGGCGCAGTTCCTCATCAGCCCAGCGCAGCAGATCCGCCACGGATATTTCGTATTCGCTCAGGTTGTCAATACGCGGCTGCACTATGGTCATACGCACGCGACGGATGCCGTACTCCAGGCTGTGACGCAGGAAGGCGCCCAGCGCATAGATCATCATCTGCTCGTTGTGCACGGCCTCAACCCGCACGCCCTTGCCGTATTTGAAGTCTATCACCTCCATTAGTCCGTCGGCTATGATGGTGGCGTCGCTTGTGCCGAAGCTCTCCGGCACGTACTCCGAAAAATCCAGCCGCGTCTCCACCAGTAGCCGTGCATCCGGGGTCATGGTGCGTGCGGCTTGCAGGCGTTCGATCACCGCCGTGGCATAGGCATCGGTGTACTCGTCCATCTCGCCGCTGTAGAAGCGGGGCGAGAGTTCGGCAATCTCCGCATCTTCCGCTGCGGTCGATAGCCCCAGGTGCTTTTTGAGTTTTCTGGCGCAGAAGGCGTGGGCCAGTGTGCCCTCAAGAGCATACGAGCTCTCGCTGTCGGGCGCGTCGGCCTCCAATCGGGGGGCCGCCGTGCAATTCATCCACCGGTGGGCAGCCGATGGCGATAGTAATGCGTGATGTCCTGGCATGGTACTATTGTTTTAGAAGGGCAGGTCGCCTTGTTCAACATGGCCGTCAGCTCCCACCACAAGCGTGTCGCACATGGCGATGAACGCCCCGCGGCGATCCTCCGTGAGGTCCGGTATCTTATTGGCTGCTCCACCACTCACGGCCATCACGATCTGCTTGATTTGCGCTGTGATTTCTTTGTGGTACTTATCGTAGCCCTCGCCGGTCTTGTTTTCGTAGCCCTCACCCTCGATGCGCAGGCGGGCGCGTTTCACGGCAGCGCGGCAGTCTTCGAGGGTAGGGGCCTTATCCGAGGCCTCGGCGGCATTTTCGGTGGCAGGCGCTTCGGCCATAGGTGCCTCGGCGGCTGCTGTGGTAGCTGGTGCGGCATCCGCAGTCTGAGGCGCCTGACCTCCGGGGGCTACCTCCACCCGCATATTGCTCTCACGTCGCACCTGGGCGCTCAGCGTTTTCGTGATAGCTTTTTCCATACGTCGGCCCAGGTTGGGCAGTTTGTCTTCGAGCAACTCAAACAGTTGGTCGCTCAAGGAAATGGTCACAAGTAATTCCATAGTTATTTTTTATTGCGGTTAATGGTTCAAGGGTTTATTTTGCTTTTTCGTAGGCCTTTGTGGTCTTGGTCACCACCAGCAGTTTCTTCTCGCTGTCGCTCGTCATCTTGAAGCGGCATCCCAGTGAGTATTGCAGGCGGTAGGCAATCGTCTTGGCCGAATTGATCGCGCCTGCGTCGGGCAGCTCGTAGGCCGCGGTCTCGCCCATGCGCAGATTGCGCAGCATGGCCGTAGTGATTCGTTCTACTTTCATTTCTGGGGCTTGGATTTTAAGTAATACATGCACTGTGGGTTGCAGCCTTCGCAGCTGCGCCCGGGGCTCGATGGATGGCGGCACGCGCCGCGCAGGTGGTAATTGCACATTTTCCGGTTCATTTCTTTTACGTTTTAAAGATTTGCATCAGTGGGAAGGGCGGGAGTCGAACCCGCGCGCACCGAGGTTTCAAGTCGGCTCTCCGAGGCATTGCCTTCCCTTGGCGCGGATGGCTCTATTCTCACGAATCGGGCCACCCTGGGTAAAACAAAAGTCAACAAACTATAAATGTTTCATCCCTAAATGGCTACCTTCGCAGGCGGCATAAAATGGCGTTAGTAAAATGCGTTGAAGAAGCGCAGTATGTCTTTGCCCTGATACCAGAACTTATTGTCGGCCTTGCGCAGTCTGCGCTTGATTTTGCCCTCCTTGGCAGCGCGCCAGAATGTGGAGCGCGACATGCCCAGCAGCTTCACCGTGTCGGCGGTGTTATACCATCCGTCGGGTTTTACCTTCGGGGCCTCTGCTGTCATTTTCATCGCTCACCTCCTTTCCGCTTGTCAGTGGTGTCCATTATCGCGGCCCATCCCCATAGGGCAGCCACGGCCACAGCTTTCGAGGCCACCAGCTTCACGCTCCACAGCGCATCCCCCGCTTCCGGCACCGCCATCAGTCCGGCCAGCCCCGTCAGCGCCAGCGCAGGCGCGGCCACTGTTCTCATCAGTTTCTTGTCTTTACTCATAGTTGTCTTTGCGTTTTCAGGTTATTTCAAAGAATTCCCTTTTTTTTTTCGGAGTGCCGGCATGGGTAAGTATGAGACTCGTATCGGCGTCAGTCGGAAAGGGTGAAGGGCTTCATCTATCAATTTTTGTTCGCGCTCCGATAGGGTCACAATCTCGGCGCGGGCTTCCTCAGCTCTGGCGCGGGCTTCTTGGTGGCGCCTCGTGGCAGCCTGGGAGAGAAAGAATCCGCCGCCGTATATGCCCCCGTAATTGTCGAGTTTTGACACCGGGATCGTTTCAAATGATTCAAAGTCCAGGCTTATCCCCTGAGAGGCAATAGCCCCGAGACGTGCCGAGGAAATCACACACGGCGGCAGGTTGAGTTTCTTTTGACGGGTGCCGCTCTTACGGGCAAACGCCAGGCGAGCGTTCAGATCACCCGCCACGCGCACCCGAGGATGCCCGTTAAGCATGTTGGTCACGAATGACACATTGATGTCCGCACCGTTTTCAAAAACAATTGGGGCCGCGGCCACAATAAACGTGGTGCTCTCCAGCAGGTCTTTGCCGCTATTGAAGAGTGTGAGGTGTGGTGCAAATAAAAAGTACTTGATGCCCCGGGCGTGAAAGAATCGCCGAATTTTGGACAGAATCGAGAATGGCGGGTTATCAATCACCACCGCCCCCTCGGGATAGTCAAAAGTTTCGTAATCACCACCGGGCCAGAACGGACGCACCACCTCCACGCCCTTCAGCGGCATCACTTGCTCATCTACGTAGTCCCGCACCGTCTCAAACACAGCCGGCGGCGTGTAGCAATCGTCAGTCGTGAGCTTGGTCTTGAACTTCTCCGTGAAACCCTCATAGTCGGTAAATAAATGCTTATTCTGCGAAGTTGCCCCCATCTTATATACTATAAAGTAATTGTCGGTTATTCGTTAGTCTTTATTCCTCCAGCTTCTCCAGCAGTTCCTCGGCCTGCTGCATGGCCCAGTCGGGATCCCATAGGTCAAAAAACACCTTCACGTTCACCCATGCGCCCCACCATGCTTTCACCTGCACGATGAATGCGCAGCCGGCAATGTCAGTCAGGCCCGGAATGTAGTCCTTCACCGTCTTTATGCGATACTTCTTTTCCATTGCCGTGTTATTCATTAGTGGTTAACACCTGCGCGATCAGCGCGCGGTCTGCGGGATTGAGTTTAAGGTCGTGGCTGCACTTGTACGCCGTCACAGCGCGTCGCCCGGCTGCTGTCGCGGCCAGCTCTTCGGCATCCGCCCCCAGCTCAAGCATCGCGCCCAGCAGCGCGTCGCAGCGGTCGCTATAGCTGCGCAGGGCCGTCTTTGCGTCCTCCAGCTCTTTGCGTGCGCCGTCCAGTTCCACCATCGCATCGTTCAGCGCAGCTTGGGCGCGTTCCTTGGCTCGTATGGCCTCAGCCCTTTCTTCCGCCAGTTGCAGGATATCGGCATCGACTGCTTCTACGATCTCCACCAGGTCCTGCACCACTTCCGAGTCGTAAAGCTTCGGCCACTCTGCGCAGAACTCCTGCTTGCTCAGGTTGCTCACCATGTAGGCCCGTTCCACTTCCTTGTACTGCTCCGCCGTCACCTTCATGCCCGTGAGCTGTTCAAATTCCTGTTGTGTCATTTCTCGCGTGTTTTGGGTTTGTTATTTTGTTAGTTATTTGCTTTGCAGATTCGCGAAAGTGCTGTATCTTTGCCGTTGGATATGTGAATGTTGGCCGTGTGTCAACAGCACCCTCGCGTGCCTGCCTTTGTTTGTTAGTTTGTTATTTCGACGGCAAAGGTAAATAGAAAATCTAACGCATGCAATAGAAAATCTAACGCATGCAAATATTTTAATATTTTTTAAGAAATGAAAGAAGACCTCATCACGGCAAGGTTAAAAGAATATATAAACGCAAAAGGTTGGACAGCAAAGGATTTTGAGCGCCATACCGGATTAGGGAATGGTACAGCCGCTCGCATTTGTAGCTCAACGCGTAAAACTACATACGATAGGATAGCCGATAGCGGAATAGATTTGAATCTTGAGTGGCTTCTAACGGGAGAGGGAGAGATGTGCGTGCAGCAGGCTGAGCCGAAAATCAGCTACACCGAGGGCGTGCCGTACTACGATGAAGACTTTATGCTTGGATTCGAGGAAATCGGTACGCCCAACAGCGAAAACCCCAGCTTCCTCATCCGGATGCCCGGCTACGAGCGAGCCACTCTATGGTGCAACGCCTCCGGACACTCTATGGAACCCGAAATTAATAGCGGCGATATTATCGCCCTCCAGCGCATCGAAGACATCTCATTCCTCCCCTTCGGCGACGTCTACGGCATCATCACCAAAAACGGAATGCGCACCATCAAGCGCCTCGGCCGAAGCTCCCGCGAAGGCTACTACCGCCTCATCCCCACAAATAAAGACTACGACGAACAAGAAATCCCCATCAGCATCATCTCCCACGTCTACCGCGTGATGGGCACAATGAAATCATTTTGATGCTAAGCAATTAATTTGTATATCTATATTTAACTGTCATGAAATTTAAATTCAATTTTGGATCAAGCCTCGAGGATCTTGACAAAATCAAATTGGTAGAGGTCTCAGATGATAGCACCTTCGACGAAGATGAATATGAAGACATCACTGAAGAAGATGATGAGGACGACGAGGATTACGACGACGAGGATTACGACGACGAGGATTACGATAGAGACGCGGCAAAGAGCAAGAAGACAGCCGACAAAAATTATAACCTCCAAGCCCCTATCAAACGTAGCCTGAACGACGACGACAGGGATGATTTCGTAGCCATAGACTTCGAGACTATGACATCCGTTAGAACATCCGCATGTGCTATTGGCATGGTAAAAGTAATTGACGGGGAAATAGTGCAGGAGTTCTACAGCTTGATTAATCCGGTAAGAGACATTTATACGCTCAAGGAACCACACCGGACAATTCATGGTATATCGCTCGAAACAGCGGAGAAGGCTTCCACTTTTGCCGAGCTCTTTGATAGTATTCGTCTCTTTATTGGAGATCTACCTATAATATGCCATAACAAAAGCGCCGATGCTGTTATTTTGAGCAAATTGATGGATTTCTATAATCTTTCAGGCATCGACACCGATAACGTGATATGCACCTATGAGATGACAGGAAAATCACTCTCTGATTGCTGCGAAGAATTCGGCATAAAAGAGCAGGGTAGTCACCATAACGCTTTATGGGATGCGGAGGTGTGTGCGAGAATATATCTTGAGCTTATTGGCAAATCGCTCATACAACAAGGTGGAAACAGCGTGTTTTCCCGCAATAGCCCGTTTGCTGTTTCAAGCGAGATAAAAAAAGAACATCGTTGCCGTTTATCCGAAGACCAGATACAAGATAAGAGCTCAGCGTTTATCAATGCCACGGTTGTAATCACTGGTGTTTTTGATAAATACACTTTGCGTGATGATCTCGCCATGAAGCTGCAATCTTTAGGCGCTAAAATAACGTCCTCAATATCCAAAAAAACAACCCATGTATTGGTAGGTAGCGGTGCAGGCCCAAAAAAGATTGAAAAAATACGGCAGCTGCAAGCTGAGGGTGTACCTATCATCATCATCCGTGAGCACGAATTTAAGAAGTACAATCTGTAAGGGCCCTCCCACGATTCCTTCTGAAAATCACGTTATACATTTAAATTATGACAACCACATTACTAATCATTTGTGCCATTGTTTTTCCGGTGTGCTTGTTTGCACTACTCGTACAGCCTAAAACCCCAGAGAAATCAACCGTACACGCCCGTCCCAGATTCCGAATGCTCAATAGGGAGGGTGTGCCCCATGAAGATGAGTGGTACACTTACATTGCCGGCGTAGGCCACCATGTTTCAGCGAGCAACGTGGGAGGCTTTACCGGATGGGTCGCCAACGATGCCGATAATAAGCATGACCATAATGCAATGGGAGTTTATAACGAAACCGGCAAGCTACTCGGCTATATAGCCGCAAAAGAACTCGACGATTACCGTGACTGGTGCGAAGCCCAGCCCGAGCCCTGCGTGGGCATCATCTATATCGAGGACGGCCAGCTTCGCGGCAGGGTGAAAGTGATTAAGCCATGCAATGAAGAATTCTTAAGCCTACGCTTCGGCAAATACCTCCAATGGGTTAAAGATACGTATGGCTCCGCCTATCTGCCGAAAAAATTAAGCATGGATATGGATATTGAGCGTTAATCTCTTAATAATTCCGTCGGCCCAAAACAAACATAAACAGTCAACCACAAAACCCCTAATTATTAACCCTTCAAAAACTATAAAACCTCCATCCCCGTAAGCAAAACGCAAGCAAACATATAAGTATACACAGCCAATAAGCTCAGCACCAAGGAATTAAAGCCCCTAATAAATTCCCTGGAAAGCGTGTATACCCCAAAAGGGTATCCCGAGTTCGAATCTCGGTCACTC
>CAMWRI010000096.1 GCA_947176585.1 uncultured Porphyromonadaceae bacterium
GCCTATGCCCAGGCCGCTGTCTGCGATGATCTCGCTCTCGCTGCTGCTTCCGAGCATGGCGGCCACGCGCATCTTGCCGTCGTTGGAGAGGCGTCCTTCGGAGCACTTGTGGAGATAGTTCGCGATCTCGATTTCCATTCGGTCGCTGATGTCTTCGTATTTTTCGATGCGCGAGAGCAGTGTGGTGAAGTCTTCGCTTCCTTCCTCGGTGTGGATTAGCTGCTGGCCCATGTCGATCATGCGGCCCACGCGCTCGGCGTAGACTGCGATTTCCTTCTCGGCCTGCGCGAGGTTGAGCTCGGATGCGCCCACGAGACCGCCGCCGATGAAGCGCAGGCTGAATTCCTCGTCGTCTTTCTTCTTGTTCGGCACGAGTCGCTCCACGATCTTGACGTAGAGCTTGGTGAGCCATATCATTATGGACACGTTGACGAGGTTGAAGGTGGTGTGGAACATTGAGAGGCCGAACGACACGCTGAGCTGCATGGTGGCGATGCGGGCGAGCACGTCGTGGCCGGCGGGCAGGGAGTTGTCGAAGAGGTGGTTGTAGAGGTCGGGGTCGGTCTGCTCGAGGCCGTTGACGAATGCGTAGAGTGCATCCGGGTCGCCCATTCCCAGGAGCTCTGTGAGCCATGCGTTGAATTGCGAGAACGGAATGAAGATGCAGATGCACCAGAGGGTGCCCAGGACGTTGAACAGCAGGTGGCCCATGGCGGCTCGCTTGGCAGCCACGTTGCCGCTCATTGATGCGAGCAGGGGAGTGATGGTGGTGCCGATGTTGCTGCCCAGCACGAGGGCGCATGCGAGCTCAAAGGTGATCCATCCCTTGCTGCACATTATGAGGGTGATTGCGAAAGTGGCGGCGGACGACTGTATGACCATCGTGAGGACGAGTCCCACGAGTGTGAACAGGAGCACCGACGCGATACCCATTGAGGAGTATTGCTTGAGGGCTGCGAACATTTCGGGGTTGCTCTGGAGGTCGGGCACGTAGGTGCTGATCATGTCGAGGCCCATGAAGAGGAAGGAGAATCCGATGAGGAATTCGCCCACGCTGCGTGTGCGGCTTTTCTTCATGAACAGGAGCACCACCGCCAGGGCGATGAGCGGCAGAATCATTGCCGAGATGTTGACCTTGAATCCGAAAATGGCAATGATCCACGCGGTGAAGGTAGTGCCCACGTTGGCGCCCATGATCACGGCCATGGACTGCGCGAGGGTCATGAGGCCAGCGTTGACGAAGCTCACCACCATGACGGTGGAGGCGGATGAGCTCTGGATGAGGGCTGTGATGACGATACCGGTGAGGAGACCCGAGAAACGGTTGCGGGTCATGGCGCCGAGGATGTTGCGGAGTCGGTCGCCGGCGGCTTTCTGGAGGCCTTCGCTCATGACCTTCATGCCGTAGAGGAAGAGGCCGACGGCACCGAGGAGGCCTAGGAAGTCAAGGATGCTGTAGTCCATTCGGGAGGAATATTATTGAGAGTGCAAAGATAGGACTTTTTGCAATTTTAAAAGAAAAATCGCGGGATTTTTTTGGATTGCCGCTCCTAGGATACCGCGAGCAATCTCGCGGCACAGTGACAAACCTCAGCCGGAGACAGACGGCGGGATGGCTATCTTGAGCGGGCGGGGCCGAAGAAGCGGTCGATGATGGCGGCGAGGGCGCCGTCGCCGGTGACGTTGCAGGCTGTGCCGAAGCTGTCCATGGCTATGTAGAGGGCTATCATCATGCCTTGCATGGAGGCATCGAAGCCGAGGATGGAGCCCAGGAGGCCGAGGGATGCCATGATGGCGCCTCCGGGAATGCCGGGGGCGGCTATGATTGTGATTCCCAGCATGGCGATGAAGTGGAGATAGAGGGGCAGGGGGCAGTCGATGCCGTGCATCATCATCAGGGCCATGGCGCAGGCTACGATCTTGAGGGTGCTTCCGCTCATGTGGATGGTGGCGCATAGGGGTACGGTGAACCCGGCGATGTCTTCGCTCACGCCCATCTTGATCGTCTGGCGCAGCGTCACGGGGATTGTGGCGGCGGAGGATTGTGTGCCCAGTGCCGTGAGATACGCCGGGAGCATTGTGCGGAGCATGCGCAGGGGGTTGCGGCGTGCTATGGCTCCGGCGATGGCGTATTGCAGCAGCAGGATGAGGATGTGCATCACGAAAATCACGCCTATTATGCCCGCGAATGTGACGAGGATGGCTCCCACGCGTCCTTCGAGTGTCATTACCAGGAAGATGCCGGCGATATAGGGGGGCAGCAGGGGCAGGATTGCGCGGTCGATGGTGAGGGCCACGATATCGCGCAGCTGGTCGAGGCCGCGGCGCATCGCTCCGCCGCCTGTGGCTGCTGTGCCGAGGCCCAGGAGGAAAGCGAGGGCCAGGGAGGTGGTGACGGGGAGGATGGGCGGCATGTCCACGTCGAAGAAAGCCTTGACCTCGACGGCTTCGGCTTCGGCCCCGGCAGCGGGCACATCCGCCGTGTGGATGATGGCGGGATAGGTGGCGTGGCAGATGCCGTAGCTCATGAGACCGGCGAGGAAGGTGGCCACATAGGCCAGCAGGGCTGTGGCCACGAGGAGCTTTCCGGCACGGGTGCCGGTGCCGGCTATGGCCGGTGCCACGAAGCCTATGATGATGAGGGGAATCATGAAGCCCAGGAAGCGGGCCATGAGCATATTGAAGGTGGCGGCGATGCGGGCGAGCCACTGCGGGGCCACGAGGCCCACGAGGATGCCTATGACGATGGCTATGCCGATGCGTGCGGGAAGGCTGCGGGGGATGAATTTCATGGTAGGAAGGGTGAGGGATTTATAGCTGCTGCGCGCTCGAGCAGGGGACGGGCCTCGGCTGTGCGCCCGAGTTGCTCGAGGAGGGCTCCGAGGCCGCAGAGGGATGCGTGGTGGGCGGGATCGGCCTGCAGGGCCTGGCGCCATGCGGCTTCGGCTCCGGCGGTGTCGGCCTGAAGGAGGCGGGCGCGGGCGAGGATGTCGAGATAGCGGGGGTCGCCGGGCAGGCCGGCGAGCATTTCGCGGGCGAGGGCTGTCATGCGCTCGCCGTCGTTGCGGAAGGTGCTGTAGTCGAGCAGGCGGGCGTCGATGGCGCGTGCGAGCCAGGGCATGAGCGAGCGGGCGCGCTCAAGGAAGCGGGGATATACGGCGGCGTGGCCTGCGCTGAAGGCTGCCGAGCGTACGCCCTGCACCACGGTGTCGAAGGGCACGCCGTGGGCCATGGCGCGCTCCAGCAGGGAGGATGCGCGCAGGGAATCGTCGAGCACGGCGGCGGCCACGATGGCGCGTGAATATGTGGCGGCACTGTCGGGCCGCTCGGCGAGCATGAGCTCGTAGAGGGCGGATGCCTGAGCCCATTCGCCGAAGCCGAAGGCGCGTGCGGCACGGGTGGCGTTGAGCTCATAGGAGCTCTGCGCCGCTGCGGCCAGGGCTATGGCGGCCGTGATGATGGCGATGAGGATGCGGGGTTTCATGAGGCAGGATTGGAGGGATTGGAGGGATTGGAGGAATTGGAGGAATTGGAGGGATTGGAGGGATTGGAGGAATTGGAATTATTCTGATTATTCCGATTGCTCTGATTATTGCGATATGCGCGGCGGGCGTTGCTCATGGCTTCGCGGATGCCGCCTTGCTCCAGGAAGCGGCGCTGCTGGGATTGCAACATTCGGTCGAGCAGGTATTGCGTTTGCTTGATGAGGGTAATTGCCAGATTGCAAAATTCTTCGGCCGGAAGGCGCCGGCAAAGCGCTTCGTATTCGGCATCAAATCTATCTGATTTTATATAATCTCTCATCTGCAAGGTGCGCGGATAGTGTGTTTGTTAACCAACAAAGCAAAGGTAGCAAAAAATCCGATAACAATCACACTTTATTTTATTGGAGGAGCCGGGCTAATTTTGTACTTTTGCGGAAAAGATTAATGAGATGGCCGGAATAAAGAGTTTGGCGCGAGATACGGCGGTGTATGGCCTGAGCAGTATCGTGGGACGGTTTCTGAACTGGTGCCTGGTGCCGCTGTACACGATCATGTTCTCGCAGGCGCAGTATGGCGTGGTGACGCTGGTTTATGCCGTGGTGGCCGTGGCGCTGCTGGTGCTCACATATGGCATGGAGACGGGTTTTTTCCGCTTCGCCAACCATGAGCGGTGGAGCGATCCGATGGAGGTGTACTCCACGGCGCTGTGGTCGCTGGCGGTGTCGAGCACGCTGTTCACGGCAGCGGCCCTGGTGGCTTTGGGGCCTGTGAGCCGCTGGCTGGAGTGTGGCGACCATCCTTCATTCGCGGCCATGATGATAGTGTGCGTGGCCATAGACGCATTCACGGCTCTGCCTTTCAGCTATCTGCGCTACCGCAACAAGGCGGTGCGCTTCGCGGTGCTGAGGCTGGTGTCGATAGGCGTGAACATAGGGCTGAATCTGTTCTTTATATTAATGTGTCCGTGGCTTATGCGCGTGGCACCCGCCACGGTGGCGTGGTTCTATCGCCCGGAGTTCGGCATCGGCTATATATTCCTGAGCAATCTGGTGGCCTCGGTGGTGACGCTGGTGCTTCTGGTGCCTGAGCTTCGCGGCTTCAAGTGGCGCTTCAACGGGCGTCTGTGGCGCGAGATGCTGGTGTACTCGGCTCCGCTGCTTGTGCTGGGTGTGGCCGGCATCATGAACCAGACCATAGACAAGATTCTCTTTCCGTATCTGGTGCATGACCATGCCGAGGCTATGGCGCAGCTGGGCATCTACGGCGCCAACTACAAGATAGCCATAGTGATGGTGATGTTCATCCAGGCATTCCGCTTCGCCTACGAGCCCTTTATCTTCGCCCGCAGCCGCGAGCAGGGCGAGAACCGCACGGCGGCCTACAGCGACGCGATGAAATATTTCGTGCTCTTCGCTCTGATGATATTCCTGGGCGTGATGTACTATATAGATATAATCCGCTACTTCATATCGCCGCGCTATTTCAGCGGGCTGCGGGTGGTGCCTGTGGTGATGCTGGCGGAGCTGTGTTTCGGTATTTTCTTCAACCTGTCGCTGTGGTATAAGCTCACGGACCGCACAATGTGGGGCGCCTGGTTCTCGCTGCTGGGCCTGGCTGTGACGGTGGCGCTGAACGTGGTGCTGGTGCCCCGAATAGGCTATATGGGTTGCGCGTGGGCGGCTCTGGCCAGCTACGGCACCATGATGATAGCGAGCTATGCCGCCGGGCGCAAATATTATCCCATAGATTATCCGCTGCGCCGCATGGGCGCGTATATAGCCGCAGCCGCCGTGCTCTATGCCGTGGGCGTGTACGGTCTCGCGCCGCTGCCGCGCGGGCTTGCCTTCGTGCTGCGCGCGGTGCTTCTCGCGGGCTATGCCGCCGCGGTGGTGAAATTCGAGCATATACCCCTGCCCGCACGCATTGACCGCCGCCTATGAAAGTGACGCTCATAAACCACAGCGACTGCCGGGGCGGAGCCTCGGTGGTGTCGATGCGGCTGGTGCGCGCCCTGCGCGATGCGGGGGTGGACGCGCGTATGATAGTGGCGCGGGCCGAGGGCGCCGTGCGGCCTGCCTTCGTGGCCAGAGCGGCTTCGGCGGCTGCCACGACAGCAGCTTTCCTGGCCGAAGAGGGCATGACGTGGCTCGACAACGGCCTGAGCATGAAGAACCTCTTTGCACTCGATGCGGCGCGCGCCGGTCTGCCGCTGGAAAGGCACCCGTGGGTGCGCGACGCGGATGTGGTGTGCCTCAACTGGGTGAACCAGGGAATGCTCTCGCTGCGCGGGGTGGAGCGAATCGCCGCACTCGGCAAACCGCTGGTGTGGACGATGCACGATATGTGGAACGCCACCGGGCTATGCCACCACGCGGGAGAATGCACGCGATACATGGAGCAGTGCGGCCACTGCCCGCTGATGCAGTGCCCGAGCCACGGCAATGACCTGTCGCACAGACGCCACCTGCGGAAAATGCAGTGCTACGACCGCTCGGGAATCACTTTCGTGGCCGTGAGCTCGTGGCTGGCCGAGCGCTGCCGCGAGAGCTCGCTGATGCGCGGACGGCGCGTGGAGGTGATACCGAATGCCTTCCCCGTGGATGAGTTCAGCCTCGAGCCTGCCCACACCCGCGCGGAACTGGGGCTGCCGGACGACGGGAGGCATATAATAGTGATGGGAGCGGCGCGGCTCGACGACCCGGTGAAGGGGCTGCCGCTGGCGGTGGAAACGCTCAACCGCCTCGCGGCCGCGGGCTACGGGGAGCGGGTGCTGGCGGTGTTTTTCGGAGCGCTGCGCGACGGCCACGCACTGAGCGGGCTGCGGATGCCGCACGTGCATCTGGGCACCGTGGGCGATGCCGCCAGGCTGCGCTCGCTCTATGCCCACGCGCGGGTGGTGCTTTCCACCTCGCACTACGAGACGCTGCCCGGCACGCTGATAGAGGGGCAGGCGGCGGGGGCTTATCCCGCGAGTTTCGGTCGCGGAGGCCAGAGGGATATAATCGACGCACCGCGCACGGGCTATATCGCGCGATATCCCGACACTGCCGATCTGGCTGCCGGAATTGCTGCGGCCATCGAGCGGGAGCCCGACCGCGAGGCTCTGCGGGCCTCGGTGACGGCACGCTTCGCGGCGCCGGCGGTGGCAGCCCGGTATATCGAGCTGTTTGAGGGGCTTATGCAGGTATTTTAGTTTTCGGATTTTTTTTGCTATTTTTGTGGCGCTAATCAAATCTCCTAAATTCAAGTGAATCATGAATAAGAAATTTATCTGCGTGGTGTGCGGTTATGTGCACGAAGGTGCCGAAGCTCCCGAAAAGTGCCCTATCTGCGGCGCTCCCAAGTCGAAGTTCAAGGAAATGGACACCGAGGCCGAGCTGCAGTTCGTGACCGAGCATGAGGTGGGTGTGGCCAAGGGCTGCGATGAGGAAATGATCAAGGACCTGACGGCTCATTTCAACGGTGAGTGCGGCGAGGTGGGCATGTATCTGGCAATGGCCCGCCAGGCCGACCGCGAGGGTTATCCCGAGGTGGCCGAGGCATTCAAGCGCTATGCCTGGGAGGAAGCCGAGCATGCAAGCAAATTCGCCGAACTGCTGGGCGACTGCGTGTGGGACACGCGCACCAATCTGGAGAAGCGTATGGCCGCCGAAGCCGGCGCCAACGCCGACAAGATGCGCATAGCCAAGCGCGCCAAGGAGCTGGGCCTGGATGCTATCCACGACACTGTGCACGAGATGGCCAAGGACGAGGCCCGTCACGGCCAGGGCTTCCAGGGCCTCTACAACCGCTTCTTCAAGAAGTGATTGCCCCTGCAGTGCCGATAAGCATCGGGCTCCCCGCGAGGCGGGGAGCCCGATTTTTCTTTAATGGCCCAATGTGGCTTACAGCCTATGCTTCCTTGATTTCCTGGAGGCGGGCAAGGTATTTGCCGATGATGTCGAATTCGATGTTGACACGGGTGCCGGGGAGAATGCGGCAGAAGTTGGTGTGGTCGAAGGTGTAGGGGATTATGGCCACGCGGAAGGAGCGGAGCTCGCTATCGCACACGGTGAGGCTTACGCCGTTGACGGTGACGGATCCTTTCTCGACGGTCATGTAGCCGCGGGCGGCCATGTCGGGGGTGACGTCGTACTCGAATTTGTAGTAGCGGCTGCCGTCTACTTCTTCGACGGATGTGCACACGGCGGTGGTGTCGACGTGGCCCTGCACGATGTGGCCGTCGAGGCGTCCGTTCATCAGCATGGAGCGTTCGAGGTTCACGAGATCGCCGGGGGCGAGGAGGCCGAGGTTGGAGCGGTCGAGGGTCTCCTGAATGGCGGTGACGGTGTAGGTGCCGTCGGGATTAAGTGCTACGACGGTGAGGCACACGCCGTTGTGGGCCACGGACTGGTCTATCTTGAGTTCGTCGACAAAGGAGCATCGCACGGAGAGGTGCAGGTTGCCGCCGTCGCGCTCGGCGCGTACGACAGTGGCGGCTTCTTCTACAATTCCTGAGAACATTTTTCTATTTACCTGGTTTTGTGGGTGAATATCGCGCAGAGGCGCAGAGATTTTTTTTTGGGGGTGGAGGAGGAGGGGATATTGAATATTATTTTTTAATTGTTTGTGTGTCAATTTTATATGGCTGCGAGGGTGAAGGCGGTGGCGTAGAGGAGCATGGCGAGGGCGGTGAGGCCCAGGAGTGGGTTGATGGCGGAGCCGGTGCGCCGGCCGAGGAGGCGCCAGAGGGTGATGTGGAGGGCGAGGTAGGCTACGGGCACGAGGCGGGCGAGCGGTGGGAGAATACGCCATGCGGGGATGCATAGGGCCACGGCGAGGCAGCCGTTGAGGAGGTAGAGCGAGCGCACGGCGCGGCAGCCGCAGCACACGGCGAGGGTGCGCTTGCCCACGGCGCAGTCGTCGTCGCGGTCGCGGTAGTTGTTGACGATGAGTACGTTGGCTCCCATCAGGCCTATTGCCACCGAGCCGAGAACCACGGGAATGGTGACTGTGCCGGCCTGGAGGTAGAAGGTGAGGGTGACGGGCACGACACCGAAGAATACGACCACGGCGGCTTCGCCCAGGGCGTGGCGGGATAGGGGGTAGGGGCCGGTGCTGTAGGCGAGCGCTCCCAGGGCGATGAACACGCCGGCGATGATGAGCCACCATCCGCCCCAGGCCACGAGCGAGAGGCCCACCATGCAGGCGATGCCGAGGGTGGCGTAGGTGGCGCGGAGCATGGCGCGGGGGGTGATGTCGCCTTCGGTGACTCCGCGGCGGGGGCCGTCGCGGCCCGCACGGTCGAGACCGGCGGTGTAGTCGTAGTATTCGTTGGCGAAGTTGCTGGCTATCTGGGCGAGCACGGCGAAGCCGGCGCATAGGGCGGCCGGCACGGGGCTGAAAGCGCCTGCCAGCAAAGCGTAGCCGCAGGCAGCGATCACGCCTGCGAGCGACACGGGGAGGGTGCGCAGGCGCATGGCTTCTATCCAGGCTTTGACGGCGGGGGACTTCATGGCGCAATTATCGGCGCAGGCCGTTGTTGCCTCCTCCCTGCAGGCCGTTTGCACCGCCTCGGCCGAAGTTGCCCATCGTGCCGTTGCGGTTGTTCATGAATCCGTTGCTGCCGAATTCGTCGTCTTCGTCCTCGTCGTCGTCGCGGCGGGCTTTTTCGCCGGGCTTGAGCTTGGGCTTGTTTTTCTTGATGGCGAGGGGTTTCTGCATGTCGACGGGCAGCTCATTGATGTCCCAGTCCTGGTTCACGTCCCAGTTCTTGCGCAGTTTCAGCGCCTTGGCGAAGTAGTAGACGTCTTCGGGCTGGATGCTGTCGGCTATACCGGTGTCCCAGCGTCCGTTGGCGTTGCGGTCCACAATCAGGCGGGCGTAGTAGGTGGATGGGTTGAGGTGGCGGAACACGGCAGCGTGGCCCGGACCCACGGGTGCCACGTAGGCCGGCTGGTCGTTGCTTCCCAGCAGCTGCACGAAGGCGGCGGTACTGTCCGGTAGGCCCGTGATATTGAATGTGATACCGCTGTATTCCTCGAGGGGACGCACGGTGAAGTCGTGGGTGAACGGCTTGTTGTGGAGGCCGTAGATGTCGGAGACGGCTGCCGAGTCGATAGTGAGGCGGTATTTAGCGCCGGGCTCCCAGGGGTAGGAGAGGTTGCGTCGCAGCAGGCTGAGGCTGTCGGACGTGAGTACCGGGGGCTCGACGGGCTCGTAGATGGTGTCGCGGAGTATCTCGAGGTGTATGGCGGCGGTGTCGATCGCGACGAGGGGGTCGTCCACCTCAAGGCGCACGGGCAGGTGCACGTCCTGATTGCTGCCGCTGCGTGCGCGCAGGTTGATGAAGGCGAGCGGTGGCGGGGGAACGCTGTCGGGCCGCAGGCTGTCGGTGGCGAGGCTGTCGGCGAGGGCTGCGGCTTCATCTTCTTCTTTTTTCTTTTTCTTTTTCTTATCGGGCTTGACGGGCGGGTCGCGGAAGAAGAAGCGGAGTGTGTCGGTGGTCCACTGCATCTGCTCGGTGGAATCCGGGCGCATGTAGCTCACGGCCAGGCGGAGGCTGTCGGTGCCGTAGACGGCGGAATCGGTGATCCAATACTGAAGCGAGTCCCGGCCGGGGTTGATCTGTAGCACGGTCCAGGGGCCGGCGGGGCTGATGCGGCGCGAGGAGAGAGAGTAGTTGACCACCTCGAGGCGCGGGAGCGAATCGAGCGGGGC
>CAMWRI010000097.1 GCA_947176585.1 uncultured Porphyromonadaceae bacterium
CTCATCCGTAGGGGTAATAATCCCCCGCTTTATCGCCGCAGAAGGCGGATTCAGCAAGGGAGTGGCCGTGGATATCGAATATAAGGATAACCGGATTATCATCTCAAGACCCAAGACAACACGTGAAGGATGGGCAGCTGCTTTTGCGAAATACGCAAAAGAAGGTGAAGACTCGCAGCTGCTTCCTGATCATCTTGACTCGGAAGCTATCGAATTAATGTGATTCGGCTTCCTATAATTTCTTAAATTTAAAATTTAATTATGAAAAAATTTCATCTGTTTTGGGTCAATTTAGACCCCACAGTCGGAGCGGAAATGAAAAAGACAAGGCCTTGCCTTATCGTTTCGCCCGATGAAATGAATGTTTTTTTGAGCACTGTAATAGTTGTGCCTCTCACTTCTACAGCCAGAGCACTTCCAACGAGGGTTCTTATCAAATCCTCGGCAAAAAGCGGTTTGAAAAACGACAGCTATGCTGCGATTGATCAGCTCAAGACAATCGACAAATCCAGGTTGAGCGGTCTTATCGGTGAAATATCCGAAGCCGAAAAACACGAAGTGTCAGACGTTCTGAAAGAACTATTTGATTACTAAAACAACAACTGATATAAAAGCAGCCGTTTCACCTTCCGGCTACTTTTTTATTCCACGCAAAAGCCGCCCGCATCTTTCACAGGTGCGGGCGGCTTTTACGAAGAGTGTATTTAGCTTATGATCAGAACATCTTGAGAGCAAGATCGGTGAGCCATATCCACAGCGGGCAGAATCCCACGAAGAGGATAACGCTGAGGGTGAGCGATGATGTACCGGTGGCCACGTAGGTGTCGTTCTCGTCGGCGATAATGATTCCGGAGAAGGCCGGCGGCAGAGCTGCCGCCACTACAAGCATCTTGAGGTTGAAGGGATCCATACCCCAGAGCATACCGAGCACGAGCACTACCAGAGGCATCAGCACCATCTTCATTATCGAGCCCACAACCACCTGAGAGTTGAAGGTGAACTTGATAGCCGAGAGGGTGATACCGGCTGAGAACACTGCCATCGAAGCATTAGCCTTGGCGATCAGATCGAAGGAAGGACTTGCCCAGGCCGGCCATCTGAGACCGCACAGCACGAGCACTACCGCCAGGATAGGCGCCCAGGCCACAGGCTGGGCCAATGCGTGGAGCACGGGCTTCCATGCGCTCTGTTTCTTGGCCTGAGGATTCTGCTGTGCCAGCGAAGCGTTCATCAGCGAGAGACCAACAGGGATGCCCACGGCGTTGACCACGATACCAACGATGGCCACTACGAGTGCCACGCTGGGCTTGGTGCCGAAGATAGGCTCAAGGACGGCGAATCCAAGGAAGCCGATCGTGGGCGAACCGCTGATCAGGGCCGATACTGCGGCATCGGCGCCGGTGTTCTTCTTGAAGCAGTAGCGGAACACGAAATACACTATCATGAAGCATCCCATGATGCCCACCAGCGACACCAGCGTGAGGCGCAAGTCCTTGGCAAGATCCTCTCGACTGGCCTGCACTATCGACACGAACAGCGCGGCAGGCAGGGCATAGTCGAGCACCACTTTATTGAACTTCTTGGCGTCGGCGCCGTTGAATATTCCCTTTTTGCCCGAGATGTAGCCTGCGAGCATCACCACCACGATAGGGACGATGGCATACAATATAATGTGTAGCATAATGCAGGGGTTTTAAGGGTGATTAAACGGTGTACTGGATAAGGGGCGCGGGGTTGAGATAGCCTATGTGGCCGCTCTCGGCGCCGGAGTCGGCAGCGAGCTGCACGTCGATCAGGCAGGGCTTGCGCGATGCGATGGCCTCGGTGAGAGCCGTGGTGAGTTCCTGCGGCGTGGTCACGTAGTAGGTCTTGGCACCGAAAGCATCGCCCAGCTTATCGTAGCGTGCGTTGATATCGAGCGTGGTGGGAGCGGGGGCGCTTGCGCCGGAGGGGTTCACACCCACACCGTTGTAGATACCGCCGTTGTTGAAGATCACCACGGTGCAAGGCAGGTCGTAGCGGCAGATGGTGGCGAAGTCCATGCCGGAGAATCCGAAGGCCGAGTCGCCCTCGATTGCCACTACGGGCTTGCCGGTGGCTACGGCCGCGCCGATGGTGGAGCCCATGCCCATACCCATAATCGACCATGATGCGCAGTCGATACGGTGACGGGGAACCGACATATCCACCGTGTCGCGGGTATCGTCGAGGGTGTTGGCGCCCTCGTTCACCAGAATCACATCCGGGTTGCTTTCCAGGATAGGCTTGATAGCCGAGAGAGCCGTCCAGTGATTCATGGGAGATGCGGTGGAGGCATCCTTGAGTCGGGTCTCGAACTTGGCGTTCTTCGCCGCGCTCTCTGCCTGCAGCGACTTCACCCATTCGGGATCGGCGCTCATCGTACGGCCCTTGAGGCCTGCCAGGATGGCATCGAGCGACTCGCCCAGATCACCCACCACGGGGGCTGCGACGGGCACGTTGCGGTCCATCTCGGTGGGCTGCACGTCCAGCTGCACGAATTTCACATCCGGGTTCCACTTGCCGCGGCCGAAGGAGAGCATCCAGTTTATACGGGCACCGGCCACGATCACCACGTCGGCCTGCTCCATGATAGTGCTGCGGCACGAAAGTGCGCTCAGCGGGCCCTTGTCGGGCATCAGTCCCTTGGCCATCGACATGGAGAGATACGGTATGTTGTAGGTCTCGATAAGTTCCTTGATCTTGTCGTCCACCTGAGCGTAGGCAGCGCCTTTACCCAGCAGAATGGCCGGACGCTTGGCCGATGCGATGAGATCGACGGCGCGCTTCACCGATGCGGCATTGGGAGCTACGGCCGATGCGGGATCCACGGGCTCGTAGAAGAGCTTCTCCACTTCCGAGGCATCCATGATCTCGGCGAGAGCGGGAGTGGTCATATCGATATACACACCGCCCGGGCGTCCGCTCACGGCTGCACGATAGGCGCGCGCCACTGCTGCGGGAATATCCTTGGCGTGGCTGCAGCGGAAAGCTGCCTTCACGAAAGGACGAGCCGTGTTGAGCTGATCTAGCTGCTCGTAGGTGCCCATATCCATGTCCACCATTGTGGGATCGGAAGCTCCCGAAATCTGAATCATCGGGTAGCAGTTCACGGTAGCGTTGGTGGTGGCGGTGAGGCCGTTCATAAAGCCCAGCGACGATACCGTCAGCAGCACACCGGGAGTCTTGGTGAGGAATCCGTGGGTGGCGGCGGCCATGCCGGCCTGCTGCTCGAAACGGAAACCATAGTAGTTGATACCTATCTTCTGCATGGCGTAGGCGGCTTCCGTCACAGGAATACCCACGAGTCCGTAGACATCGGTTATTCCCACGCGCTTCAGGGCCTCGGCCAGGATATACATGCCGGTCACCTGCTCGGGAAATTTGGGTGCGGCAGAGGTGTTATTGGGGGTTGTTGTAGTTGTTGCCATTATTTCGTAGTTTGTGCGGCGTTGCTGGCGTCGGCGGGTTTCTGAATAGGTTCTGTGGTGCCGTTTGCGGCAAACTGTGCCTGCTGCTCGGCGGTGTAGCCCAACGAGGTGAGCACTTCGGCGGTGTTTCCGCCCAGTGTGGGTGCGGGGCCATAGGTGGGCTGATAGTTGCTCATGGTGAAGGGGCAGCCCACGGTCACGAATTCACCGATTTCACCACCCTGGTTGATGCGCACGAGGGTGTTGCCGTCGTAGAGGCTTTCGTCGGTCATCACTTCCTTGGTGGAGAGCACGGGACCCACAGGCACACCGGCGGGACCGAGGATGCTGGTCACCTCATACTTGGTCTTGTCGGCCGTCCACTGGCCGATGCGCTCGTAGATAGCCTGCTTGTTGCGGTCGCGGGCGTCGGCGGTGTTGAAGTCGGGGTTGGTGAGCCAATCCTCGAAGCCCATGGCCTTGCACGCAGCCTCGAAGTCCTTGGCGCCGCGCTGCAGAATGATGTATACGAAGTTGTTGCCGTCTTCCTCGGTGTCGTAGCCGCCTGCGGGCTTGCACTTATATGTCCAGCCCAGCACGCCGCCGCCCTCGATGTTGCCCGAGCGGGGCACGCAGTCGCCGAACTTACCGTCAGGATACTGCGGGAACTGGGTGAGGTATCCGATCTTGTCCAGGGTGAGCTGGTCGCGGGTCTTGATACGGCACAGGTTAAGACATGCGTTGTGCATCGACTGATACACGTAGCATCCCTCGCCGGTGTGGTTACGCTGCTGCAGGGCAGCGAGCAGACCGATCAGAAGGTGCATGCCCGTGTTGCTGTCGCCCAGGGCGGCACCGCTCTGCGTGGGGATGTTGTACTCGCCTTCATACCAGCCCGTGGTGGAGGCTGCTGCGGCGGTCACCTGTGCGATAGGCTCGTAGGCCTTAAGGTTGCTGTACTTCGACGAGAGAGGGAAACCCTTGATTGTACCGTAGATACACTTGGGGTTGATTTTATGAACTTCCTCCCAGCTGAAGCCCAGTTTGTCCATTGCACCGGGGTGGAGGTTTTCCACGAAGATGTCACAGCCCTCGATGAGCTTGGTCAGGATAGCCTTGCCATCGGGGGTTTTGGCGTCGAGCGTGAGCGACTTCTTGTCGCTATTGAGCTGCAGATAGTAGTAGCTTGGGAGTTTGGGATCGAACTGAAGTTCGTTGCGGGTTGCGTCGCCCACACCGGGACGTTCGATTTTGATCACATCTGCGCCCAGCCATGCGAGCATCTGTGTGCAGGAAGGACCGGACTGTACTTCGGTAAAGTCTACGACTTTGATACCTTGGAGAGGAGCTGTAGTCATAATTGTTTTGAATTTTGGTTGTGTGTGTTTTATAGATTGTTGTTTACTAAAAGAACATCCCAAATCCGAAAAAGTTGCTTCCCTCCCCGCAATTTATTTTCACAACCAAGCGACAATAATTTGATTATAAGACTTATAAATCTTATAAAACTTATAAGACTTATAGGACTTATAAATCTTATATCTCTTAACAACCAATCTACAGCCCGAAGACTTTGAGGAACCAGGTGGCGATGCCAGCGCCACGCCTATTTATCAATATCCTTGCTCCGCTGGTATTCCCGGGCGATGGCAACCGCGCGTTGGAGCTTCTCTGAAAGAATTTTTTTATCGGGCAGCTTTGTATAGTATTGCGCAACCTTCACAGGCGAATCCTCATCCAGCATCAAATACTCAATATGCTCCGTATTTCCTTCCGAGCACAAAATTAGCCCTATAGGCGAGTCTTCTCCCTCCCTTCTATCGTGGCGGTTGAGGTATCGCAGATAGAGCAGCATCTGGCCTTCATATGCCGGCTTGAATCTTCCAAGTTTTAGATCTATCGCCACAAGCCGGCGCAACCCTCTATGAAAGAAAGATCAAACCGCATATTCCCTTCTCCACGTTCTCTGATATTACTCTGGTATGTTATATAAAAATTCAGTCGAAAGAATTGGCAATGACTCAATATTATTTAGTCGAAGAAATTTTTCATAAGCTTTAGTAAAGCCGATACAATCAATCTTGAAAGTATAAGATTGATACTTATTATCAATTAGATAACATTTTAGATATTTCTCTTTTTTTAATAACTCAATAAATTGGGAGAACTCATCCCAATACTCATGCTTATTAATCTTTTTTGTTGGGCCTAAGCATGGGAAGAAACGCCCACCGCTTCGCGGTACCATCCAAAAACCATATTCCTCACCTGTAGGAGTCTTAACATCGAGACTGAAATTATATCCAGTATACAAATTAGCTTTATAATTTCCCTCCATTAAAATAAAGCAAGCACCCAAATCCGGATAAAATCCAATACCAACAGTTAATGGTTTGTCTGAAACTATTTTATTACTATACGTACCTTTAGCTTCTCCCATTAGATACCACGATTTAATGGGGTCACCAAACTTGTCAACTTGCTGCTCTACTGACCACACAGGTTGTCTTGTTTGTGCAGAGCTGAATAAAGATATTGTTAGTAGTACAAAAAAATAAAAAAAACGCATATGAAAGTTTATTAAACAAACAAAAGTACTTTTTTTTTCTCACAAGCAAACAAGCATTAATGAAATTTAACAATTGTCCTTTCATGGGTAACTATTTAGCGAATAATCCATATCTTGGCTTAAAAGAAGTGGGGGTAGCACTAATTATTCAGACGTACTCTTAAGAACGTAATTTTTCCCACACTATCTCTACTGAACTCTATCGGTTCTTGTCATAACTTGCTGGCACGACTCGAATACGCTCTTTGCTTTTCGCTTAATAGTTTCTTTCGTGATAACTCAACAGACTAAATGCAATCTTACTACATGGCTCATTAATTATATGAATAGTATACGAGGTGCGTATACAATCATGATGCACTATCATCTCTACTATTACCAATCTACAGCCCGAAAATCTTGAGGAACCAGGTGGCGATGCCCACGTAGATAAGCAGGCCCACGATGTCGTTGCTTATCTGGATGAAGGGGCCGGTGGCCAGAGCAGGATTGATGTGGAGCTTTTCGAGCGTAAGGGGCACGATGGTGCCCAGCAGCGTGGCAAACATCACCACGGCGAACAGCGACACAGCCACGCTCAGCGTAACGGCCAGCTGCGACGGCAGCATGATGAGATTGTAGACGAGTATCACAGAGGAAATTATCGAGGCATTTAGCAGACCCACAAGCACTTCCTTGCCGAGCTGCCGCGAGAACTCGCGCACGTCCAGCGAACCGTTGGCAAGGCCTTGCACCACTATGGCCGAGGCCTGCACGCCCACGTTGCCGCCCGTGCCGCCTATGATAGGGATGAATAGCGCCAGGGCCGTCACGGCTTCCAGCTGTGCCTCGAACGTGCTCAGAATTATCGAGGCCAGGATGCCCGAGGCAATACCTATGAGCAACCAGGGGATGCGGGCCTTTGTCTGTGCCAGGATGGAGTCGTCGGCATCGACGTCGCTGCTGAGACCGCTGGCCAGCTGATAGTCGCGCTCGCTGCTCTCGCGCACCTCGTCCATCACATCGTCCACGGTGATGCGTCCCAGCAGGCGGCCGATGCTGTCCACCACGGGCATGGCCACCACGTCGTATTTCTCGAAGTCGTGGGCCACCTCGTCGATGGGCGTATCAGCCTTCACACAGGCGGGATCCACTTCCATCACGTGCTTGATCTTCGACACGGAGGGGTGCGTGATCAGCTTCTTCAGTGGCAGCACGCCGCGCAGCTTATAGTCGTTGTCCACCACGTAGACATAGTATATCTCGTCCATGTCCTCGGCCTGCGTGCGCAGCTCCTTGATGCACTCCGGCATGGACAGGTTCTCGTTCACCACGAGCATCTCCGTGCCCATGAGGCCGCCGGCGGTGTCCTCGTCGTATTTTAGAAGGTCGATGATGTCGCCGGCCTGCTCCACGTCGTCGATGCGCGCGAGGATGTCGTCGCGGTCCTCCTCGTCGAGCTGCTGGATAAGGTCCACGGCATCGTCGGTGTCGAGGTGGTCGATCTGCTTGGCGATCATCTCGGCGGGCATATCGTCGAGCAGTTTCAGACGGTCGTCGTCGTCCAGCTCCATCAGCACCTCGGCGGCTGTCTCGTCTTCGAGCAGCTTATATAGATACTCAGCCTCGCTCAGGTCGAGGTCCTGATAGAGCTCGGCGATGTCGGCCGGGTGAAGGTCGGCAAGCGCCGCGCGGGCCTCCTCGTCATTGCGGCGGTCTATGATATCGCGTATCTGGTCGAGATATTCGGGGGTGAATTCTTTCATTGTGCGCGCAGATTTTCGAGCCCGAGGGCGAGTTCAATAAACTGGTCTACCGATAGCTGCTCCGGCCTCATGGCCAGCAGCGGGGTCTCCGGCATGGCAGATCCCGGCGGCAGAAGGCCGCGCAGACTGTTGCGGATGGTCTTGCGTCGCTGCCCGAAGGTGGTCTTGACCACTGTTTTGAGAAGCGCTTCCGGGCATGGGAGCGAACTGCGGCCGTTGCGACGCAGCTCCACCACGCCGCTGTGCACCTTGGGCGGCGGATTGAACACACCCGGGGGCACCGTAAAGAGGTAACGCACATCGTACCACAGCTGCAGCAGCACGCTCAGGATGCCGCGGGCCTTCGTCCCAGCGGGGGCTGCCAGGCGCTCGGCCACCTCGCGCTGAAGCATGCCCGAGCAAAAGGGCACCATGTCGCGATAGTCGAGCATGTGGAAGAAAATCTGCGACGATATGTTATACGGATAGTTGCCGATTAAGGCCATCGGCTTTCCGTCGAATATCGTGTCGAGAGGCAGTTGCAGGAAGTCGCCTTCGATTATACGTCCTTCAAGAGCGGGGAAATGCGTGCGAAGCCAGTCCACGCTCTCGGTGTCGATCTCCACCACCCGCAGGTCGCGGCCGGCATCGAGCATGAACTGCGTGAGCACACCCGTGCCGGGGCCCACCTCGAGCACGGGCAGGGAGGGCACCGCATCCAGCGTGGCGGCTATGCGGGCAGCCACACCGCGGTCGGTGAGGAAATGCTGCCCCAGGGCTTTTTTGGGTCGTACGCTTGCCATGCTGCAAAGGTACGAATTTACGGAAACATTCAAAAATTATTTTTCCGTGCCGCGGCGCGCCGATAGCGTGAAGGAATAGCGATGCGGCTTGCCGCCCTTGATTGTATATGCCTCGAGAGTGGGTTTGCCCCAGGTGTCGGCGCCCCCCACGCCATGCACGGTGTGGTCGATGTTCACGTTCACGAATCCGCCGCGTTTCAACTCGTGGGGATGGGCGGCCCGTTCCAGGGCTTCCTCATCGTAGTCCCAGGCGCGGACACACAGCGGCGCCTCGCCGGCCTCGATCACCACAGCGGGCACCGAGGGATTCGCGGAAGAGAACCGCATGAAGCACACATCGCAGCGGTTGCCGTTGTCCTGCGGGCGGATGTAGTCGTGGGCGTAGTCGGCGAGCGGCATAGAGTAGCGGCCCATGAAATAGCCGCTCTTGCGGTCGGGATAATTTTCCTGCGGACCGCGGCCCAGATAGTCGATTGCGGTCATTTCCGCAGGGAGGCGCATGCGCATACCGAACTTGGGCATGTCCGGCAAGGTGTCGCACAGCGGCTCATAGACCATCTCCACGCCCAGCGTGGCATCGGGACGCAGAGTGTAGCCCACCATCAGAGAGGCTCCTGCGGGCAGCGATGCGGGCACGGTGAGGGTCATGCTGCCGTCGGGCGCGGTGCTCACCGAGGCTTTGCCGGCCACTCTTTCGGCAGCTTGCGCGCGCCATAGCGGAAGCATCCTCTCCTTATAATATGCGTTTTTGTCCTGATTATCGTTCATGGGCTTGCCGAAGTAGGGTTCGAGCGGCGCGGCAAGCATCTCGCGTCCGTCCACCATCCACGACACAAGCGCGCCTGTGCGGTCTACCACGAATCTGTTGCCGCCGGCGCTCAGCATATGGCGGCCATGGCTGCGGCTATAGCGGGGCACAGCCGTGGCTGTGCGCTCCGGAGCGCGGTAAGGCGCGAGCTCAAACTGCTCCGAAGCCACAGCATGCCCGGCGGGAGCCCACAGCGTGCTGTCGCGCAGGCATGCACTTACGTTGAGCCACATGCCGCGCCCGGAGGGCGTCCACTGCGGCAGTTGCAGCCTTCCGCCCTCAAGCTCGAGAGTGCCGGATGCCACCGGCTCGCCGCCCGCAAGCAGTTCGTAGCGGTAGTCGTAGGCATCGAGCGGAGTGAATCTGTCGTGACTGGTGAGCACGATACTGTCGCCGCGGAGTTCCATCCATATGGGCTGATACACGTGCCGCAGCTCGTGGAAGTGAGGATTGGGCACGCGGTCGGGCCCCACAAGGCCGTTGATGCAGAAGTTGGCGTCGTTGGGCCGGTCGCCGAAGTCGCCGCCGTAGGCCCAGAATTCGTCGCCGGCGAGAGCGAGGGAAGCCGAGGGGCGCAGCGGCGAGCCGTCCATAGGCTTGGCTATACCCTGGTCCACCCAGTCCCACACTGCCGCGCCTGC
>CAMWRI010000098.1 GCA_947176585.1 uncultured Porphyromonadaceae bacterium
CCTGTAACCTTCTGATCCGTAGTCAGATGCTCTATTCAGTTGAGCTAGCGAGCCGATTGGCTTGTTGCGATTTGCGACTGCAAAGTTACGCATTTTTTTTGAACCTCCAAATATTTTTGCAGGATTTTTTTGAAAACGGTGCCCTATAGGCCGTGTGTGGCCTGTAGGGCACCGTGGAATAGCGCAGGTGGTCAGCGGCGGGTCTGGACCACGGGGATCATGAGGCCGTCGGGAGCGTAGCGGAGGGTGTCGACACACACGGAGCGGCGGCCGATGGCGCCTTTGTGGCCGTCGAGCTCAAGGGTGGCGTTGTGGTAGAAGAGGTACCACTGGTCGCCGAACTCGATGATTCCCGGATGAATCGTGAAGCTGTTCTCGGCCATGCCGGTGAGTTCGCCCTGCGGGGTCCAGGGGCCGTCCATGGAGGGGGCGGTGGCGTAGGAGATCGACTCGCGGCCCTGGCCCATGGATGCGTAGGTGAGGTAGTAGATGCCGTCTTTCTTGTGGAGCCAGGGGCCTTCGATGTAGCGTGGCACGTCGATCACGCGGATTTCGCCGTCGATTGCGGTGAGATCAGGAGTGAGGCGGGCCAGGAAGCAGGTGCCGTTGCCCCAGCACAGCCATGCGTCGTCGCCGTCGAGGAGCACGGTGGGGTCGATGTCGTTCCACCAGCCGCGTGTGCCGTTGTCGGTCATGTCGTCGGTCACCAGAGGCTTGCCTATGGCGTCGCGGAAGGGGCCGGTGGGAGAGTCGGCCACGGCCACGCCCACGGCGTAGCCGGAATAGGGCTCATCGGCTATCACGGTGGTGAAATAGTAGAACTTGCCGTCTTTCTCAACCACCTGCGAGGCCCACGCGGCGCCGCTCTTGGCCCATTCGAAGTCCTGCGGTGCGAGCACGGCACCGTGGTCGGTCCAGGTCTTCATGTCGGGGGTGGAGTAGCACAGCCACTCGGTGATGTTGAATTCCTTGCCGCCGGACGCGGAGTCCTGGCCTTCGTAGAATTCATCGTGGCCCACATAGAGGTATAGGCGGCCGTCGTGAATGAGCGGGGCTGGGTCGGCGGTGAACTTGTCGCGCACCAGCGGATTGCCCTCGAAAGTGAAGATCTTCAGTGAGTCGTTTGCGGCGTCGGTCTCTCCTGCCGCTTTGTTGCCTCCGCCGCAAGCGCTCAGGATGGCTATGGCGCCCAGCGCCATGATGATGGTCTTTTTCATGGGTTATTTGTTTTGAGGTTCAATCATTTTGTAGTTGCCGCTCAGGTGCATGAAAGCGAAGAGGCGCAGCAGGCCGTCGTAGTAGGCGTCGAAATAGCCGTCGGTGTCGGGCTCGTGGCGAAGGTCCCATAGACGCTCGGCGAATTCGCGGCTGCGCGGACGGGTGGCGGCGAGCGATGCGGCGGCCAGAGTGGACACCAGGCCGGGCGAGTGGCGCAGGGCCTCGTAGCCTCCTGCACCCAGCACCCGCTCCACGGGGGTGCCGTCCACGTTGTATTGGTCCACGTAGCTGTCGATGCCCTGCCCGTAGAAGAATTGCTGGATACGGTCGGCGTAGTCGCGTTGCCACGGCGCGTCGTCGCCGCTCCAGGTGTAGTCGAGGGCGATGTTCATGGGCACTCGCCACGAGTCGAAGCGGAAGGCATCGCCCAGGATGTGGTCGCGGCCCAGCAGCGAACCGTCGTAGGCCGAGTAGTCGGGCGTGAGGCCCGTGACGGGATGCGCGGCCTTGTGCAGATATTCGCGCGATGCGCGGGCGCAATCTTTCCAGAAGGCCGAACGGCCGTCGCCGGCCCAGCGGGCCCACACTTCGTAGAAGGCCGGCACGTGGTAGGAGGGATCGGTGAACCGGCCACCCCACGGGTCGGGGGTGAATGTGATGAGCTTGTGGCGGGTGTCGACGAGCGGTGCCACACGGTCCATCCCCGTCTTCTGCATCGAGCGGTCGAGGATGTTGCGGGCCTCGGCTCCGTAGTCTATACCGGTGTCGTCGCCCCAGCGGTTTGAGGCGAAGATGAGCGAGGTGATGAAGTACAGTTCGCCGTCGGATGCCGAGCCTGCGGCGTTGGGTGTGCCGTCGGTGGCGCAGCTCCATGCGAAGTAGCCGTCGCGGTCGCCGCCGTGGTGCTGCATGTGGAGGCGGCTCCAGCGCCATAGGCGGTCGAAGATATCCTTGCGGTCGAGCTGCACGGCGGCCATCATGCCGTACGACATACCCTCGGTGCGCACGTCATGGTTCTTGATGTCGCTTATGTAGGCCGTGGAGTCGGTGTCCTCGAAGTATATTCGGCGGGGGCCGAAGAATAGGCTGTTGAAAATCTCGTTCAGACGCGCGTCCACCTCGGCGGGGCTGTGGCCCAGTTCCACAAATAGGTTGCGGGTCTCGCCGCCGGGTGCCGGAGCTGCGTCGAAGCCAATCCAGTCCACGTCCACACCCGAGCCCGACACCAACTTGATCTCCAGGTTCTTGATGCCGGAGGGCGCGAGCTGCACCGGCACGCGCGCAATGCTCCACTGCTGCGATGCCGGCACGTCCACGCGGGCAATCACACTGTCGCGCCGGCCCGCCACGCCCACCTGCAACACGCCTCCGCGGCTGCTCCGGGCCATCACGGCCATCTCCTGCACCGGTTCCGTGCCGAAGTCCACGCGGTCGTAGCGCACGGTGGCGCCTTTGCGGGTGAAGGCCGTGAACCAGCCCCTGAACTTATCTGCGGGGTCGAGGAATGCAATGGAGGCGCCTCGCGGCGAGATCGAGCTGTAGCGGTCGATATGGATGCGGCTGCGCGCAGGGCTCAGCCCCACACCGCGCAGGGTGGGCGTGACCTTGCGTATCGTGCCGTCGGGGTTGAACGCGAGGGTGTCGATGCGCACGCTGCGGCGCTTGTCCATCTCGGGCGAGTAGTCGTTGTGGTGATAGAAAAGATACCATTGGCCGCCGTATTCCACGATAGAGTGGTGGTTGGTCCAGCATCCCGAGGGCGACTCGTCCATGATGATGCCCTTGAATTCAAATGGACCTAAGGGGCTGTCGCCCATGGCGTAGGCCAGCGTCTCGGTGTTGTTGCGCACCCAGGGGAAGGTGTAGTAGTACTTGCCTTCGCGCTTGAACACGAAGGGCCCTTCCTTGAAGCCGTCGGGCAAGCCTTCGATGTCGCGGCGCTCCGAGGCCAGTTCCATCATGTTCGCCGCCAGCTCGGCGCCCCACATCCCGCCGCCACACCAGTAGATGTAGCATCGGCCGTCGTCGTCCACGAGCACGCAGGGGTCGATGCCCATCACGCCCTTGATGGGGCGGAACATGGGCATGAACGGCCCTTCAGGGGCATCGGCCACGGCCACGCCCACCGCGAAGCCGCGCTCCATTCCGCGCGGAGCGGCAGGGAAGAAGAAATAGTAGCGGCCGTCTTTTTCCACGCAGTCGGGCGCCCACATCGCATAGGAATCGGGCTTCACCCAGGGCACGGCGTTCTGCGACACGATCACGCCGTGGTCTTTCCAGCCGGTGAGATCGTCGGAGGAAAACACGTGGTAGTCCTCCATGCAGAACCACTCCTTGAGCTCATCCACGGGGCTGTGGATATCGTGGGAGGGGTAGAGATACATCCGTCCGTTGAACACGCGGGCGGTGGGATCGGCCGAGAACTGGCCGCTTATCACGGGATTCTGAGCCGCGGCGCCTGCGGCAGCCGCGAGCACGAGCAGCGCTGCGAGTGTTTTCTTCATAGCCTCAGCGCTGCCTGAAGTTCCACTTGGAATTGTCGCTGCCGAAGTCGAACCGTCCCAGCGAGGGAGTGCTGTCGGCCACCGACACCAGCACCAGCGGTTCGTCGCATCCGGGCACTTCCTTGGGCATGATGCGGTAGGTGCCGTCGGTGAGCTGCTCGATGCGCCACAGCTGCTCAGGCGCGCCCGTGAAGTGCTCCACAGTGGTGAGCTCGCGGCCCTCGGTGGCTGCCAGGGCGCGGTCTGTGCCCTCGATCACTATCTTATAGTAGGGCGCTCCCAGGTAGCCGCCGCTGCCGGGCACGGCCTCGATGCTCCACTTCTGGTGGGGGCGGAACATATAGTCGCCGATGCGCACGTCGATATTGCCCGCGGGCCATCCGGCGGCCACGTCGGCCAGCGTCTGGTCGGTCAGGGGCACTATGGGCTCCGTCACCGGCTCCCAGAAGCGGTGGCGCGGAGCATCCATGCGCACGAAATCCACGGCCAGTTCCAGGGCATAGCCGCGTCGCTCGGATTCGATCTCGTAGACGCCCTCGCGGAAAGGCTCGCCGGCCACGGGCCAGTCGTTTCGCCACAGCAGGGGCAGCACTTCCAGCACACTGCGGCCGCCGCGGTCGAAGTCGGCCTCGAAGTGGCACGACATTTTCTCCACGCCGTCTTCCTCCACGTAGCGCCCGAAGTGGCCCGCACCCGTGCATCGGTGGCCGGCCGCAAGAACCATCTTGCCGCCGCCTGCCAGCATGTCGCGGCCCATATTGTCGAGATAGGGACCGGTGACGTTGCGCGAACGGCCCACCACAATATTATAAGTGGAGTTGGGTCCGTCGCAGCAGGTACCGTGCGTGCCCAGCAGGTAGTACCAGCCGTCGCGGTATATGAGGTCGGTGGCCTCGCAGTCGATGGCTATATCCAGAGGTTCGTTGCCCTCCACGCGCGCTCCCGTGGCCGGGTCGAGCTCCACCAGGCGGATGAAGCCGAAGTAGGTGCCGTAGCACAGCCACAGGCGTCCGGTGGCGGGGTCGAGCAGCAGGCCCGGGTCTATGGCGTCGCAGTCGTCGCCATCCTCCGAGTATGCCACTTCCACGGGCTCGCTGAAGCCGAAGCGCGGCGAAGCCGGATCGAGGCTCTCAGTCCACATAGTGAGCACGGCGCCGCGGTGGCTGCCGCCCAGGCCTCCGCCGGTGGCGCTGTAGGCCACGAGGTAGCGGTCGCCTATCTTGAGCACATCCGGCGCGGCTCCGCGGCCGGGGCGCTCGGCGCCCCCGTGCCAGGAGTAGCCGTCTTCCGATATGAGGCCTCCGCCGCCGGTGCCGAAGGTGTAGTAGCGGCCATCGCACAGAGCTATGGTGGAGGGGTCGTGAATGTAGGGCTCGCCTTCGGTGCGGGCGAGTGCCGCAGCAGGCGCCGCGAGCGCCAGCAGTGCCGCCGCCCGCAGTATCTTGGTATATTTCATGGTCAAAGGATGCTTACGGTGAAATTGGTCACGGGACGGCCCTGCTCGTCGATGAAGCGCAGGCAGAAATCGCTCATGCCGGGGCCGTTGATAATTGCTCCGCGCACGATGTTGCGGCCTTTGCGGAGGGTGAGGCGGCGGCTCACGGCGTCGTCCTGCACCATGCGGCGGTCGCCCGAGAGCAGGAGCACTTCCTCGCCGTCGAGCCACCACATGGAGGCCGAGTTGGAGCCCACGGCCATGCGCACGTCGGGAATGTCTTCCTCGCAGTCGATGGCCGTTACGGCCCAGAAAAGCACGCCGTAGTGGGGCAGCTCCTGCAATGTGGCGAAGCGGAAGAGCTTGACGTTGAACAGGCTGCTGTCCAGGCCGTGCCACGCGAGCTTTTGCTTGCCGGCGCGCACGGTCTGCCCCGATACGGGCCATGCCGTGAACTGGCCGGGGAAATACTCGGTGCGGAACGCCTCGCGCAGGTAGCTGTCGGTGAACACGGTGTTGCTCCTGTTGGGCTTCTCGATGGGGTCGAGCAGCAGCCAGCGGCGGATGAAGCCGGCACTGTCGGGGCGGGCCGTGTCCGTGGCAGGATAGGAGAAATAGGGCTCGAAGAGGGGTGCCTTGGATGGTTTCTTTGCCTGGAGGCCGAGGGCGAAGACAGCCGCCGCGGCTATTGCGGCGGCCATGATCAGCAGGTGTTTACGCATATGTCACGCGCCTTTACTTGAACAGCATGGGCACGAACTCACGCAGGCAGCGGCGCCACGTGAGGAACTCGTGGGCTGTTCCGGGCGATTCGTAGTACACGTTCTCGATGCCATAGGCGCGCAGCGCGTCGCTCAGGGCGTGGGCACGTTCGGGATGCTCCTCGCCGCCGATGCCGATGAAGAAGGTGTGCACGTCGCGGTTGAATGCTTCGGTGTCCTTGAATGCGCCGTCGTACACTTCTCCCAGCTTGGCGGGGTCGATGAACAGTGCACCGCTGAAGGAGCCGATGTGGGCGAATTTGTCGAGATTGCGCAGGGTGGTTTCGAAAGTGAGGTGTCCGCCCCACGACAGGCCGGCCATGGCGCGGTTGTCGCGGTCGGTCTTTACGCGGTAGTTGGCCTGGATGTGGGGGATGATTTCGTTCACGAGGATGGCGGGGAACTGCGCTCCGAAGCGCTTGTGCACGTCGGCCATGGTCTCGCCGGGCATCATCTTGAAGGATTCGATGTTGCCGTTGTCCATCACCACGATCATGGGCACGGCTTTACCCTCGGCGATGAGGTTGTCCATGATCAGATTCATCTTGCCCTGGCGCGACCAGCTGGTCTCGTTCTCGCCCATGCCGTGCTGGAGGTACAGCACGGGGTATTTCTTATCGGGGTTCTTGTCGTACTCGGCGGGAGTGTACACCAGGCATTCGCGCCACTCGTTGCGGATGTCGGAGTAGTAGGCGCTGCGGCTCACAGCGCCGTGGGGCACGTTCTTCATTGCGTAGTAGTCGGCCTCAGCGGCGTCTTCCGGAATCTCCACCACGCTCACCCATCGACCCATGCCGAAGAAAGGCTTGCCTGCGGGGTCGGCCACTTCCACGCCGTCTATTTTCACGGTGTAGTAGTGGGGGCCCACCACTTCGGGCCCTTCCGATACGAGCGTCCACCAGCCGTCGTCGCCTTTGGTCATCGGGCCGCGGAAGCTGATTTCCACGTTCTTGGCCTCAGGGGCATGGACTTTGAAGTGCACGCGGCGGTCCGGGCCTATGCGGGGATAGTCGGCGCCGGCGATGTTGTGCTCGTTGGGCACGGAGCCTTCCGGGAAGGCTTCGTCCTGCGCCCATGTCGTGACGGCGGTTGCGGCCATGAGCATAGCGGTCAGGCCGGTCTTGATGCAGGTTTTCATGATAAGTGTTAGGAGGTAAATTGTTAGGTGTTAGGTTTGTATGTGTCAGATGTCGTAGGTGTCGGCGGTGCTGTGCAGCTCGTCGCCCGCGGTCATGTCGCAGCTCACGGGCACCACCGAGATATATCCCTGCGCCAGCCAGTATTCGTCGGTGTCGGTGGCATCGGGCTCCTCGTTGATGAACCGTCCGGCCAGCATGTAGAAGTCGTGGCCCAGCGGCGAGGCGAAGCGCTGATAGCCTTCGTTCCAGCGACCGCGGCAGGAGCGGCACGCACGCACGCCCAGAGGCACTATGCGGGCTGGGATGTTGATGTTGAGACACACGCCTGCCCGCGGGGGATTGCGCCGCATCTTCTCCATGATATCGCGCACAAACTTCTCCGAGAGCGAGAAATCCGCCGCCATGGAGTGATGCAGCAGCGAGAAACCGGCCGAGGGAATGCTCTCCACGGCGCCCTCGATGGCCGCGCCCATGGTGCCGCTGTAGAGCACGTTGGTGCCGCTGTTGGAGCCGTGGTTGATACCTGAGAAGATAAAGTCGGGCCGGCGCGGCACGATGGCGTAGAGCGCCAGCTTCACGCAGTCCACGGGAGTGCCGTTGTCCACGGAGTAGTACTTCACTCCGTCCACGGCCTCGGCGGGATGCTCCTCGAACACGCGCAAAGCATCCGTGACGGTGAGCGCCGACGACTTGCCCGACTGCGGGCGGCGGGGCGCCACGCACACAACGTCGGCCCACTCGGCGGCGAGCGCCGTGAGCACATGAAGGCCGGGGGCCGAGATACTGTCGTCGTTGGTCACGAGCACGAGGGGGCGTGAAGCGGGAGTCTGTTCCATATCTTGCAGAGATAATTTTTGCGCGAATTTACGATTTTTTATTAACAATCACCCATAGTTATCTACACTTTTATAAAATCGTGGAACATTTTTTTCGTGGAACGAAAAAAAATCATTTACTTTGCAACACGATAACATATTGTATATGGGAAAAATCATAGCAATAGCCAACCAGAAGGGCGGTGTGGGCAAAACCACCACCACCATCAACCTGGCGGCATCCCTCGCCGCCGAGGGAAAGCGCGTGCTCATCATCGACGCCGATCCTCAGGCCAACGCCACCTCGGGCTACGGCATCGACCCGCGCACCATGACCTCCTCCATCTACGAGGGAATGGTGGACGATTATCCTCTGAAAAGTTCGCGCGTGGCCACCTGCATGAAGGGCCTCGACCTCATAGGCTCCCGCATCGACCTGGCCGGCGCCGAGCTCGAACTCATCAACAAGCCCGAGCGCGAGCATGTGCTCCGGCGCCTGCTCGAACCGCTGGCCGATGAGTACGACTATATCCTCATCGACTGCTCCCCCTCGCTGGGCCTCATCACCGTCAACGCCCTCACGGCGGCCCATTCGGTGATCATACCGGTGCAGGCCGAGTATTTCGCGCTCGAAGGCATCACCAAGCTGCTCAACACTATCCGCATCATCAAGAGCCGCCTCAATCCCGGCCTTGAGATCGAGGGCTTCCTGCTCACGATGTACGACGCCCGCCTGCGCCTGGCCAATCAGATCTACGACGAGCTCAAGGGCCACTTCGGCGACATGGTGTTCAACACCGTGATTCCCCGCAACATCCGCCTGAGCGAGGCTCCCAGTCACGGCCTGCCCGCCCTGCTCTACGACGCCGAGAGCCGGGGCGCCACAAGCCACGTGCTGCTGGCCCGCGAACTAATTGCAAAACATAAGAACAAATAAAGATGTCAGCACCCAAACGCAACGCCCTGGGCCGAGGTCTCGACAGCCTCATCAGCATGGATGACGTGCCCGCCAGCGGCAGCTCGGCCATCACGGAAGTGCCCCTGTCGAGAATCGAGCGCAACCCCGAACAGCCACGCATCGACTTCGACGAGGAAGCCCTGGCCGAGCTGGCCGCCAGTATCCGCGAGCTGGGTATCATCCAGCCGCTCTCGCTGCGCAAGCTCGACGGCGGCAAATACCAGATAATCGCCGGCGAGCGACGCTTCCGCGCCGCGGGTCTCGCGGGCCTCGAGACCGTGCCGGCCTACATCCGCACGGCCAACGACGCCGAGCTCACCGAGATGGCCCTCATCGAGAACATCCAGCGCGAAGACCTCAACGCCATCGAAATAGCGCTCACCTTCAAGAAGCTCATCGAGCAATATAATCTCACTCAGGAGCGCCTGAGCGAGCGCATAGGCAAGAAGCGCGCCACCGTGGCCAACTTCCTGCGCCTGCTGCGCCTGCCCGCCGAGGTGCAGCTGGGCCTGCGCGATAAGCGCGTGGACATGGGCCACGCCCGCGCCCTGCTGTCGCTGTCGGATCCGCAGCTGCAGCTGCGCCTCTACAACGAGATTCTGCGCCACGACCTGAGCGTGCGCCGCGTGGAGGAGATGGCAAAGGCCTGGGAGAACGGCGAGGTGCCGGACGATGCCGCGAAGGGCACCCGCAAGCGCACACCCTCCGCCTCCCACGACTTCGCCGGCCTGCGCGACCAGCTATCGGCCGCCTTCCGCACTCCCGTGCACTTCACATGCGACAAGAACGGCAAGGGACGCATCTCCTTCCCCTTCGCCAACGACGAGGAGCTCGTGCGCCTCATCTCGCTTTTCGACTCCCTGAAGCAAAAGTTGCCCGCCGAATGAAGCTGCGCCTGATTCTCACAGCCATCGTAGCGATAGCCGCTCTCGCGGCCCGGGCGCAGGACGAGGCCGCCACGGATTCGGCCCGGGCATCCGTGCCCTGGCCCGATGCCGCGTATGTGCTCGAGCTCATCGAGGAGCCCGACACGGCACCCGCCCGCCCTGAGCGCCCCAATCCCTACGGCGTGTGGGAAGAACGCAAGGTGGAATTA
>CAMWRI010000099.1 GCA_947176585.1 uncultured Porphyromonadaceae bacterium
GTGTAGAGCTCGATGGTGCCTTGAGCCACGATTGTGCTGCCATCGAAGGCTATTCCGGCATCAGCGGGCGCGGCCACGGCGTCGAGGATGCCGTCGTAGGTGCTGTCGAACGTCATGTGCGGCGACACGGCGAGCGAGATCAGCTCCTCGTCCTGCGCGTACCATTGGCCGGTGGTGAGATATTCATAATCCGGGCCTTCGTCGAAAGCGAAGTGCCACACGGTGGATTCACCGCCTGCATCGGCATCGCGGCGTGGCGAGCAGTAGAGGGCTATGCCGTCCACGTCGTAGTAGCTGTCGCCCTCGAGGTTGGGGAAGGGGCCGATCACCACGAAGAACTCCTTGCCGGCCTCGATGGTCACGGGCTCATCGAAGGTGAATGTGGTGGGCTCGTAGTCGTAGTAGCCGTCCACGAGCTCCGACACGGGAAGCGATGTGGTGGCCAGCACCGCGCCGGGGGCGCCGTCCAAGGCAACTTCGCAGAGGCTCACCTCTATGGGGAAATCGGCGCTCGCGGCCACATGGGTGGTCTTGGCGAAATAAGCCTGCACGCAGTCGACCACGGCGTCGGCGGCCGGCGCTGTGAAGTGCTCGGCGAATTGGCCGAGGCCCAGCCAGTTGCTGCCGCCGTAGTTGCCGTACCATCCGAGGGCTATGGGCTCGATGGAGGCGCTTTCCTCGGGCGTGATATTCCAGACGTACTGGCTGCCGCCGGCCTGGATGGCATCGCGGTATTCGTCGATGGTGCTTCCTGCGCTGTTGCCCGCGCGGAGGCTGATATCGTAAGTGCCGGCCGTGGAGTAGGTGACGGTGGCGTTGCGCCCGGTGCATGTACCCTCCACGGTGCCGGGAATGGTCCAGAGCCATTCGGTGGGTGCGAATGTGGATAGGTCGCGGAATGTGACGGGCACACCCAGAGGCACGTAGCACATGGTCCAGGGCGACATGTAGGTGCCCCGGGGCAGGCCGATGCGGGCTACGGGGGTCTGCGCCTTCACTTGCACATAGGCGTTGCGTGTTGCGGTGGCAGTGGCGCCGGAGGCATCTGTCACGGTGAGACTCACACTGTAGCTACCAGCCGCGGGATATACTACGGCAGGGTTCTGCTGCGTGCTTGTGGCAGGTTCGCCGCCCTCGAAAGTCCATAGCCACGAGGTGGCACCCTCGCTCATATCGTTGAAGTGCACTGTGGTGCCTTCGGCCACATTGATCACGGCATCGGCAGAGGTGTCGGGCACCGTTATGGTAACGTCGTCGACATACACGTTGTCGCCGCCGCTGCTGGTGTTGAGGAAGCGGAACTCGATCCGCACTTTCTTGCCGGCGAAGGCGTCGAGGCTACATGAGAAAGGCACCCAG
The DNA here is from genome assembly GCA_947176585.1 of uncultured Porphyromonadaceae bacterium. Taxonomy (GTDB): domain Bacteria; phylum Bacteroidota; class Bacteroidia; order Bacteroidales; family Muribaculaceae; genus CAG-873. Next base: position 1,360 of record CAMWRI010000099.1, read on the forward strand.
CGCGAACCGTCGTTGCCATCCTCCTGGCTCCATAGGAAACTGTTGAGCAGGAGGGTGCGGTCGCTTCCCTGCAAAACGCTCACTTCCATGTGGCCCCAGATGCCGAACAGCTCGCTGAAAGCCGCATAGAAACGGAGGGTGGCACCTGCGGGCACATCAATTTCGGGCGAGACCATAGCCTCGTCCTGCTCCATGAAGCGGTCGCGACATCCGGCGGAGGAGGTGCTGGACGGATTGACGGAGCTGAACGGACGCAGGTCGCCCTGATCGAGCGAGGGGGTGGTGATGAGTTCCCAGCCAGCCATGTCCCAGCCGGCCATTTCGTCCTGCGAGTCGAATCCGCAGCTGAACAGTGCGGTCTCGCCCTCCTGCGCGGCAAACGATGCCGTGAGGGCGCTTGCAGGCCATGCGGCGAGGGCTGCGAGTGTGAGAATGAGTGCTTTCTTCATGTAGTATGGAATTTGAAATATGGGAAGTGTCAGAATTTTACGGAGAGCTTGGCTGTGGTGCCGGCGGCACGTGCCACATAGATGCCGGCTGCAGGCACTTCCACGGAACCGATGCCCGAAACCACGAGGCGTCCGGCCAGGTCGTAGACTTCAATCAGTCCATCGCATGAAAGCGTGCGGCCCGAAACGTGCAGGACGCTCTCCGGGGCGGCAACCTCGGCGATGGACGACGACGGGCCACCGCCGGCCACGTTGAAGCTGATCAGGTCGTTGCTCTCGGTGATATCGGTGATGGGCAGGTCGATGGCTTTGCCGGCCCATGATTTAAGCGCCGGGGTGGTGGTGGAGGTGAATGAGGTCTTTTTCTTCGTGCCGGGCCATGAATAGCCAGCCAGATTGGAGGTGGTGCGGCTGTTGGCGTTGTTGTTGGCCTCGACGAGATCGACGTACTGGTGCGACTTGTTGTTGTTCACGGAGTTGTTGGTCCACACGCTCGAGTTGTAGTCGATGTGCCATATGAGCATGCCGTGGCCCGGCAGGTAGCTGTCCCAGCCGGTCTTCTGGCGGTTTTCGAGCAGGAAGAACTCGTTTGTCTTTTCGGTCTGGATGATATAGGACGTGTTGGATGCACCTATTTCTTCAAGCACCTCGCTTGCAGGGCGGTCGAGGAGCACGGGCTCGTTCCATCCCAGGGCGTTGCGCTCGAAGGCTCCGTAGCCTGCGGGTGTGCGGCTGTCGTTGTTGTAGTTGCCGCTGTCGAGCACGCTCCAGCCCGAGGGGGTGACGTATATTGCATTCTCATACTCGGTGTCGTAGAGGTCGGGGAGGCCCATCACGTGGGAGAACTCGTGCACAAATGTGCCTATGCCGTCGGGCTTGCCGCCTTCCCATTCGTTGGAGCATGCATAATAGTCGAAGCGCACGCCATCGGCCCTCACGGTCTTGCCGGCACCGCTATAAATATAGTAGGAATGTGGCCACACGGTGTCGTCACCGCCACCACCGGCCTCACCCTCGCCGGCATAGAACACGTACACGTTGTCGACAAAGCCGTCGCCGTCGGTGTCGTATTGCGAGAAGTCGACCTCGGAGTCGAGAATTTCCACGGCATGCTTGATCATATCCTCCGGAGCCTTGTCTTCGCCCCAGCGGTCGTTGCCTCCATAGTAGGAGCGGTTCTGGGGGAGCTCGACGGGGCCGTAGCAGTCGAATTCGGGGCGGAACTCGCCCATGGAGTTGTCCACGAAATAGTCGCGGGCGCTGCCGGTGCCGTTATAGTCGCTGAAGCCCTCCTGCATGAGCATGTTGGAGAAATATGTGTGGGCGTCGGGAGTCTTGAATTTCACGTCCTTGTAGTTGACGAGGATTACCAGGGCCTTGACATCGCCGGTGACGGGGAAGCTGTTGCTGAACACGCCCAGGCCGTTCTGAGCCACCGCCGCACGGCGCCTGCGCGACTCGCTGCGGCGCTTGCGCATATTTGCAAGGGCATTCTCGCGGCTCTCGGATGTCTTGCGCAGGAATCCCTGCGCATCGCGCTCGAGCGGGAGAGAGTCGGGGGTGAGATACATGTGGGCATGCTCGTCGCCCACGAGGATTGCATCGATGGTGGTGCCGTCGGGCTGCTGCACCTTGATGATACCCGGGCGCGCCTTCACGGCGCCTGCTGCCAGCACTGTGCCGGCGGCGAGTATTGAAAGAAGTGTTCTTTTTATCATGGTGATAATGATAGTCGGTTTATTTAGTTGCCTCCCGGAAAAAGAGAGTGCAACGTCAAAGTTAAGGCTTTTTTTCGGTGCCGGCCGCATCGACAGCCGTTTTTTTGCTATTTTTAAGGATTGCGGGCGGTATTAATAAGTCTTATAAGTCTCATAAGTTTTATAAATCTTGCAAATGGGGCATTATTGCCGAAAAGTTTTTGTAATTTTGCGGCAACTATGCACTTGCGCCGACGACTCTCACTGGGATTTCTGGCCGCCCTGCTGGGCGGCCCGGCCCTCGTTGTGCGTGCCGGCGACGGCGAGGCCGTGCAGGTTCCGGCCACCGACAGCATGGAAATCGCTGCACCGGACAGCTTGCGGGCGGTGATGCCGGACAGCCTCATGGCAGATACCGCGCCTATGAATGCGGTGCAGGATGCACTGCTGCGGCGTCCAAGGCCCGAAGCGGAGACCGAGGCACCGGCGCGGTCGCGCATCGTGAAGGAGCGCGTGGATCTCGACAATCCTGTGGAGTTCTCGGCTAAGGATTCGCTGGTGATCATACGCCGCGACTCGGCGTTCATGTATGGCGACGGCGATGTGACTTACGGGGATATCCGCCTTCAGGCAGCGCAGATAGAGATGAATCTGGGCGACAATACGGTGTATGCCGTGGGTCGTACCGACAGTGTGGGCGACGTTCAGGGCAAGCCTATATTCCATGAGGGAGGGAGCGACTACGAGGCCGCCACGATGCGCTATAATTTCAAGACATCGAAGGGACTTATCACCAATGTGGTGACGCAGCAGGGCGAGGGTTATCTCACCGGAGGCCTCACAAAGAAGGACGTTGACGACAGCTATTATATCCAAAACGGACGGTACACCACCTGCGACGACCATGATGATCCGCACTTCTATTTTCAGCTCACCAAGGCTAAGGTGCGCCCGGGCAAGAATGTGGTCACCGGTCCGGCCTATATGGTGCTGGCCGGCCTGCCGCTCCCGCTGGCTGTGCCGTTCGGCTACTTCCCGTTCAGCGACAAGTATGCCTCGGGCGTGATAGTGCCCACCTTCGGCGATGACTACAACCGAGGATTCTACCTGCGCGACGGCGGCTACTACTTTGCCATCAACGACAATATAGACCTGGCCCTTACAGGCGAAATATACACAAAAGGATCGTGGGGACTGAACGCGCGAAGCACCTACTCCAAACGTTATAAATACAACGGTAACTTCAACATCTCCTATCTTCTCACGAAAAACGGCGAGAAGGGTTCGCCCGACTACAGCCTGCAGAAGAACTTCCAGGTGCTGTGGAGCCACTCGCAGGATTCCAAGGCCAATCCAAACATGAGTCTCTCGGCATCGGTGAACTTCACAACCAGCGGCTACTCGCGCAACGACCTCAACAGCTATTACTCCAATGCCTTCACGGAGAGCACAAAGAGCTCTACGGTGAACATGACCTACCGCATCCCGCAGTCGAAATGGAGTATCTCGGCCACCATGAACGTGTCGCAGCGCACGCAGGATTCCACCCTCACGGTGGGTTTTCCTAACCTCACCATCACGATGAGCCAGACGCAGCCCTTCAAGCGCAAGAAAGCGGTGGGCTCGGAGAGATGGTATGAGAAAATCAAACTAAGCTACAACGGTCAGTTCCAAAACTCACTCACAGCCAAGCAAAACGAGTTTTTCAAGAAAAGCCTCATCAAGGACTGGCGCAACGGCATGAACCACCGCGTGCCCATCTCGGCCACGTTCAACGTGCTGCGCATCATCAACGTGACGCCCAGCATCGACCTGCAGGACCGCATGTACACCAATAAGGTGCGCCGCCAGTGGGATCCTGTGTCGGGCCAGGAGATATGCGACACCACCTACAGCCTGTACAACGTGTGGGATATGCGCGCGAGCGTGTCGATGGACACCAAGCTCTACGGCTTCTTCCAGCCGCTGGGCTTCCTGGGCAAGAAGGTGAAGATGATTCGCCACGTGCTCACGCCTTCGATTTCGTTCTCGGCGGCGCCTGACTACGGCTCGCCGTTCTTCGGCTATTACGGCACATACGACTATACCGACCCCCGCACGGGCCAGACCAACACGCGCAAGTATTCGCTGTTTCCAAACGCATTGTTCGGCGTGCCGTCGCAGGGCAAAACCGGATCTATAAGCTATAATCTGGCCAATAATCTGGAAATGAAGGTGAAGAGTGCCAACGATTCCATCGAGGACAAGAAAATATCGCTCATCGAAAACCTGAATATTTCGCAGAGCTACAACATGGCGGCCGACTCGCTGCGATGGAGCGACCTGAGTACCTCGATCCTGCTGCGTCTCACGAAGGGGTTCAACCTGAACCTGAATGCTACGTGGGATGTGTACACGTATGCTCTGAATGAAGCCGGCAACCCCGTGAGGGTCAATAAGCTGCGCCTTGCCTGCGGTAAGGGCATAGGACGCCTGCGCAACACGGGTACGTCGTTCAGCTACACTCTCAATAACGACACGTTCAAGAAAAAGGATAAAAAGAAAGACTCAGGGAAGAACAACCGGCAAGATGATGACTTCGACGATGAACCGGAGGAACCGAAGCGCGGAGCACATAATCACAGCCACACGGGCCATGACGACGATGTGGAGATGAACGACGGCTACGCCAAGTGGGAAGTGCCCTGGAGTCTCACGTTCAACTACTCCATCAACTACTCCTACGGAGCCTTCAACAAGAAGAAGATGGAATACGACGGACGTATCACGCAGAACCTTAGCTTCTCTGGCTCGATACGGCCTACGAAGAACTGGAATTTCTCGTTCTCGGCATCGTACAACTTCGACACGGGCAAGATCGCCTATATGAACTGCAATCTGTCGCGCGACCTGCATTGCTTCCAGATGTCGGCCAGTTTCGTGCCTGTGGGCCCCTATAAGAGCTACAACTTCCACATAGCCGTGAAGAGCGCCCTGCTCAGCGATTTCAAGTACGACAAACGCTCGTCCACTACGAACGGTATCACCTGGTATTGACCGCCGGAGGGGCGAGTGTGTGCACTCCAATGCGCGGTTCAACAGTTTTGTCAGGAGAGGGATTACTCAAGATTCCGGTATTGCTCGTATACGTCGGGGAGTGTGTATCTGTCTGCGTTGACAACTCCCTTTCCGGCGGTGATGTCGCGCAAAACGGAAGTGCAAGAGCCAGCAATGGTCTTGTCTACGCAATCGGTATCATACACTGCTTTGATCTCCGGGATAAGTTCCTTGGCGTTTATGTTGACAAGGTCGCACATAAGCATACCGGCAAAGTTGCCGTCGCATGCTTCCTGCCGCGGCAGGCATGAGACCATGCGGCGGAGCAAGTGGCGGAACACCTCGATTATCTCGGAGCGACGCTCGGGCTCGTTTATCACTATCATGCAAAGAGCCGATACGGCCTGGATGCGGAAGAAGGGATTCAGCCCCGGGGTGTTGATATAGTCTACAAGGGCCTGCACATTATTCGCACCGCAGGCATATACGGCGTAGTGGGTGATTTCCGTGCAGAGATCGCCCAGGTGAACTTCGGCGAAATCATCATTCTGACGCATTATCTCAAGTACGGCCGGCAAGCCTTTCTCGCTGCGCAGTGCCGCGAGCAGTATCAGAGCGTGCATTATGGCACTGTGTTCGACGCGCTCGATAGAGCCGTCGTTTATACCCTCGTAGGTGGCGCCGATAACGTATAGAGTAATTGCGGCAATATCGTCGGCGGCTTCATCGGCCGGGAGAGAGAGAATTCGCTCCACCACGTCGTGTGGCAGGGACTTATAATTGAGCGGAGAAAGGAGAGCATCGGCGATGAATTGGTGCTTGACCGAGAGCGTGGCCGGATATTCGGGATACTGATATGAGTAGACTTCGTCGGGGTGGCGGGCGGACTCGGCGCTCCATTTGTCCATTTTGGCTATGGCCTGTTTCAAGTGCTCGGGAGTGAAGACTTGAGAATAGTCTTGAGGTTCATCGTATTCATCGAACTCATCTTCAATGCTCTCATCATCGCCTGCGAAAGAGACGAATTCAAAGGCATCGCCGAGCTTACGCTGCAAAGTGTGGATATACCGCGCTTCGCTGCGATCTTCGCCTATAACGAGGAAGTGCTTGCCGTCTTTGCCGAAGGTGTATTCTATCAGGGGCACGTCGTCGGTGTCTTCTTCGAGGATATAGCCCGCGGGATAGAAATCCTTTGCGGGCTCCACGCCGCCTTCTTCGGCAAAGGCGATGGCACCGTAAATGATATTGTGGGCCTCGTCGTAACTTATATGTTCAATCTCGCAGGAGGAACGCAGATCGTCGAGATAATCTTCCAGATGCTCGGGAGAAATATTGGCGCGGAAGAACGCATCCTTCACGCCCAGACAGAAGGTGTCGACCAGGAACGAGGCAATTGTGAGATTGCCGTCGGGACGCCGGCGCGTCACCCACACACTGGCCTCGCCGGCCTTCTGCCAGTCGTTGTTGACGTAGCACTCGGCAATGGGAAGCTTGCGTGCTTTCTCGCGCATAAACCGCTCAGGTGACATAGGCTTCATTTGCTGTACACTCTTTTTTCGAGACTTTTTATTGGCCATAAAAGTTAAGTGTAATCCTGTGAGTTAATTATTAATTATCGCTATTTAATCAAAAAGAATACGGTTGTTTATTATTGATCTTGCGGGTTATCTGCGGGTGTAGCTCGTGAGGTATTTCCAGTTGTCGGGAGGGGTGGGGGCAGAGGTGAGACGGGCGAAGATGCCTGCGTGGGAGTGGAATTGCTCGGTGTCGTAGAAGTGGCGGATGCCAATACCGGTGTCGAGCACGGAAATTGAGCTCTTGGGCGCGTAGTAGAAGTGGACGGTGGAGCCGGTCACGAGAGCTCGCCAGGGCTGTGAGTTGGTGGACGACGGGGCGAGGCGCATCATCTCGAGCGCTTCGTGGAAAGTGTCGTCGGGGCTCACGGGGGTGGAGAAATCGCCGCTGAAGAAGAGAGAGTCAAAAGGTTTGCGGTTTTTGCTACCCACTGCAAAACGGGCGATTTTTTCGGTGAGCGTGGGTGCGGCGGCTATGCCAACGGGGCATACGACCTTGAGTTCTTCTCCTGTAGGCCAGGACTCGCCGTGTTGAAAATCTGACCCCTTGAATGTGCCCGCAATCCAACATGTGCCCAGACCGGCATGCCATGCCTCGAGAACAACCTGCTCGAAGCGGAAGCCTGCACTTAGAGCCGATGCTTCGTCCGGGCCAAAAGCGAGGAGAAAGAAGAGTTCGGCGCCGCGGATCATGCCGTATGTGCCGGGGCGGTAGCCGGACTTGAGGTCAAATTGCTTGAGGCGTATGGTCACACTGCCGCCGAAAGGAGAGCCGGCCCCGGCAATAGAGTGCTCGAGGGCTGCTTTTTGATCGGCAGAGATACCCTTGCCATCGAATGTGCGCACGGAGCGCCGCTCCTTCATTGCTTCGATTATGTTCATGAGAGATTGATATTGACTTTTATGATGTAAAGCACAAAGATAGGTCTTTTAGCGCAATATGAAAAACAGAAGGGATAAAATCAAACTCATAAACAAGGTCAGCTATTCAGCAGAAATTAATATAGGTAATTTCTTTCTTGATGCCAACGCATAAAGCGATCAAGAATACATAGATAAACATGCCGATGCAGAAGCGGTTAATACGCTGATTTACAAAAGAGTATAGATCAAATCCGTACAAGCCTCGTACATTTTCTATGTTTGTAAGTGGTTAACCTACTGCGTTTTAATACATTACAAGCCGCATTTGCCAA
>CAMWRI010000100.1 GCA_947176585.1 uncultured Porphyromonadaceae bacterium
CAGATCTCGTGGACTACGCTCGCACCGCAGGCGAGCCCAAGGCCACCTCCGGCAAGCAGGAGCTCTACGAGGCTATCGTCAACATGTATGCCTGATAGCCCTATGAAAGACCAGCAAGGCTCCCGCCTCTATCTGTTTTCGATCGTGCTCGTGGCCGTGATGGGCGGTCTGCTCTTCGGCTACGACACGGCAGTGATTTCCGGTGCCGAGAAAGGCCTCCAGGCATTCTTCCTGAACGCCAAGGACTTTGTGTACACCGATGGTTTCCATGGCGTAACCTGCTCCAGCGCCCTTATTGGCTGCATCGTGGGCAGCGCTCTCTCGGGCTTCTTCGCCACGCGCTTCGGCCGCAAGCGCTCGCTGTTTCTGGCGGGCATCATGTTCTTCCTGAGCGCCGTGGGCTCGTGGTATCCCGAGTTCCTGTTCTTCGAGTACGGCGTGCCTGACCTGTCGCTGCTCTGGGCGTTCAACGCCTACCGCATCCTGGGCGGCATCGGCGTGGGTCTGGCTTCGGCCATCTGCCCCATGTACATCGCCGAGGTGGCTCCCAGCGACATGCGCGGTACGCTCGTGTCGTGGAACCAGTTTGCCATCATCTTCGGCCAGCTCGTGGTCTATTTCGTCAACTTCATGATCCTGGGCGAGCACACAAACCCCATCATCGAGAAGATCGGCGAAGGCGTATACGCCGTATCAGCATCGTCCGATCCCTGGACAATCGCCACCGGCTGGCGCTACATGTTCGGCTCCGAAGCCTTCGTGGCCGGCCTGTTCACGGTGCTCGTGCTATTCGTGCCGGAGTCGCCCCGCTACCTCGCCCTCGTGGGCAAGGATTCGCAGGCCCTCACGGTGCTCAGCCGCATCAACGGCAGCAAGAAGGCCGGAGAAATCCTGGCCGAGATCAAGAGCACCGTGGAAGTGCGCAGCGAGCGCCTCTTCAGCTTCGGCGTGATGGTGATCTTCGTGGGCGTGATGCTCAGCGTGTTCCAGCAGGCCGTGGGTATCAACGCCGTGCTCTACTACGCACCCCGCATCTTCGACTCCATGCACATGGGTGATCCCATGGTGCAGACGGTGATCATGGGCATAGTGAACATCGCATTCACCCTCGTGGCCGTATTCACCGTCGACCGCCTGGGCCGCAAGCCGCTCCTCATATGGGGCTCCATCGGCATGGCCATCGGCGCCGCAGGCGTGGCCCTGAGCAATGTGGTGGCTCTGCCACCCATCGTGCCCGTGGTGAGCATCATGGTCTACAGCGCCAGCTTCATGTTCTCCTGGGGTCCTATCTGCTGGGTACTCATCGCCGAGATATTCCCCAACAGCATCCGCGGCGCAGCCGTGGCCGTGGCCGTGGCATTCCAGTGGATTTTCAACTTCATCGTGAGCTCCACGTTCGTGCCCATGTACAACATCGAGCTCGGCTCGATGGGCGTGCGCTTCGGCCACATGTTTGCCTACGCCCTCTACGGCGTGATCTGCATCGTAGCCGCCATCTTCGTCTATAAGCTCGTGCCCGAGACCAAGGGCAAGACCCTCGAAGACATGACCGCCTTCTGGAGCAAACGCAAGAATAAATAATCCTGCAAATCAAGCAAAATAGGGTGAGCCCTGCCGGGCTCACCCTATTTTGCTTCCTGCCGCAACATCTGACGGGTCGGACTTGTCGACGGGTCAGACTTGTCGGACGAGTCGGACGGGTCGGACCCGGTCGTATTGGGGGTTATTCCTCTCGGGTGTGGGAGTCGTGGGCGAAGAAAGTATCCTTCAGCTTTTGATAGAAGAACGAGAGGCTCAGAAGCACTACGCCCAGAAGGATGAACACGACAATGCGGCCCACGATGGGCAGCCGCCAAAGATCGTAGGCCAGCAGCTTCACGAGCAGCAGACCGAAGAGACCCAGGCTCGTAGTGCGAAGCACCAACCTGCGGTAGCGCAATCCCAATGCCATCACTGCCGCTCCGGCTATAATAAGACCCACGGAAAAAGCAGCACTGTAATATGACGTCAAGCCGCTGGTGTATACCGCCATATCCAATACTTCTATCACATAAGCGGCCCCGATGAGCGAGAAATACACAAGAGCGGGATTCTGCTTCCGAGATGGGAGCGCCGTAAGTTTCTTTTTTGCAAAAATAGAAATTGCACAGCCGAGGAGCAGCACTCCGGTCCAAGCTATTATTGTTTCGGCCACATTCATAGCCGTGCCCACCAATATATCCCACGCAAGCCACAGGATGCCCCAAAGGCTCATGAATCCTGCTGTGTAGCGATTGGGTTGCCATATGCAAGCGATCACGACCATAATCGCCATACCCGAGGTGAAGCTCACGACACTGCTGCTGACCGACGGCACAAGCTCTATGGCAAGACCTTCTATGCCATACGTTAGCAAGCCGCAACCCACATTCAATATAACCCCGAGAAAAACAGCGACGCGCCTGCCCAGTTTCGGCCAGAACACATCTTCATGGCGCAGACCTTGATAAGAAATTGCCATATAGCAAGCTCCACTGATAAGCAACGCTATCGCAGCTTCTGAATCGGATTTTGAAATTGCCATTGACAGCGCAGCCCAATCAAGTACCGCGACGAGCAACGATGCCAGCAGATATTCACCATGGCCGTAACGGACGAAAGCAAGCACAAGCAGGAGCGAATAGACGGCCCATAAGCCTCCCACAACCCGATATTCGGTGAATTGCACGGGGGCAAACAATGTGAAACCTATGATAGCTATCCACCTGAGGCTGCTCGCAACTATATCACTGTCGGCACGGTAGTATTTCAGGAACAGAAAGCCGTTGAGCAGTCCCACGTATAGAGGTACGAACCCCTGCACCTTAGTAAGAATAGCGGAAGAATCCGCCGCATTTATCCCGAATATCAGGTAAGCTATCTGATTGAGCGCAATCTCGCCCAGCAGAATCACGAAAATAAGCTTGTTCGTCTCTACATGTCGAAGCACCGTCGCAACCGGAAGGGAGAATAATGTGTAGAATAATGTGCAAAAACAGGCAACAGCCACAGCCTCTGCCCCCTCGTTGGGCAGCACATAGGCAGTAACTGCCACGATTATCCACGTGGCAATCATCCCTGCGGCCGTGACCGCCCACCATCCGCGTCTGTAGGATATAAAACAGGCGGCGGCCGAGAGCAGTGCCGTGTAGCCGAGCAGGGTAATCAGGCTGCCGTCGGGGCCGGCTGATAAAAAAGGAGCGATGTAGCCGCCCAGTACGGCCGTAACGGCCAGCTCGCGACGGTCGTATCGGAGCGCAATCCACGTGAGTATCACCATGAGAGCTACAAGAATCGACAGTGCTACAGGCGCAGAGAACAGTTCGTAGTAGTTATAGGCCACCGCTATGGTCACGAAGCAGATCGCAAAGCCGGCGCCGGCAAGTACCGAAGAAAAACTACGGTAAGTATCTCTCAGACTATAGGCAATACCCCATAGCCCGAAGCCCACAAGCAGCCCAAGCGCTGTGCGCGCCGCTTCGTTTATCCAGTTGTTGTCGATAGCGAACTTCAAAAAGAATCCGATACCCACCACGAGGGCCAGAGCACCGAGTTTGCTCATCAGATTCTCACCCACAAGCTTTTCTATCCTACGCGAGAGCGGAGTTTTAGGCGCTTTTTCCATGATTATGGGTTCGGTCGGTTTGGATCCATGCCACACTTCCGCTTCTTCCGGCGCAGGCTGCGGCTGCTCGACCACATTAGCCCTTTGCGTATCGACGGGAACAACCGCCGGAGGTGTTTCCTCCTGTGCTTCTGGCTCCGCTTCAGCTCCGGTTTTGCGCATCTGATCAATCAGGCGATTCAACTGATGCTCGATGATTTGTACCTTATTATGAGTTTGCAGCGAAAACACGAAAATCGCCACAACTAATACAAGCACTAAGAACTCCATATCCTTTAATGATTTACCGCGATAAATTTACATATTCTTGCTGATATGTACAAACTCCCCCATGAATTTATGCCATCTTTACTCCTCTCTCACGTCCGGAAAGAATTATTCACAATAAGCACACTTAAAATCGTTGATAATCAGGCAGCTAATGGTGTGTTATGTAAATTTGCAGTGGTACTGAAAAATTGCATAAAAATGCATATATGATTGAAAACTACGCACTTACCACTGCTCTTTGGGGTAGATGAATCGGGCCAGGCCGTAGATGTAGCGGCGGAAACCGGGACGATAGTCGAGCAGGCGGTCGAACCACTCAAGATGCGGATTGACCAGCTTGACCACGTAGCCCACGTAGAACATGGCGAATAGCGTGCCGGGGCCAACGACTGTCCATGGCCACGTCCCGAAGAAGCAGAAGCCTGAAATCACGGCAAGCATGACGAGCAGCGTGTCAACGGCTATTTTAACGATGGGGAAAGGCCTGCCCGTAACGCAGGCTATGGCCACCTGGATGCCCTCGCCGGGCATCGTCACGGAGCCGCAACGTATCTCCAGCGCCACGGCGCTTCCGAGGATAGTGGCGCCTGCCAATTGTGCGATTATCTGGGCTGGGAGCGTGGCGTAGGTGGACAGGAACGACGTGAGCCACATATTCACGTCGAGCAGGCAGCCGAACACGAAGCCCACAAGAAGCTGAAAGAGCTGTATGGGTTCAAAACGGCGACGGAGCACAAGTATCTGCGCCACCACCAGCAAAATGTTCATTATATTGGTGTAGCCTCCTATGGTCCAACCCGGCGCGAGTGCAGCTTCTCCCGCGAGACTGAACGACATGGGAATGGAGGATATCACACCGCTTCCCAGATTTGAGCGAACGCACAAGGCCACGCCGAGAGTCATGAAAAACATTGAAAGAAGCAGCAGAAAATGCTGCCATGCGAAACCTATGATCTTATCTTTCATTACCTGATACGTATATGTTGCAAACGCACGGCAGGGCACTGATCAGTACCCTGCCATGAGTGTGTGATTATGCAGTTGATTCAGAGCCGATGGCCGGAGAGATCGTAGATGCGCACTTCCTGAAGGAAGGGGTCGAACACGCGCACTTTGGTGCCTTTGCGCATCATGGAACTTATCTCCGTGGAATCGGGCTTTTCTTCGGTGTCATAGCTGGCGGGGCGGCGTCCGCTCACCACGTCTATGGCCTTGAATGTATTGCTGTCGTCGATACGATAAAGAATTGATTTCTGGAATTTACGGGTGCCGGTCCATATCACCATCATAAGGCCGGGCTCGTCCGGCAAGGGCCAGCAGTCCACCACAGTGGAGCTGAATTGTGCCGACAGTGGAGAGTCGCCAAGCTCGTTGGTGATGTGGATATCGCGGTCGGTCTCGGGATAATAGCAACGGATCTGATAGTCGCCGAAGGGGGGAGCGGTCTGTTCGTCGGCCAGGGCATAGCGATAGTACACACGGTCCGGCAATTCATATATGAGGTTGTAGAGAGGTACTTTCTTGTAGTTCGGCCGTGCGTCGACGAATGAAAACACAAGTTTCGTGGGATTGACCGCATAGGGAAGTTCCACGGGCGTTCGGCTACCGTCGGGGCCGGGCGCAAGCATTTCGCCGTTGGTAAACGATAAAGACTTATTGTCGCGGTCGAGGCTGAAAGTGCCGCTCCATAGCTGGCCGGAGCTTTCCTGGATGTATTTTATGTGCAGCTCATCACCGTCGATAGTGCATTCAGTGACCACATCGGTGGTGATGATCTTGGGCACTGCCTGATCTTCGGCAATGGTCATTACGCCGGGCGTGTTTTCATGACCGTCGGCACACACGGTGGATCCATAAGGGTCGAGGCGCACGGTGTAGAGATATGTGACTTCGCCGTCGTCGCTGCTGATCTTGGCCGTCCAGCATCCCTTGAAGGGGTCTTTCTCTATAGTGCGGCACGCGGCAAGCACACCGAGTGCCACAGCCACGAATATTATAGTGTATTTTGCAATCTTATTCATACCTTGTGACAATGATGCTACAAAGGTATACAATTTCCATGAAGATACCAAAAAAAATCGGTGTCAAATGTCGTTGCAGACATTCGGCACCGATTTTAATTAATCGGATGGTGATCAGGCGTTCACTTCCACATGTTCCACGTCTTCGATATGCTCGGCGTTCTCGTAGGCTGCGGCCACGTCATCGCGGCTACCCACCACGAGGCGCTCGTATTCACGCAGACCGGTACCGGCGGGAATGAGGTGTCCGCATATCACGTTCTCCTTCATGCCGGAGAGCGAGTCGGTCTTGCCGTTGATGGCTGCTTCGTTGAGCACCTTGGTGGTCTCCTGGAAGGATGCGGCCGACATGAAGCTCGAGGTCTGAAGTGCTGCGCGGGTGATACCTTGCAGAATCTGCTCTGATGTGGCGGGCACTGCATCGCGCACAACCACGGGACGAAGGTCGCGGCGCTTGAGCGACGAATTCTCGTCGCGCAACTTGCGGGCGGTGATGATCTGGCCGGGCTGCAGCTCGGTGCTGTCGCCGGCATCGGTCACAACCTTCTTGCCCCAGATGCGGTCGTTTTCTTCCATGAAGTCGCGCTTGTCCACGATCTGCTGCTCGAGGAAGCAGGTGTCGCCCGGGTCGAGGATGGCAACCTTGCGCATCATCTGGCGCACGATCACCTCAAAGTGCTTGTCGTTGATCTTCACACCCTGCATGCGGTACACATCCTGAACCTCGTTCACGATATATTCCTGCACGGCCGTGGGACCCATGATGCTGAGGATATCCGCGGGAGTGATGGCACCGTCGGAGAGAGGAGTGCCGGCACGCACCACGTCGTTTTCCTGCACGAGAATCTGCTTCGACAGGGGCACGAGATACTTCTTGATCTCACCCACCTTGGGAGTGATGGTGATCTCACGGTTGCAGCGCTTAACCTTGCCGAAGTGCACCTCGCCGTCCACTTCGCTGACGATAGCGGGATTGCTGGGGTTGCGCGCCTCGAAGAGCTCGGTGACTCGGGGCAGACCGCCCGTGATATCGCCGGCACCGCCGGTGGCACGGGGAATCTTCACAAAGATGTCGCCGGGCTTGATCTCGGCTTCGTTTTCGAGCATGAGGTGGGCACCCACAGGGAGTGCGTAGGTGATGAGCACCTGGCCGTTGGCATCCACGATATCGGCTTCGGGCACCTTGGCACGGTCGCGCGATTCGATGATCACCTTGTCCTCGAGACCGGACTGCTCGTCGATATCCACGCGATAGTTCACGTTCTCGGCGAGGTTGCGGTACACGAGGCGGCCACCCATTTCGCTGACGATAACGGCGTTGAAGGGGTCCCATTCGCAGATCACGTCGCCTACTTCCACGGTGTCGCCATCGTTGAAGTAGAGTTTGGAGCCGTAGGGGATTGCGGCGTTGGCGAGCATCATCTTGGTGTTGGGGTCGATGATGCGCATCTCAGCGAGTCGTCCTAGCACCACCTGCACCTTCTTGCCCTTGGAGTCGAGCTCGTCGGTGGTGACGGTGCGGAGTTCCTCGATTTCGAGAATACCTTTGTAGCGCGAGGTCACGCTGTTGACGGCAGCGATGTTGCTGGCCACACCACCCACGTGGAATGTGCGGAGGGTGAGCTGCGTACCGGGCTCGCCGATAGACTGTGCGGCGATAACGCCCACAGCCTCGCCTTTCTGCACGAGGCGGCTGTTGGAGAGGTTGCGGCCGTAGCACTTGGCGCACACGCCCTTCTTGCTTTCGCAGGTAAGGACGGAGCGGATTTCCACGCTCTCGATGGGAGATGCCTCGATGCGGTCGGCGGCGGCGTCGTTGATTTCCTCGCCGGCGGCCACGATGAGCTCACCCGTGAGGGGATCCACGATGTCGTGCACGCTCACGCGGCCGAGGATACGCTCGCCCAGCGAAGCCACAACTTCGTCGTTGTTTTTGATCTCGGTGCACACGAGGCCGCGGAGGGTTCCGCAGTCTTCCTCGGTGATGATCACGTCGTGTGCCACGTCCACGAGACGGCGGGTGAGGTAGCCGGCGTCGGCGGTCTTCAGAGCCGTGTCGGCAAGACCCTTACGGGCACCGTGGGTGGAGATGAAGTACTCGAGCACGCTCAGGCCTTCCTTGAAGTTGGCGAGAATCGGGTTTTCGATGATCTGGCCGCCTTCCGCACCGGCTTTCTGAGGCTTGGCCATAAGGCCGCGCATACCGGCGAGCTGGCGGATCTGGTCTTTCGAACCACGGGCGCCGGAGTCGAGCATCATGAACACGGAGTTGAAGCCCTGGTTGGCCTCGGTCATCTGCTTCATGAGCACCTCGGTGAGGCGGCTGTTGACGTGCGTCCAGATATCGATGATCTGATTGTAGCGCTCGGTGTTGGTGATGAAGCCCATGGAGTAGTTGTCCATCACTTCCTGCACCTGCTGGTAGCCTTCGTTCACGATCTGCTCCTTCTCGGCGGGGATAATCACGTCGCCGAGGTTGAAGCTCAGACCACCGCGGAATGCCATATAGTAGCCGAGGTTCTTGATATCGTCGAGGAACTGGGCGGAGCGGGGAATACCGCAGCGCTTGATCACACGCGAGATGATATTGCGCAGCGATTTCTTCGACAGAATCTCGTTCACATAGCCGATCTCGGCAGGCACGTATTGGTTGACGAGCACGCGACCCACGGAGGTGTTCTCTACGATGTGGCGCACGGGGTTGCCCTCGGCGTCGATATCGTCCACCATCACGCTCACGGGGGCGTGCAGAGTCACACGGCCCTCGTTGTAGGCAATCTGCGCTTCTTCAGGACCGTAGAACACGGTGCCTTCGCCCTTGTCGCCCTTGCGCAGCTTGGTGATATAGTAGAGACCGAGCACCATGTCCTGCGAGGGCACGGTGATAGGCGCTCCGTTGGCGGGATTGAGAATATTGTGGGCACCCAGCATGAGCATCTGGGCCTCAAGCACGGCCTCGTTGCCCAGGGGAAGGTGCACGGCCATCTGGTCGCCGTCGAAGTCGGCGTT
>CAMWRI010000101.1 GCA_947176585.1 uncultured Porphyromonadaceae bacterium
CACGTATGGAGATTGAAGAATACCTGCGAGAACGGGGCCTCGGGTATGTGAACGACAGCACCAACGCAGAGGATCATTACAGGCGCAACAAGATTAGAAACCGACTTCTGCCTGTTTTCAATGAACTCATTCCCGGGGCCACCGACGGCGTGGAGCGTACGATGAGGATGCTGGCCGATGCGAAAAGCGTCTACGACCATGCCATAGCCGGAAGCATGACGAGGTACGGCTGTGTAGAGAGTGGGGAAATTGATGTGGATGCTCTTGCGCGTGATCCGGATGCCGCGTTGATTCTTTTCGAAATTCTCAGGTCTGCCGGTTTCACTATGACACAAGTGGCAAACATTCTGGACGATGTGATGCGCTCGGGAGTGTCTTTCGCATCGCCGGCCGGGACGTATGTTGCGGAGCTGAGCCGCGGCAAGCTGTCGGTGCGTAAAATTGCAGGTGATGAAGCCCGGGAATGCGAGGAATATGTGCCGGATCTCAGCCGTGATGTAGATAAGCCCGTGAGAATAAGCATAGACAGGAGCCGTAATGTGAAGTACTTTAGCCCGGTGGCTTCGCCGGATGTGCTCTATCTCGACGGGGCCGCGTTCGAAGGTTCGCCGCGATGGGTGCTAAGGAAATGGCGGCAGGGCGACCGAATCAAGCCATTCGGTATGTCCGGGTCTCGGCTTGTGAGTGATATTTTTTCGGATGCGAAAATGACAGCTCAGCAGAAGCGCGACACTTGGATTCTCACCCGCGACGACCGTATCGTGTGGGTGCTCGGAGTGCGCACATCGGCCTATTTTAACGTTACGAAGCGCAGCAAGAGCTATGCCGTGCTGCGCTTCGAGAGATAGATATGCCGGTTTATTTCGCCGTCTTGGCGGCTGCCTGAAGAATCTCCGAAAGAGTGGGGTGGCCGTGAATGAGATCGGACGCAAGATCATCCACCGTAATCATTCCATATATAAGCGCGGCTGCTTCAGCCACGATGTCGGAAGCATGCTCGCCCAGCACATGCACGCCCAGGATAAGCCTTGTGGCGGGACTGTACACAATCTTCACTACACCGTTTGCGCAGCCGTCGGCCTGCGCTTTTCCGTTGGCGGCGTACGGTGCCTTACATTCGAGATATTCAATCCCGTGGGCGGTGCATTGGGCCGGAGTGAGCCCTACCATCGCGGCTTCGGGATAGGAAAAAACCGCCGAAGGAATTATGTTGAGCTCCACATCCTCTGCCTCCGGAATAAGCGCACGGCGAGCTTGCGCGGCGGCAGCATGAGCCAGCATGCAGATGCCGGTAACATCTCCTGCTGCATAGAAGCCCGGACGGGTGGTGCACATAGCATCGTCCACAACGATGAATCCTTTATCGTCGAGCTCTATACCGGCCTCCGAAGTGCCCGACGGTACCACAGGAGAACGCCCTGTGGCCACAAGCACAAGATCGCTTTCCATAGAAGCAGCGCCCTTCCGGGTCTCGTAGATCACACTTCTGTCTTCTTCAATAGACTTCACCGCAGCTCCGGTGATAAATTCCACACCTCTGGCTTTGAGGGAGAGACGCAGTCGCTTGGCTATGTCGGCATCAAATAGAGGAAGTATTTCCTTGCAATATTCCACAACAGTAACTTTGCTGCCGAGAGCGCAGAAAATACTTGCGAATTCTATGCCAATAACACCGCCACCTACTATAGTGATACGTTGCGGGAGGGTATCTTCCAGCTCAAGCAGTTCGTCGCTCGTGATTGTATGCTCAATTCCCGGGATCGCCGGACGAGCAGGCTTGGAGCCGGTGGCAATCAACATTTTATCCGCCGCATACTGCCGATCGTTCACGCTGATAGTTCCGTCGGGGTTTATGACGGCTTCGCCGTTGATATAACGCACATTTCCGAGCACAGCGTTAACGCCCTCACGCAGATTGTCCACCACACGGCGCATACGCATGCGTGCCACGCCATAATCTACGGAAATTTCACCCAGGCGTACGCCGAACTCGGCAGCTTTCGTTGCTTCGATGGCATGTGCGGCAGTAGCACAAAGGCACTTTGTGGGTATGCATCCGCGGTTGAGACACGTACCTCCAGGCTTGTCGCGCTCTATAACGGCTACGTTTGAACCTGATGCGGCCAGTTCGGCGGCCACTTCGTAGCCGCCGGGTCCGGCACCGATGATAATTACGTCAAATCTTTCCATTTCAATTTCGGATGGGTAGCCGCTTCAGTTTCGTCGGGGTGCGACATGGGGGTGCACAGCGGAGCCTGTTTGAGCTGTTCATGGCGGGACGTAGCCTCTTCTGCAATCTTGCGCATGGCAGCGATGAATGCGTCGAGCGTTTCTTTGCTTTCCGTCTCCGTGGGTTCAACCATAAGCGACTCATGGAAAAGCAGCGGGAAATATATGGTGGGTGCATGGAAGCCCATGTCGAGCAACCTTTTTGCCACGTGGAGAGTGGTCACCCCCGTGCTCTTGTCGAGCAGTCCGTCAAACACAAATTCATGCTTGCATGGTCCGGGAATGGGCTGTTTGTACAGGTCGTTGAGCGAATTCATCACATAGTTGGCCGCCAGAGTGGCGAATGGTCCCACGTGCATCAGACCATCGGCTCCCAACGTCAGGATATAAGCCAGCGCACGTCGGAGCACCGTATAATTGCCGAGCCAGAAAGTCACGCGGCCGAGGGCGGAATCACTATCTGATATCACGCCGAAACTGCCATCCAGGTGTTTCACCACGCGGGGATTGGGCAGATACTTTTCAAGACCCGCGCGTACACCCACGGGACCTGCGCCGGGGCCTCCGCCTCCATGGGGGGTCGAGAACGTCTTGTGCAGATTGATGTGCATCACATCAAAGCCCATATCTCCGGGACGTGCAACACCCAGCATGGGGTTGAGGTTGGCACCGTCGTAGTAGAGCAGGGCACCTGCAGCGTGCACAGCCTCGGCGATTTCGGGAATTCGGCGTTCAAACATTCCGGTGGTATTGGGATTTGTGAGCATTACGGCCGCTACGGACTCATCAAGTTTGGAGCGCAGGTCGTCGAGGTCAACAGTGCCGTCGGGCATGCTGCGAGTTTCCACAATCTGCAATCCGGCCACAGCCGCGCTGGCAGGATTCGTTCCGTGGGCCGAATCAGGCACGATCACTTTCGTGCGGCCAAAGTCGCCACGCTCAGCATGGTAGGCGCGGATCACCATGAGTCCGGTGAGCTCGCCGTGGGCGCCCGCATACGGATTGAGCGAAAACTCTGCCATGCCGCCTATTTCCGAGAGGAAACTTTGCAGAAGATAGTACGCCTCCAGCGCCCCCCGCACCGTGGCAGCAGGCTGGAAGGGATGTAGCCCGGCTATTTCCGGCGATGATGCCAAGGCTTCGTTGATTTTAGGATTGTACTTCATCGTACACGATCCCAAGGGGTAGAAACCTGTGTCTACACCGAAATTGTTGGTGCTCATATTGGTGTAGTGACGCACAGCCGAAGGCTCGTCCACCATGGGCATGTCGGGCGCTTCTTTCCTGAGAAGTGATTCCGGGAGCGCACGATGCACTGCCCCGGCGGCAGCTTCGGTAGCCGGCACCGCGCAACCGCGTCTGCCTTTTCGAGACAGTTCAAACACAAGAGTGCCGTAAAGCTCGCTATTCATCGGTATTCATGTTTTTAACGAGTTCAACATATGCGTCCACGTCTTCCGTGCTTTGCATTTCGGTGCATGCCACGAGAAGGAGATCAGGCGCTACTTCCACGCCGGCAAGAATTCCGGCTGCCGCAGCTTTATCGATAATTCCGCGTGCCGAGAGTCCGGGTTTCAGGCGCATCAGCGCTTCGTTCAGATAGGGCTTGTGGGGGTAGGCGAGTTCCATTTGGCCGCCGGCGCACAGCTTCTGCACGAGCGCATGCATGGTGGAGCATCCCGCTTCATTTACTTCTCTGAGGCCGTCGCGCCCCATGAGCGAGAGATATACAGCCGTGTGGAGTGCCATCACTCCTTGGTTGGAGCAAATGTTGCTGGTGGCTTTGTCGCGGCGGATGTGCTGCTCGCGCGCCTGCAGGGTGAGGACAAACACGCGCTTGCCGGACGCATCCGTGGTAGCACCCACAATGCGTCCGGGCATTTTGCGCATGAGCGCGCGGGTGGTGCACATATATCCAAGATACGGACCTCCGTAGTTCATGGGCATGCCCAAAGACTGGGCATCGCCCACGGCGATATCCGCTCCCCATTCGGCCGGCGTACGGAGCACTGCCAGTGTCGATGCCACGCAATTCATCACCATAAGAGCCTTTACGGCGTGTATTTTGTCGCTTACGCCACTGAAATCCTCAACTATTCCATAATAGTTGGGCTGTGGCAGAATCACACCTGCCACATCGCCGGCTCCAAGCATATCTTCGAGAGTCTCGAGGCTCGTTACGCCGTCATGTTCCGGAATAGTGTCAATAGCAATACCGTGCCAGCGGGCGTATGTGCCGCACACCTGTGCCACAATCGGATTTACGGTGGCAGAAATGAGCACGCGGTTCTTTTTCTTGGCCGCGGCCACGCACATGAGCATCGCTTCGGCTGTGGCAGTGGAGCCATCGTAAAGCGAAGCATTGCTCACGTCGAGTCCCGTGAGCTCACACATCATGGACTGATATTCGAAAATGTATTGGAGAGTGCCTTGCGATACTTCCGGCTGATACGGCGTATATGCTGTCATGAACTCCGAGCGAGATACGATGCTGTCGACGGCTGCGGGCGTGAAGTGGTGATACACTCCGGCTCCGGCAAAGCACGTCAGCGTCTCGTTCCTTCTGTCGAGATGGCGGAAGAAACGCCGCAGCTCGGGTTCGGTCATCGCCTCGGGCAACTTATAAGGAGCTTTCATGCGCAACGACGACGGCACATCGGAGTACAGGTCGTCGAGTCCGCTCACGCCGCATCGTTGCAGCATAGCATCGATATCATCCTGCGTGTGAGGGAAATAATGATGAGTATTGCTCATCTTATCAGTGAGTTTCGTGGGCACAGAGTTCAGCGTATGCCTCGGGCGTGAGCAGGCCGTCAAGTTCGTCGAGATTATCCATTTCAACCTCGATTATCCATTGGGCCATAGGATCCTTGCCCACAAGACCGGGCTCATCCACAAGAGCCTCGTTCACGGCTACGACTGTGCCGGAGACGGGCGAGTACAGATCACTGGCAGCCTTGACACTCTCGATAGCTCCGAATTCTTCTCCGGCCGAGACTTCATCATCGGGTTCGGGCATGTCGATATAGACGATGTTGCCCAGTTGCTTGGCGGCGTATTCGGAGATGCCGATATAGCCCTTGGTGCCTTCAATGCGGATATACTCGTGGGTGGGAAGATACAGTATTTTTTCCATAAAGCAGGTTGTTGTTATTTCTTATAATTGGGTGTGTAGAAACGTTTTTTAATTACATGTGCAGGGAAGGTCTTCTTGCGCACTTTCACCTGTAGCGGTGCGCCCAGAGCCGCGTGGGAAGCATCCACAAGAGCCATGGCCAGGTTGCGTCCCAGAGTGATGGAGCGATATCCGGTGGTGACAGTGCCCACCTGATTGCCTTCGGAGTCGAGCACTTCGTAGCCGTGGCGGGCTATGGCAGGTCCTTCTATTTCAAGGCCGATGATTTTCTTATCCACGCCGGCGGCTTTCTGCGCGGCCACGG
Source organism: uncultured Porphyromonadaceae bacterium (assembly GCA_947176585.1). Taxonomy (GTDB): domain Bacteria; phylum Bacteroidota; class Bacteroidia; order Bacteroidales; family Muribaculaceae; genus CAG-873. The sequence continues at coordinate 5,670 of CAMWRI010000101.1, forward strand.
CATCGCGGCCAATGAAATCAGGCTTGTCGAGTTTTACAAATATTCCCAGCCCGGCTTCTACAGGGGTGATATTCTCGTCGAGTTCATCGCCGTACAGCGGAAGGCCGGCCTCGAATCGCAGCGTGTCGCGGCATCCCAGGCCGCAGGGCTGCACGCCGGCGTCCAACAGTTTCTGCCAGAATCCGTCGATGCGTTCCGGAGTAGCGTAAATCTCAAAGCCGTCTTCGCCCGTATAGCCTGTGCGGCTCACGATCATTCCGGCAGATTCCTTGAAGCCGTAGAAGGGCAGTCCCGTGGCGTCTATGCCCAGAACCTTGAGCAGTGTGGCTTCGGCCTCTGGTCCTTGCACGGCCAGCTCGGCCCATTCGTCGCTGCAGTTCACTGCGCGCACATCGAAAGCCTGCGCATGCGTCATTATCCATGCCACATCTTTATCAATGTTCGAAGCATTTATGACAAGCAAATAGCGTTCGGGAGCCATGCGGTAGACCAGCAGATCGTCGATGGTGCCTCCATCGGGCTTGAGCATCATACCGTACAAGATGCGGCCGGGAGCAAGGTCGGTGACGTCGTTGGTAAAGATATAGTTTACAAAGCGGGTGGCTTCCGGCCCCTCTACAAATACTTCTCCCATGTGGGACACGTCGAACACGCCCACATGATTTCTCACGGCTTCGTGTTCCTCTACGATGCCCTTATATTCAATGGGCATATCGAAACCGCCGAAGGGGCTCATCTTGGCCCCCGCCTGTAGGTGGCGTCCGTGTAATGGTGTCTTTTTCAAGTTTTCCATATAAATCGCTGGCATTAGGATTGGTGCCGGTTCACAATCAGTCTGGCAAGATGCGCATTGTCGAGCGAAGCCACCACGGGTGTCGTACCCAGTGCTCGCTCTATGGCATCCTCCGCGACGGTGATTCCGCGCAAGCGTCGCAGACTGCCCTCGAGATCTCCGTGGCAGAAAAAATCGCCGCTCAGGCACACCTCCTCGATTGTGTTTCCGGAAGATTTAACATTTAAATAAATATTGCCTACACCTTCTACGTGCACTACATCGATAGCTGCAGAGGCTGAGGCAAAGTTCTCAACATAATATTCCCGCTCGATATCCTTGATGGCCGGGAGCGCTACTGCCGGCAAGTCAACAGATCCGGAGCACACAGTGTCGAGAATGTGGCTCATAAAATCGTCGAGCGACAGCGAAGGGCGATACGACTTTATGGTCGTCACCCTGGATTGCACGCTCAGCACCTTGTGGGAAAGCAATTTGGCCCTCGAAGGGGTGAGAGCATGACTCATGGCATAGTCATCCGTGTCGTAGAGCATCGTGCCGTGTACGATGCAGCGGTCGCCACATCGCCAGAAAGCGTTTCCGGCCACCTTTCTGCCTCCGATCAGAATGTCGTTGCGGCCGGAGGGTTCTGCTTCAAGGCCCAACTGCCGCAGAGCACCGACCACACGCGAAGTGTAGTGGTCGAAAGCGTCCTGCACGGCGGCGGCCGGTCCCACGTAGCTGAACATTATATTGTTCATGTCGGCATAGACGGCGCCACCACCGCTTTTTCTGCGGTAGATACCTATATTATTACGGTGACAAAAATCGAGATCGATCTCTACAGCCGCTTCCTGATGACGGCCACATATGACGGATGGCGCTACCTGCCACGCGAAGAAATACTCTCCCGAGGGCAGATTGCGGGCTATCCATTCTTCGGCTGCCAGATAGAACGGCAACCGCTGTGGCCCGGTGTGCGGTAAATTGATCCGGTGTATGCTCATGGTTTTAGATGCCCAAATATAAGAATAAAATCGAACAGAAAGAAATTTCGGGGCTAAAAAATAACATATTCGGTATTTAATGAAAAAAAACTCAACAAAATACCCTCCATTTCAAAAAAAAGTGCGATATTTGCACTTGCAAAATTGCGGAGCACTAATGCTGTTTCGTAAATTGTTTAAAATCAACGCTATTCAACAAAATACTTAAAAAAGGACTGTAATGACAAAAGCAGATCTCGTAAACGAAATCTCCAAGACCACCGGCGTAGAGAAGGCAGCTGTTCTGGAGACTATCGAAAAGTTCATGGAAATCGTTAAGGATTCCCTCGCACACGGCGAGAATGTTTATCTCCGCGGCTTCGGCAGCTTCATCGTGAAGACCCGCAGCGCCAAGACCGCACGCAATATCTCGCAGAACACCACCATCGTAATCCCCGAGCACAAGATCCCCGCATTCAAGCCCGCCAAGGTGTTCATGCAGGAAGTGAAGTAATTTTGCCTCACGCAACAGCTCAAAGATCACATGCCCGAGTGGCAACCTGTATATAATCACTAACTAATAAAGCGTAAGCATTATGCCCAGCGGAAAGAAAAGAAAAGGCCACAAGATGGCCACACACAAGCGTAAAAAACGCCTGAGAAAGAACCGTCACAAGAAGAAGTAAGTCGGCGTGACCGTTCTTGAATCCGACACCGTTCGGACATAAAGGAACAAGACTCGCAGACGCCGTTGCCTGAGAAGGATACGATGGTGTCTGTGAGCTTTGTCCTTTAAAGACCCTTTGTTTTATCCCTCGATATCAAAATGAAAAGTGAATTAATCGTTGACGTCAAGGCCTCCGAGGTGCAGATTGCACTGCTCGAGGATTCAAGGCTCGGGTCGCTTCAGAAAGAGGCACGAAACATAGCGTATGCCGTCGGCGACATCTATCTGGCAAAAGTCAAGAAGCTGATGCCCGGATTGAACGCCGCTTTCGTGAACGTGGGGTATGAAAAGGATGCATTTCTTCACTATCTCGACTTGGGATCGCATTTTTCGAGTTAT
>CAMWRI010000102.1 GCA_947176585.1 uncultured Porphyromonadaceae bacterium
TAGCCGCCATTACCATCGGCAACTGTGGCCACTCTGTATTTTCCCCCCACACCCACGCGCGACGGCTGAGCCTGATAATCATACAGCACCCACTCGGCCTCGCCGGGGTCGTCAGGCAGCATAAGATAGCGTCTCAGGGAATCCGTGTCGGGAAAATCCGCATGGCGCGGCTCGGGAATATACTCCGCCACCCACTCGTTGAGCAGGGTATCGACCGGAGCAGCCGCAAATACAGACGCCCCGCTGCCGGCCACCGGCTTGATCTGGAGCGTAAATTCCGGCATGGTCACACCCACCTCGAGGGTGGCGTCAGGCATTCCCTTGCGACGCTGAAGCCGCATGGAGCAGCCTTTGTCGCGCATGGCCGCTCCGGAAGCGAGCGTGAGCTCGCGCAGCTTGCCGCGCACACCTTCGCGCACGCGGTAATGAGTAAGCAGAGCTTCTTCCCGGCCGAATGCATCGCTGTAGCGTCCGTTGCCCAGCGCTATCTCCACGGCCTCATAATTGGCCGAGTCCACGATATTCCATGCTACGCCCCACCGGGCCGTATCGCGCAGAGCCGGCTTTACCCTCCAGTGCAAACGCATTTCCGACGCATCTCCGGCATCGCGTGTGGCCGGCGGCGCCGCTGCCACGGCCATGGCCGCGAGCACAAAGATAAAGATGAGGGCGCTACGCATGCGAAAACAACAGTTTTTTCACCTCCGCCACAAAATCATCGGGCGCCATATCATACGGCAGCCAATGCACATGATGCCCGCGCCGTTCCATACCTCGAAACCACGTCATCTGCCGCTTGGCAAAACGGTGGATGGCCGTTTCAAGCCCTTTGTGCATCTCCTCAGCCGAAATCAAACCCGTGACGTACTGCGTCACGTATTTGTATTCAAGACCGTAGTACATCAGATCTTCGGGCTTTATACCGGCGGCGAGCAGCCTTTCCACCTCAGCCGTCATCCCGGCCCGGAAGCGCGCCTCCAGGCGCTCGCTGATACGCAGCCTGCGACTCTCGCGGTCTATCGCCACACCCACCACCACGGCATCCTTCCTGGGCTCGGGAGAAGCCTGGGATGCCGCTTCGGGATGCTCCATATAGTAGGTCTCTATCTCTATGGCCCGTATGGCTCGCTTCGCTGTGTCCACATCGGTGGTGTTGTGAAGGTTTTTCATCCCCGCCAGGATGGCGGTGAGCTCTTCGAGGGTCTTGCCCTCGAGCTGCGCTCTCAGCTCAAGATTCGCCGGCACTTCCGGCAAATGAATACCGTTCAGCACACTCTCCACATACAAACCCGTGCCGCCGCAGAGCAATGGCATACGACCCGACGCACGCACCCGGGCCTCGGCGACATCGTAGTCGCGCAGAAATTCGTATAGATTGTATTTGTAGCCGGCCGGAGCTATGTCGATCAGATGATATGGCACTTCGCCATACTCATCCAGATCCTTGCCGGTGCCCAGGTCCATACCCCGGTACACCTGGCGGGAATCACCGCTTATGATTTCGGCATCGAGAGCGCGGGCCACATCCACGGCACGCCGGGTCTTGCCCGAAGCCGTAGGGCCCGTGATCACGAGCAGCGGAAAAGCTGCGTTCATCGTCCGAATATATCCAGACATTTACGCCACAGGCGGCGTGCGCGGAAGAAGCGCTTGTCTTCGTTCTCGCTCGAGATTCGGAGCCACAGGGGATCGTTGTAGTCTACGTCCCAATCCTTGAAATCGCGCAGACGGAACAGCGGGCGGTAGTGCTTGATGGGATACAGACGCTTGCCCTCACGGTCGTAGGTTTTCCAGGCCATCGTGATGGTGTGGATGCGCACGAGCTCATTGGCGAGCACGGGAGCAATACGGCCTGTGTGGAGCAGCTGGTCGATATCGTAGAGCGTGAGCCACTCGCCGCCGCGCGTGGCGCGCTGCCTGCTCTCCTCCGGCACGAATGCAGCGTAGTGCGAGGTGTTGTCGCCTCCCACGCCAATATTGCTGTAGAGATACCGCACGGTGGCATCTTCGGGTCCGCCCAGGGATTCAAAGCGGTTGCGCGCACGCTCGTCGCTCACTTTGGATTCGCTCACCTCGGCCTTGTAGGGGGTGTCCCATTCTCCTTCGTTCTGCTCGCGAAGCAGCATGCTGTCGCCGCAAGTCACCAGGAAACGCAGCGTGGTGCCGCGGTTGAGGCGCGCACTGGCTGTGGCCGTGGCCTTGTAGGTCTCGGAAATATTGAAATACCGCATGCCCATGAACACCAGCGACAACACATATACCGCAACCGGCAAATAGTTGAAGAAGAAGAGGTCAGGGCTGTTGAAATTAACATTGATGAAGAACAGGTAGAAATAGAACCACTGCGCACCTCCCACACCTAGACATATCCAGAAAAAGAGCTGCAACTGGTGCTCGGACTCATCGCTGAAAAGCGACGATGCCAGGCTGTCGCGGTCGTACTCACCGTACATCTTGCGGCACGACCGGCACACTCCAAGAGCATCGCCCATAAACATGGCATAGAGGCTAACGAGCGCACCGCACGAGAATATGACCATGCCTGAAATGTACGGTATGCGCGGATTGAAGCCGGGGCCGTTGAAGGTGTTGCCGAACAAACTCTGGTTGTGCAACAGAACCACGACATACATCACCACAGCCGACAATACGAGAGTGGAACGCACCGTCCAGCCCATGCGCAGGCAAGTCTGTTTCGGGCTCATTCTGCGCGAGCGCATGATACCCGTGATCACGAATGCAAGCACGAGCAGCAGGCCGGGCAGAACCGACTTGTTGATATAATGGCTGAACGCCAGTATTGCGGCGATAAAGCCCATCGACATCGCCCAGCTGCGGAACAGCGAGCGCAGGGTGCCGGAGATTATAGACGACTGTTTCATTTCAGTTTACTATTAAAGAATTCGAGCATACGGGCATACACCACTGCGCGGGCGTTGCAGCCGTTGATGCTGTGATTCATATTCGGAAAGATAAACATATCGCACAATATGCCGTCGCACTGAAGCGCCGAAACATATTGCATGGTATTGAACATGTGCACGTTGTCGTCGGCAGTACCGCTCATGATCAGAAGCGGGCAGGATAGCTTGCCGGCATGGGTGAGAGGGGCCGATTCGCGATAGCCGTCGGCATTCTGCTGCGGAGTGAGCATATAGCGCTCGGCATACACGGTGTCGTAATAGCGCCAGTCGGTCACAGGAGCGACAGCCACCGCGGCGGCATAAGGATTACCCGCCGCCGAGGCACACATCAGAGCCTCGTAGCCGCCGTAGCTCCATCCGTAAATTCCTATCTTCGCACCGTCGGCATACGGGAGCGACGCGGCATAGCGGGCCGCCGCAATCTGGTCGATGGTCTCGTAGTAGCCCAGACGCTTGTACACTATATCGCTGAACTCCCTGCCGCGGCCACCGGTGCCCCGGCCATCCACGCACACCACCACATAGCCCTGCTGCGCGAAGTACTGCTCCCAGTCCAGCTTCCAGCTATTGAGCACGCTCTGAGAGCCCGGGCCACTGTACTGCGACATCACCACCGGGCACTTGCGGCCCGCCGCTGCTTCGGCAGGTTTTATCACATAACCGTTGAGCTCCACTCCGCCCGGACCGGTCATCTTGAAGAATTCCTTGCGGGGAAGCGATGCACAGCGGGCGGCATAGGCAGCATTGTCCTCCATCACTCTGATTTTGGAGCCGGCGGCATTCACCAGAGTGTAGACCGGCGGAACGACTGCACTGGACGTACACATCACGGCCATATCCATGGCGGGAGTGAAAGCGGCGTCGGAAGTTCCTTCAGCAGCTGAAATCGTGCGCACCGCACCCTTGGCATCCACGCTTCGCACCACACGGTCCATGGGCGTGGGCGCGGCCACCTGATAGTAGTGCGTGCCCTTGGCATCGGCGCCGTAATATGCAGTGACGTCGGCATCGCCACTCGTGAGCGTGCGCAGAAGCGCGCCTGTATAGGCATATTCATAAAGCTGCGTGAAGCCGCTTTTCGACGACATCACCACCATACTGTTCTTGCCCAGATGCAGCTGTTCGTAGCTTTCAGGTATAATCCACGACTTGCTTTCGTCCACAAAGATGCTCTTCACCACCGTGCTCTTGGGATTCACGGCAAAGATCTCGAGCCGGTTCTGGTCGCGGTTGAGAGTGGCCACGACAAGACGCTCGGGGGTATCTCCGTAGCGTATGCGGGGGATGTAGTCGATGCCGGGTGCGTCGAGAGCGATATCCTTGATTTTGCGGGTTTCCACATCATAGCTGTGAAGCGACACACGCGAATTGCGCTCGCCTGCCACCGGATATTTATAGCTGTAGCTTCCGGGATACAGCGCATATTCTGCCCGTGGATCACAACTGCCCTCGTAGAGAGGAAAGGTGTAGGTGGGCACGTCGCTCTCGTCGTAGCGCAGATAGCTGAGCGTGAGAGCATCGGGGGCCCACGTCATGGAGCACGTAGTGGTGAATTCCTCCTCATACGTCCAGTCGGGCACACCGTTTATCACACGGTTGCGCTCGCCATCGGTGGTAACTGCCACCTCGGTGTTGTAGTCGAGTTTCTTGATATAGATATTATTGCCCGCTACAAACGCCACCATGCGGCTGTCGGGCGAGAACAGCGGGCTCTGCGCCGTGGTATGGTTCTGACTCAGCGGGCGCAACAGGCGCGAACGCACCTCATACACATAATAGCTGGCCTCGAACGAACGCCGGTAGATAGGCTTTGAATTACGCCACACGAGCACTTGCTCGCCATTGGGGCTCACGGTGAAGCCATCCATGTCGGCAATCACCGTTTCTCTGGTGTGCCCCAGATCAAGCAACACTTCCCCGTCTTTTCCGCTGCGCAGATCCACCTTCACGATCGTACGACCGTCGGCTGATAGCCTCAGGGCCGTACCATCCGGCAGGAAAGAATAGTCCGGCACGCTTGCAGGCCTGCTGTGCGGAGCAGTGTATTGCTCCAGGGCTGCTACGTGGGCGTCGCGGGCAGCTTTCGCCTGCACAGCTCCGCCAAATATTATCAATGCCGATGCGGCTATAATGCTCAACTTCATGTTTTTCGAGTTTTACGCCGGCACACTCGAGAGTATAATCCGGCAAATCTCTGCAAAGTTAAGCAATAATAATTAAATATGTGCTAAAATTGTTACAAACTTTACTTCGCTCCGTAACGTTTTTCGGGTTACGGACGAAAGCGGCTCCGGATAAAGGGCGCTCCATGGCGTGCCCCCTATTCAGAGTCGCGTGTACGCGTGGCAGTCATCGGATTTTCACCCGAAGACAAACACTTTATTCTGTGGTGGCGGGACGTTTTCCGCAGCTGCGAGGACGCGCGATTGTCGGAGCTTGCGGAAGCGGCCCCATGGATCAGGTGGGATCGCGAGGATGGGAGGTTAGTCGGTGAAACATTTAAAGTAGATATGCAGATTAAAATGGTTATTGAATAGGGTTGATTAACTCGGTGTTGTAAAACGCCGGCCGGCCGACGCCCTGAGCTCAGGGGCGTTTTTTTTGTTTTACACTGCAAAGTTACGATACGATTATGTTCGGTTATACTTGAATCGCGCACAGCAGGGACACGATTCATGAAAATTTTCTGTATCCCGTTGAGTGGCAGCCTGATGCAAAAGCGCGATTCAAGGTGCGAATTCTTATTTTTTTTGAAAGCCCTGCGCACAGGGCAAAAAATAACGCCTTGACCGGAGCGGCCAGGCGTGCAGATTATATTGGCTGATAAGTGGTGTCTTGATAAAGGAGCGGTTGTTGCTTCCTTTGTGGCGCGGAATCAGTCGCGCGAGATGTTGTCGAGGCAAACGAGAGCCTCATGATTCATGTCGGCGCTGTAGAGGGCCGCACTTGCGATGCAGTACCATTTGACTGCTTTCTTGATTGCGTTCATAACTTGAAAATTTTAATGGTTCAAAAACTGAGCTTGTGATTTGCTGATGCCCTCCGGCATCGTTGCTCTCATAATTACAACTATATAACAAGCCCGCGCAAAAATAGGTTCAAAGGATAACGATATTTTCGTAACTTTGCGACATGGATACACAATTCAACAGTATGCAGGCTGTGAAGCGGCGCTTCTTCGCCATGCGCAACGGCGTGATCGCGGATACCTTGCGACGCGCTGGCAGCCCTTTCCACATAATTTTCGGGCTGAATCTTCCTCAGATTTCCGAAATAGCGGCAGAATGGCATGGGCACCCGGAAGCCGGGGATCTCGCCCGCAAACTATGGGCCAACACCACATGCCGCGAGAGCATGCTCCTCGCACCGATGCTACTGCACGGCGCAGGAGGCGTGGAAAAGGAGGCGGCCCGGCACATGGTGGAAGAATCCCCTTCCGATGAGGTCACAGATATCCTTTGCCACAGACTGCTGCGCCACAGCCCCTATGCGGCCGAACTCGCCGATGAACTCGGCGATGAGGAAGACTGCCGGATGAGGTATGCCGGGTTGCGCCTGATGTTCAACATCGTTGCAGCCCACCCGCAGCAAGCCAAAGCAATGGCAACAGCAGAGCTCGAGCGGGGCTGTGCTCGCACTCAACGCATTGCTGCTGCACTTCTCGACGAAGCCGAGTTTCGGCTCAGCTGATAAATCAGCCTGCGACATGCATGCAAAAAGGGGACGCTCCGAACGAGCGTCCCCTTCTATATTGGAGTTATGACTGTGAGCGTATTAGTCCTGATTGAGGTTCACACGCTTGAAAGCCACAGCCACGAGACCCTTGGCGGCCTGCTCGAGGTAGGCGCCGATGGTGAGGTTGCCGTCCTTGATGAACTCCTGCTCCATGAGCACAGACTCCTTGTAGAACTTGTTCACACGGCCGTTTGCGATGTTCTGGATCATCTGCTCGGGCAGGTTTGCTGCCTTTGCTTCGGCTGTGGTCTTGGCAATCTCGCGGGCTTTGTCGGCCTCTTCGGCGGTGAGCCAGCCCTTGGCGATGTTGCTTTCGATGTGTGCCTCGCTGTCTACGAGGTTGGGGTTGATGCCGGCCTTCTTGAGAGCGGCCTCAACGGCCTTCTTCACCTGCTCTTCCTTAGTCTTCTCGATAGCCACGTTGTACTCGGCATCGACAACGGCCTGGGGCACGGCGTCGCGGCTTACGGCAACGGGATTCATCGAGGCAACCTGCATAGCCACGTCGCGGCCCACCTGATAGTCCACGCCCTCCTGGTTGAAGCCCACAATGGTGGCGAGCTTGTTGCCCAGGTGGTTGTAGCTCATGGTGGAGGGAGCCTCAAGGCTCTCGTAGGCGCCGATTTCGGTCTTTTCGCCGGTCTTGCCGGTTTCCTCTACAACGAGGTCGGCAACGGTGCGGCCGTTGATTTCAAGAGCCTTCACGTCGTCGAGAGTCTTGCAGCGAGCTGCAACGGCGGCGTCCAGGATTTCCTGGGTGAGGGCCACGAAACCGGCGTTCTTTGCTACGAAATCGGTTTCACACTTCAGTGCAAGAACAGCGGCGAAATTGCCGTCGTGCTTGGAGAGTACGCAACCCTCGGCTGCCTCGCGGTCTTCACGCTTGGCGGCTACGGCCTGACCCTTCTTGCGAAGGATTTCAACTGCGGCTTCAATGTCGCCGTTGGTCTCGGCCAGAGCTTTTTTGCAGTCCATCAGGCCGGCGCTTGTGAGGTGGCGCAGCTTGGTGATATCTGCCATGGATGGTGCCATATTGTAGATGTTTTGCGGGTTAGTGTTAATTGAATTTTCTGAAACAGGAATTATTCAGCGGCTTCCTCAGCAGCTTCGGCAGCCTCTTCGGCTACTTCTGCGGGAGCTTCGGCCTCAGCCTCGATCTCGCTGCGACGAACGCGGCGACGCTCGCGACGGGGAGCAGCCTCTGCGGGTGCATCCTTCTCGGTGTCGACCTTTTCTACCTTGCGCTCCTCAAGACCTTCTGCCATAGCGGCCACTACGGTATCGAGAACGAGCTCGATGCTCTTGGATGCGTCGTCGTTGGCGGGGATCACGAAGTCTACGCCGTTGGGGTCGCTGTTGGTGTCGACCATGGCGAATACGGGGATACCCAGACGGTTTGCCTCAGCCACGGCGATGCGCTCTTTGAGCACGTCCACCACGAAGAGAGCGGAGGGAAGACGGTTAAGGTCGGCGATGCTGCCCAGGGTCTTTTCGAGCTTGGCGCGCTGACGGGAAATCTGCAGACGCTCGCGCTTCGACAGATTGTCGAAAGTGCCGTCCTTGGTCATGCGGTCGATGGTGGTCATCTTCTTCACAGCCTTGCGGATAGTGGGGAAGTTGGTGAGCATGCCACCGGGCCAGCGCTCGAT
>CAMWRI010000103.1 GCA_947176585.1 uncultured Porphyromonadaceae bacterium
CCAAGCCACCACCGAGCGATACACCGCAGCCGCCATCCTCTTGGCCCGCGGCAACGAGCGTCTCGACACCTCGCATCTCGCACCCGGCATCTACGTGGCCCGAACTGCCTACGGTGCCTCCAAGATTCGTCTCTGACAGGCGATTACACCCCTCCACGATAGAATGCCCGCAATAATTGCGGGCATTTTTCGTATTTGTCCGCAAAATTTGCTATTTTTGCACTTTGAACAAGAATCATACACTGTTTTTCAGATATATGGACAAGAATTTCAAGCGCACACTCATCACCACGGCTCTCCCCTACGCCAACGGCCCCGTGCACATCGGCCACCTCGCCGGCGTGTACGTTCCCGCCGATATCTACGCACGCTACCTCCGCCTGTGCGGACGCGACGTGCTACTGATAGGTGGCAGCGACGAGCACGGTGTGCCCATCACCATACGCGCACGCAAAGAGGGCGTCACCCCCCAGGACGTCGTAGACCGCTACCACAAGCTCATCAAGGACTCCTTCGAGGAGCTCGGCATCTCTTTCGACGTATATTCGCGCACCACCAGCGAGACCCACGCCGAGACGGCATCGGATTTCTTCCGCCACATCTACGAGAAAGGCGGATTCGTGGAAAAATCCTCGATGCAGTTCTACGACGAAGGCGCCGGCCGCTTCATCACCGACCGCAACGTTGTGGGAGAGTGCCCCGTGTGCCACGCACCGGGAGCCTACGGAGACCAGTGCGAGAAATGCGGATCTTCTCTAAGCGCCACCGAGCTCATCAACCCCGTGAGCGCCGAGACCGGCAACACCCCCGTGCTGCGCGAGACTTTCCACTGGTACCTGCCCCTCGACCGCTGGCAGCCCGCGCTTGAAAAATGGATTCTCGACGGCCACAAGGAGTGGCGCAGCAACGTCTACGGCCAGTGCAAATCCTGGCTCGACCAGGGCCTGCAGCCCCGTGCCGTCACCCGCGATCTCGACTGGGGTATCCCCGTGCCCGTAGAGGGCGCAGATGGAAAGGTGCTCTACGTGTGGTTCGACGCCCCCATCGGCTATATCTCCAACACCAAGGAGCTTCTGCCCGACTCATGGGAGACCTGGTGGAAAGACCCCGAGACACGCATCATCAACTTCATCGGCAAGGATAATATCGTATTCCACTGCATCATTTTCCCTGCCATGCTCATGGCCTACGGCGACGGCTACCAGCTGCCCGACAATGTGCCAAGCAATGAATTCCTCAACCTCGAGGGCGATAAAATCAGCACCTCGCGCAACTGGGCTGTGTGGCTTCATGAATATCTGCGCGACTTCCCCGGCAAGCAGGACGTGCTCCGCTATGTGCTCACCGCAAATGCACCCGAGACCAAGGACAACGACTTCACGTGGGCCGACTTCCAGGCCCGCAACAACAACGAGCTCGTGGCCATTCTGGGTAATTTCGTGAATCGCGCCATGGTGCTCACCCACAAATACTTCGACGGCACCGTGCCCGCCCCCGGCGCATTCAACGAAGCCGACGAGAAGATGCTGGCCGAGCTGCGCGAGAGCATCGCCGCGCTCACGGATTCCATCGAGAATTTCCACTTCCGCGAGGCTCTGCGCCAGGCTATGGACATCGCCCGTCTGGGCAACCGCTACCTGCAGGAGACTGAGCCCTGGAAAACCGCCAAGACCGATATGGACCGCACGGCCACGGTGCTCTATCTCGCAATTCAGCTGTGCGCCAATCTGTCGATTGCTTTCGCACCCTTCCTCCCCTTCATGTCGCAAAAGCTCGTGCACATGCTGGGCGGCGACACTATCACCTGGGCCATGCTGGGATGCACCGATCTCGTGCCCGCCGGCGCACGCATCCAGCAGCCCGAGCTGCTCTTCGACAAAATCGACGACGAAGCAGTGCAGGCACAGCTCAAGCGCCTCGAGGACACCAAGAAAGCCAATCTCGAAGCAGCATGGAAGCCCGCGCCGCAGCAAGCCGATGTGGACTTCGACACCTTCTGCCGTGCCGACCTGCGCATAGGCACCGTGCTTGAATGTGAGCGTGTGCCCAAGGCCGACAAGCTCCTGCGCTTCCTTATCGACGACGGCACCGGCACGCCCCGCACCATCGTGAGCGGTATCGCCAAGAGCTACCCCGACCCCGCCGCGCTCAAGGGCCTGCAGGTGGTGTTCATCGCCAACCTGCCTCCCCGCAAGCTGCGCGGCATCGAGTCGCAGGGCATGCTTCTTTCCGCCGAAGACAAGGACGGTCGCCTCGTGCTCGCTTCGATATCGCAGCCCGTAGCTCCGGGAGCACAGGTAAAATAGCCCCCACCACACATCATGAAACCCCGTATTCTCATAGTCTACACCGGAGGCACCATCGGAATGATCGAAGATCAGGCCACCAAAACGCTGCGTCCCTTCGACTTCACGCACCTCATGGACAACGTGCCCAAGGTGAAGATGCTCGACTATGTGATCGACAACATCCAGTTCGACCCGCCCATCGACTCCAGCGACATGAGTCCGGCCCATTGGCAGGATATCGCGCGTGCGATAGCTTCGAACTACGACAACTACGACGGCTTCGTGGTGCTTCACGGCACCGACACCATGGCCTATACGGCATCGGCCCTTTCTTTCATGCTCGACGGCCTGGAAAAGCCCGTGATTATCACCGGCTCGCAGCTTCCGATAGGCGAGGTGCGCACCGATGGTGAGGAAAACCTTATAACGGCCCTTCAGATAGCTGCCGAAACCGATACGGACGGCAGGCCTATGGTGCAGGAAGTGGCCATCCTCTTCGAAGACTACCTGTGGCGTGGCAACCGTGCCAGCAAGCGCTCGGCCGATAATTTCAACGCCTTCCGAAGCAGCAACTATCCCGAACTTGCCCGCATAGGCCTGGGCATCCACTACAACCGCGAGAGCCTGCACCGCGACCACGGCCATGCATCCGGCATGACGGCCCACTACAATCTCGACCTCGGAGTGATAGGCATAGACCTGTTTCCGGGCCTCACCGAAACCTCGCTGCGCCACATGCTCGCCACCCCCGGCATCAAGGGCATAGTGCTCCGCACCTACGGCACAGGCAACGCGCCCACAGCGCAGTGGTTCACCGACGCCATCACCGAGGCCGTTCAGCGCGGCATCGTGATCGTCAACGTCACGCAGTGTGCCGACGGCGGAGTGCACCCGCGCCGCTACCTTGCCGGCGATATTCTCAGTTCCACCGGCACCGTGAGCGGAGCCGACCTCACATTCGAAGCCGCAATCACCAAGTTAATGTTCCTCTTCGGCCTGGGCCTGTCGCCCGAGGAAGTGCGTCGCCGCATGACCCACACCATCGCCGGAGAAATGTCGGTATAGTCATGAAACGAATCGCCCGCACAATAGCTATAGCCCTCATCGTGGCAAGCGCCGCAGCCGTGCCTGTGGCGGCTGCACCCGTGCGCGTGTGGGAGAATATCGAACTGGTGGCAGCCGACAACGACAATCCCGTTCGCCTCGAAGCCAAAGTGAAAGACGGCTACGTCTATATCACCCTGTCCCGCCGCGCTCAGGTGAAAATTTTCACCATACTGGGCCAGACGGTGTCGCAGGCAGAATTGCCCGCAGGCACATCGCGCCTGCGCATTGACGGCCGCGGCATCTACATCCTTAAAGCCGGCGACACCACCATGCGCATCACAATCTGAACTTTATAGGCCATATAACACTTATAAGATTTATAAGACTTATAAAACCTATAAAAACCGCTATAACATGGAATCTTTGAAAATCAAGATCATAAACCGCTCCGGGCAGGAACTTCCCGCCTACGAGACCACGGAATCGGCCGGAATGGACGTGCGCGCCGCTATCACCGAGCCCGTAACGCTGCAATCGCTCGACCGCGCTCTTATACCCACGGGTCTGCGCGTGCAGTTGCCGCGCGGATATGAAATGCAGATGAGGCCCCGCAGCGGGCTCGCCCTGCGCAACGGCATCACGCTGGCCAACAGCCCCGGCACCGTCGACGCCGACTACCGAGGCGAGATAAGCGTGATTGTAATCAACCTGGGACGCGAACCATTCACCATCCAGCCTGGCGAACGCATCTGCCAGATGGTGATCGCACCCTATACCCACGTGGAATGGGAACCCGTGGAGCGCATCGACGAAACGCGCCGCGGCGACGGCGCATTCGGCCACACAGGATTGAACTGACCCGCCGCATGAGACTCCACCACATTATGCTGGCCGCCGTGGCCATCCTCATCGCTGCATCTGCCGCCGTAGCTTCCGACTGGGACACAGAGGCCACGCGGCGCAAGGCTGCTTATATTTTCCTCGATGCGCTCGACGATCTCAACGACGAGCGATATACGGCCTACAGCTCCAAGCTGCGCCGTGCCACCGCACTCGACCCCGACGACCCCGACATGGCCGCCGAGTATGCCGAGCTGCTCATCGAGACCACACGCCTCGACTCTGCCGGCGCCGAAGCCGTCTACGCCGCATTGTGGCGCCGCTTCCTCCATCGCCCCGGCGACTACACCATAGCCTCGGAAGTGGCCGACGTGGCCCAGCAGATGGGTAAATACGCCGATGTGGCACGCGTGTGGAAAGAGCTGCGCCGCTCGCTGCCGGGACGCAACGACCCGTCGATGAACCTGGCCGACACATATGTGCTGATGTATATGCGCGGCGACACTGCCGCCTACGACAGCGCCATGACCATCTATCGCTCCCTTGAGGATGGTCTGGGGGTGGATGTGGGCCTTTCGAGCCATAAAGTGCGCGCACTCATGCTGCACGGCGACACCGCCGCGGTTGTGCACGAGCTTGGCAGGCTGGCTGCCGCTGCTCCGGCCGATGCCGATGTGGCGCTGTATAGCGGCCAGGTGTTTGAAAGCCTGGGCATGCCCGATAGCGCTCTGGAGCGATACGACCGCGTGTGCAGGATCGACAGCACCGATGGCCGCGCCCTGATGCTCCGCTCCAAGCTGCACCTGAGCCGCGGCGACAGCGCCGCCTACGACGACGAGGTGTTCCGGGCACTCGAGAGCCCGAATCTCGACTTCACCAACAAGATGCGCATGCTGTCGTCCTACATACGTGCCCTGTTCACGGACAGCACACAGCACGCCCGAATCGACCGCCTCTTTGAAGTGATGCGTCAGGTCAACCCCGGCGAGCCTGATCTTTACGCCCTATGCGCGTTATATATGTCGCAGACAGGCAGGCCCGATGCTGCCGCCGAGCAGGCAGGATATGCCGTGGACCTCGACCCGTCCAACGTGGAGCTCTGGACCATGCTCGTGCAGGCCGAGGCACGCCGCGACAGCACGGCGCGGGTAATCGACGTGACCCGTCGCGGAGCGGCACTTTTCCCGGATAATCCCTATTTCCCTATAGTGGGCGCCGGTCAATTACTGCAAGATAAACGCTACGACGAGGCGGCCGCCATGCTTGATTCTTTCGACATCAATCCGGTGCAAAACAGCGAAGTCGTGGGCGAATACTGGACTATGCGCGCCGATATAGAATATGGAGCGGGGCGCACCGACAGTGCATCCGTGCTCTACGAGCGCGCAATCGCCATCGACCCGCACAACTATCTGGCCATGAACAACTACGCCTATCATCTGGCCGAAAACGACACCCTCCTCGACCGTGCCGAGCACTATGCATCGCTGGCCGTAAAGAACCGACCGGAAAGCCCCACGATGCTCGACACCTACGCATGGGTGCTCTTCAAGAAAAAGGAGTACTCGCTGGCCCGCGGCTACATCGACGCAGCCCTGCGCATCTGCGATGGCACCGCCTCAGCGAAGGACAGCGACTCTCCTGACGGCGACGCGCAGGAATTGCAGGAAGACTCCGAGGGCGCATCCGCCGAAATATATGATCATGCAGGCGATATATACTTCATGAACGGCGAGCGCGACACCGCGCTCGAATATTGGCGCCGCGCAGCCGCTCTCGACCCCGAAAACGAACTGATAGCCCGAAAAGTGGCTCTCAAGACCATACTTTTTGAATGACACGTATCATCACCCTGATTTCGCTGCTACTCATGCTCGCAGCTTGCGGCACGTCCCGCAAAACCACCGCCACGCCGGCCACTCCCGGCACTGAAGCCCCGGTGGAAGCCGCCGAAAATGCTACTCCCCGGCAGCTCTACGCCTCCATGACTGCCACATACTCGCCCTGGCAGAGCTTACAGATGCCCGTGCGTGCGTCGCTGCGCAGTCCCATGAGTGTGAGCGCCTCCGGACGACTCACCATGGTGCGCGACAGCCTTGTGCACCTGAGCCTGCGTATGCTGGGCATAGAACTGGCCGTGGTAAGCATCGACAAAGATTCCGTGCGTGTGTTCGACAAATTCCATCGCTACTACATGGCCGAGAGCACGGCGGCGCTTTCGGGCCGAACGGGAATCACCCTGGCCGATATACAGAGCCTGCTGCTCGGCCGCGCCTTCGTGCCCGGCCGAGGCCCTGCCACCGCCTCGATGGCACGTGAGCTTTCATTGACTTCCGCCGCCCCCGGCACCATAGCGATTTCCCCCGCCGGGGCTCTGCCATATAGCCTCGAAATGCAGGCACGCAGGCTTGCCAACGGCCACGTGGCGCTGTGCGGGCTAAATGTGGCGGCAGGCACCCGCACAGCCGCCTTCACCATCACCCCCTGCGAGGCCCTGACCCGTGCAGGAGCCACAGCTTCGGCCATCGATATAAGCGCACGCCTGGGCACACGCTCCGTCTCTGCAGCCCTCACTTTCACGCCGGAGCGCGCAGAGTGGGACACCGCCCCCTCTCTACAGCTGCCCTCCACCCGAGGCTACACCCACGTAAATCTGGCCACACTCCTCAAGAGCGGCTTCTGATTTATATTCGGGGCACAAGACTTATAAAACCTATAAGACTTATAAGACTTATAAGTCCTATCTGTATAACTACTGCACCAGCGGCTTGACCACTTCAATGCCGGGGCGCACATGAAGCGTGAGCGATGCGAAGCGGCCGGTGGAATCGCTGCGATAACTTATATGGTAGTATTCGCGGCCAAAGAAATCCATCGTCCACACAGCCTGCCCCACCGCCGGGCCTCGGCCCGGACGCAGCCGCTCATTCATCACCACGTCGAAACCGGCGACCTCTATCTCAAGCACCGCCGCGCCTTCATCGCCCACCCCGGCCAGACCCGTGCGGCGAAGCTCCACGCGACCGTCGGGACGCACACGAAACCACAGCATGGGATCCTCATCGGGGTCACCCGGCATCAGATCGGCATCGAGAGTGAATTGCCTGGCCTCCCGCGTGCGTCGTGGCATGGCGCTCAGAGCCACCACTGCAGCTGCAATCACGCTCGCTATCACATAGAATTCTACAGTGTTGAATATGCTGGTCAAAATCATGCCCAAAGGTAGCAATAATCTTCGACTAAACCGCACAGCCCACCGAATTTTACGCTATATTTGCAGCATGAAACGCATCCTCGCAGCCATATCATCGTTCGTGATGCCGCGCGTGTGTCCGGTGTGCCGGCGCTCCCTTCTGACCGCTGAGACACTTATGTGCACGCCCTGCCTCGCAGCATTGCCACGCTCGGTAATGCATCTGCGGCCGGATGCCAACAGCCTCGCCTCCCGCGTGTCGCGTCCGGCACACCGCACGGCGTTCGCTGCCGCATGGTTCGACTACGACCGTCATTCGCCCTATGCCGCACTCGTGCGTGATGCCAAGCTGAGTTCCAAGCCGGCAATCTCACGCGAGGCCGGACGTCTCTTCGCCATGGAGATGCTTGCCGACGGCTGCGCGCCACTTCTGCACGATATCGACGTGCTCCTGCCGGTGCCCATGCATTGGAGCCGCCTGATGCGCCGTGGCTTCAACCAGAGCCGCGAGGTGGCGCAAGGCATATCCCTTGCCACCGGCATACCCGTGGGCGACAATCTCGTGGCCACGCGCGCCCACCGCTCCCAGACCCGCGGGACCGCACAGCACCGCCTCACCAACGTGGCCGGCATAGCGGCACTGCGTTCACCCGCCGAACTGCACGGACTGCACATAGCCATTGTGGACGACGTCGTCACCACAGGAGCCACCATGTGCGACGCCATCCGCGCCGTAGAAGAAGCCTCCCCGCGCGCCATCTCAGTGCTTGCCCTGGGTGCCGTGCACAGCGACGAATGGGTTTTCAATGACAAACAGGGCTTATAAAACTTATAAGACTTATACGACTTATAAAACTTAATCGTTAAAAAACATTAATAACCTTCACCCAAATTGAACTTTTTTTCACAAAAAATGTCATAGTTGTATAATATAT
>CAMWRI010000104.1 GCA_947176585.1 uncultured Porphyromonadaceae bacterium
ACATAGACTCCGGAGGCGACACCTGCGAGGCCCACACGACGCCCACCGAGCTCAAACACCTCGGGAACGCCCTTAGCTCCGGTGACGATGATTTCGCCACATCCGCCCACCACGCCGGGGCCGGAGAAATCATCGCCGTCGGCCACCGCATCGTCAATGCCCGCCATTCCGGCCGTGCAGTACACAGCAAAGCTATTGGCCGGCACATTGAGCTTGAGCGTGCCGCCGGTACCCGTGAGCTGCGGATTATTGAAGCCTTCGCAGGCATACACAAGCTGAGCGCCCGACGATTCGAGACCCGTGCCCGTAACGGTCACATCCTGAGCCTGCGTGGTGGAGGGATTGAAGAAGGCCACTATTGTGCGACCATCCTTCTGCAGACACAGCGAGCGGGGCGTGACAAGGCTGCTCGTCCAGGAACTCTTGAAATTGACATCGGCCCCGAACATATCTTCATTGGCCGCACGCAGGCCGCCCACGGCGCGGTATGCCTCGAGGATATTCTTGTTGATGAGATTGTCCATGGCGCTCCAGTTCACGCGCTTCGGCGAGGTATTGTTGCCGCCGTCGTCGTTTTTGGTGGTCTCGTCGTTGCCAAGTTCCTGGAATTGCCATATCATCTTGGGACCCGGGCAGAGCACCATCCACGCGCCCAGAGATGCAAGGCGACGGGCACGCACGGCGCCGGTCTTCACGGAAGCGTCGCCATAGGTACGCAACTTATAGGCCACGCGCTCCTCGTCGTGGCTCTCCGCATAAGCGATGGAGTGGCCAGGCGTGCGGTCGGTATTGGACGTATAGAATTCTGAGATTCCGCGTCCGTTCTCGTCGTAGTACATCGCAAACTGGCACGAGTTGTGGTTGAGGTTGTGCCAGCCTATCTGTCCGTCTTCGGCGTTGGCGTTCTCCTCGCGCGAGGCCGCCAGCAGTTCGTTGATGTGGATAGCATCGGGTTTCACTTCCTTCATCGCGGCGTGGATGCGCTTCATGCGGTCCACGCGGCTCTGGTTGTAGGCCTCGGTGCCGCTGCCGTAGCTGGAGTTGTCGCCCAGACCCTTCACGAGGTCGAAACGGAAACCGTCCACGTTGTACTCGCGCAGCCAGTACTGCACCACGTCGATATAGTGCTGCTCCACGAGGTCATAGTCGCAGTGCAGGTCGTTGAGCACGCTGTAGTCGTGTGGCGCGGTGCGGTTGTAGAAAGGATTCGAGCCCGCGGGATACATCTGATACCAGGGCGTGAGGCCGTCGGTCTGGTTGAACACGATGTCGAGAATCACGGCGATGCCGTTGCGGTGGCACTCGTCGATAAAGTCCTTATACTCCTCGGGCGAGCCGTAGGCCTTGTCGGGAGCCATGTAGAAGTTGGTGTTGTAGCCCCAGGAATTATTGCCGTTGAACTCCATGATGGGCATGAGCTCCACGGCATTCACGCCCAAGCTCTTGATATAAGGAATCTTCTCGATGGCGGCAGCCACGGTGCCGTTGGCATCGCTGCGTCCCTCGGTGCCGGTGAAGTCGCGGAAGAGCATCTCGTAGACGTAGAGGCGGTCGTGCTGCGGAATGGTGAAGTCGCTCCACGAATACTTGTTCATATCGCGCCGCCACACGGCCAGCATCACGTCGTCCTGCACCTCGGCGGGATACTCGGGCATGCCCTCGTAGCCGAGGCCGCTCGATGCCAGATACTTGTCGTTATAGGGGTCGAGCACGAGCCGCGCATAGGGGTCGCCCACCTTGTGTGTTCCGTCCACGAGATAGTAGTAGATGTAGTCCACGTCGAAGTCGAGCTTGGGCGAAGTGATCCAGAAGTAGCGGCGGTTCTTATAATCCTGGTAGTACATCGTATTCTCGGCCAGCACCTTGTAATCGTCCCAGGAGGGAACGATCACCACGCCGGTCTTGTCGGGAGCGGCAAGGCAGAAGGTCACCGTGCCGTCGGCATTGTCCACGGCGCCCTGCACGGGCACTCCGCCGGGATAGTCGCGGGCTTCGGAAGCGCCCACGTAGCTCACCGTGCAGCTCTTTTCCACGGTCTCGCCGGCGGCCGTGGCCACGGCCTTGAACTCATAGGTGCCGCGCGCCTCGATTTTATAAGAGGCGCCGAGGGTGGTTGCGGCCGCTTTGGTGGCAATCGCGGTTCCGTTCACGCTTATGGTGATGTCGGCAGCTACGGAAGCGCCGGCCGTGAGCGTCACAGTGGTGGCGGAAGTCACCACGCCGGGCACCGAGCAGTCGAGATTGAGCGCCAGGCCCGCGGGATGCACATCCACGAAGATGTCGCCCCCGGCAGCCGTCTTGCCCTGCTTGGCGCCGCTGCCGTTGCGGAACACCATGCACAGGCGGCTCACCTTCTCCGTGGCGGGCACGCCGAAGAACGTGTGGATATCGCCGATATTGAGGGAGTAGGTATTGGCATCCACTCGGGTGAGCTTGCACTGGGGCTTGTTCACCGACCAGTCGGCCACCACGTGCTGCCAGTCGCCGGCGGCAGTGGTTACGCCGATGTGGGCATACACGTCGTCGCCGGTATAATTCTTAAGGCCGTTGTTGCCCAGGGGCGAATCGGCATGGTAATACAGCACCACGCCCTGCGAATTTTCCTGCAGAACAGCCGGCTCGGTGGTCACGATCTGCGCCGAGGCAGCCAGTCCGCACAGGGCCGCAAAGGCCACAAAAAGCGAAATCAGCTTCTTCATCTTTGTAATAAAAAAGGAATGTGTTTTTATGATATAATCTTATTTTCCTACAAAGATACGTCATAGGCGCGTAATTTGCAAATCCACAGGCAAAAAAAACAGCGGGCGCCGCGGATAATCATTCCGTGCGCCCTGCCGTAGAGGCCACACCAAAGGATGCGATGAAACTCCGAATAGACAGGTTTTGAGTGCTCGCCGCCCTTTGTAATCCTCCGGCTCATAGGCATCCGCGGCCCGCGAGGGGCTGCGGTCGAGGCCCGCCATTGGACGGCAAAGCTTGTCTCGGCATTTCGATTGATTTGAAGAGTTTCCCAATCAACTTTGATGTGGTTGTGTCTTCCGGCACGCTCTCGTGCCTGCTTTGAATTATAACGCAAAGATAGCACATGCGGTTCGACTGTGCAAGTTTTCCAACCCGAAGTTTTCAACAGATGTGCAAAAAGGCCGTGCCCGCCGGGCACGGCCTTTCGTTATGGGAGGGGATGGGATTACTTGAAGAGGTACTTCACGCCGATCTGCATCTGCCAGCACTGGCTGTTGTTGAAGCTGTAGTCGTAGGTCTGGCTGTAGTACTCGCCGTTGGCGTTCTTCTGCATCGAGAAGGTGGGCTCGCCCTTGGCGTTGGTGCCTTCATACTTGAGCACGCGGCAGCCGTTGCTGGCCTGGGTGGGTACCTTCATCACGCCCCAGCTGCTGTTGAGGAGGTTGCCGATGTTCATGATGTCGAAGCTCAGCTGGATGGCGTTCTTGGTCTTGCCGGCGCGGAATTCAAATTCTTCCATGATGCGGAAGTCGAACTGATGAACCCAGGGAGCGCGTGCGGCGTAGGCCTCGGCATACTGGCCGCGGTGGCTGCTCAGGTACTTGTCCTGTGCCATGAAGGCCTCGAAGGCCACTGCATCCTCGGCGTTTACGAAGTTGAGGTTCTGGCCTGCGGCGGGGATGTAGATGAGGTCGTTGTTGATACCGTCGCCGTTCATGTCGTTGGTGTAGCAGAAGCTGTTGCCGCTTGCGCTTGCGCCGGTGTAGAAGAGGCTGAGGTTGGTATTGCGGGCGAGACCCTTGAAAGTGAAGGGGATGGTCCAGGTGGCGCTTGCGATCACGCGATCGGGGATCACGTAGCGCGAACGCTGCACGGTGCCGAAGTTGGGGCCGTCGATGGTGATGAGGCCCTGCCAGGTGCTCACGGGGTCGTTGCCGGGCATGCCGCTCACTTCCTTGCTCTCGGTGTGGGTGTAGGCCACCATGAGGTTGAGCATGTCCACGGGCTGGAGGTTGGCGGTGAAGTTCACGGTGTAGCCGTGACCCTTGTTGGTATTGTCGAGCATCACTGCGTTCTTGCCCTTCACGTAGGTGAAGTTGGCGGGATAGATCATGCGGTTGTCGGGGCCGGCGAAGTGCTCGGGGCCTTTGCCGTCGTTCCACTTGGCGGGATCGATGATGTTGATGTTGTCGATGGTTACGGCGTTGATGTTCTTGGTGTACATGAACTCACCGGTGAGGGTGAAGGGGAAGCGCACGGGCACCTGCCAGTCGAGGGCGATGCTGCTCTTCCACACCTGGGGCATCTTGAAGTCGTCCACCACGCCGCTGATCTTGCTGCCGGCCACGTGGTTCTCGTCGGCGAGCTGAGTGGGGAAGCCGAGCTTCGACACCATCTCGTCAACGCTGGTGATCATGCCCTGGCCTTTGCCGAAGTACTGCTCCAGCTTGGCAGCCACGGTGGGATCCCAGTTTTTCTTGGAGTCATAGGCGCTCCAGCTCACGGAGTTCTGCACCATGCCGGCGTTGGTGGGCATATTGGTGAAGAACACCAGGGGCAGACGGCCGGTGAAGATACCTGTGCCGCCACGCACGCGCAGGGCCTTGTTGCCGAGCACGTCCCAGTTGAAGCCCACGCGGGGCGAAACCTGCATGCGGTTGGCGGGCCACTTGCCGGTGTCGATGTGGGTGCCGCCGAAGTCGAGGTCGTAGATAGCCTTGTTGCGGGCGAGATCCTTGTTGTCAAACATGAGCTCGTCGAGGCGCACGCCATAGGTGAGTTTGAACTTCTTGCTGATGTTCCATTCATCCTGGAGGTAGATACCCAGCTGGTTGAAGGTCACCTGTGCGTTGGGGTCTTTCACGCCGTTCCAGCCGTAGGTGAGGGCGAAGCCTATGGGAGTTGCGCCGTTGATAAAGTCGTCGACGGAGGCATAGCGGTAGTAGCCCGTGCCGTTACGCATGTAGGCGTTGTTGGCAAACTGGTGCTCGAAGCTGATGCCGCCCATCAGACGGTGGCTGCCCACGTTCCAGGTCACGTTGTCGGTCACGTTGTAGATCTTGTTCTTCACGCCGTTGTTGTAGGTGAAGAGCTCATAGCCGGCGGTCATGTAGGGCTCGAAAATCTGCTGGCCCAACTCGTCGTAGCCGTTGAGGATGTCGATGAAGGGGAATTCGCTGGAGTTGGTTCCTCGGATATCCTGGATGTCGGTGTAGGTGAAGAGCAGCTGGTTGCTCAGATTGTCGGTGAAGCGGCTGTTGAAGTCAACGGCCCAGGAGGTCACCTTGTTATCCATGGAGTACATGGAGTTTGCGAAGGCCATCGACATGGGACCCACGCGGTTCATGCCGTTGAGGCGGGGCTGCACGTCCACCGAGTTGCCGTTGGGCTCGTTCCAGGTGGAGTTCTTGGTGTGGTTGAAGCGCAGGCTCAGTTTGTGGAAGTCGTTGATGTTCCAGTCGAGTCGCACCAGGAATTTGTTGTTGGCGGCGTCGCCGGGGAAGTTGCTGTAGCTTCCGGGATTGTAGCCGTACTTGTTGCTCAGGTGCTCGGCCACGCGCTGCATGTCGCTGATGAGCGTGCGCGATGTCATGCCGTCCACCACCTGGCTCTCAGATTCGCGGGCGCGGTACTTGATCACCTCGAAGGGGCGCTTCTCGTGCTCGTAGTTGGCGAAGAAGAAGAGCTTGTTCTTCACGATGGGGCCACCCAGCGTGAAGCCGTAGATAGTCTTGCTTTCATCCGCGCGTCCGCCCAGATCCTGGCCGTTGATGCGGTTGCCGCGCAGATCCTGGTTGGTGTAGTACACATAGGCGGTGCCTTTAAAGTTGTTCGTACCGCTCTTGGTGATGGCGTTCACGCCGCCGCCGATGAAGTTGGTCTGGCGCACGTCGAAGGGAGCCACCACCACCTGCATTTCCTCGATAGCGTCGGTGGAGATGGGGTTGCCGCCGCCGGGGAGGATTTCGGAGAGACCGAAGTTATTGTTGAAGTTCGCACCGTCGATGGTGAAGTTGGTCGAACGGCCGTCGCCGCCGGCAAAGCTCATGCCGTTGGCGTAGGGCGACATGCGTGCGATATCGCTGATGCTGCGGTTCACCGTGGGAGTGTTGAGGATCTGAGCCTGCGAGATGTTGGTGGTGGCGCCGGTCTTCTCTGCCGAGAACTTGCTGGCACGGCCCTTAACAACAATTTCGCCGAGCTCTGTAGAACCCGGCGTCAGATATACATTCAGCTCCTCGATTTCACCAAGCTGAAGGATGATGTCGTTGAAAACAACAGGCTGCATACCCACGTAGGATACTCGCACCGTGTATGGACCGCCCACGCGCATACCCTGAATCGAATAGCGGCCATCCACGTTGGAGATGGCACTGTAGCGTGTGCCCGAGGGCTCGTGCACTGCAACGATCGAAGCGCCGATGATGGGCTCCACGTTGTCTTCGGTGATAAGACCTGCCAGCGAGGCGGTCGTAACCTGAGCGCTCACGGGCATAGCAAAAAAGACGAACAGCAGGGCAGCGAGAGCTCCGATGGTCGTCTGTCTAAAACGTAATAACATAGCGTTTAGAAATTAGAAATTGGAATTGGATGCTGCAAAGGTAGCGCTAATTTCTTTAACAATACTAAATACTCTGTTACATTTGTGTGAATTTTTCTGAAATTTATGTTTTACAACATATTTCCACCGCCGCATCAACATATTGACTAATTTAGCGACACAATTGTTTTGCTATGAGAAAAAACCTCACTTTCATCCTCCTGTGCCTCTGGGCAGTGGCCGCAGCAGGCAACCCCGACGAGAAGAAATTCGACAGAATCGCCGCCGAATTCGACATTCCCGGCCCCGTGCGGTGCATCTCGGAGCCCCGCGGCGAGGCCTACTGGCAGCTCTTCCGCGAAAGCTCGCGCCCGTATCTCGACTTCAAGGAAAAAATGGAGAAGCACGGCCGCACAGCCCGCAAGACCGAACAGCGCCTGGCCGACCTCCCCAAGTTCTACCCGAAGTACAGCCCCCTGGTGAACCCGAGCTATCAGCACCTCTGCGACAGCATCATGGCAGCCATCGGCGCACTGCCCGCCGATACGGCTTCGTGCCGCTTATACATTATTAATAGCGACATCCCCGATGCCGGCCTCGTGCCCGCGGGTGACGACCGCTGGGCAATCTACATCAGCACCGGACTGCTCGACACCCCCGGAGCCCACCCATCCATCCTTCAGGCCATAGCCGCCCGCGAATACGCCCGCTACCTCCTCATGCAGCCGCAGCGCTTGATCTACAACGAAGCCCGCCCCAATGCCGGCACGTGGCTCGTGGGAGCCGCGTTGCTGGGCGTGATGGCCACTTCCGGAGCCGACTTCGACCCGCGCTACGACGAGATCGAGCGAAACCGCGCAATCGCCCGCTATGTGGAAGAAAACACCGCCATTATCGAGCAGCTTAAGGACGTGCCCCCACTGATGCCCTACACCATGCGCTACTCCAAGGCTCTCACCTACGAGGCCGACCTCGCCGCCCTGCGCCTGATGCAGCTGCTGGGCAACGGTCCCGCCTATATCGAGGCCCTCAAGCTTCAGGCACCCGCCTATGAGAAATACCGTGGCAGCGACAACGACAGCCCCACGATCCAGCAGCGCATCAATTTCCTCTCTTATATAATAGATAAATGAGGCAAATTTGTGCCGCCATCGCAATTTTTTTTCGCAATGCGGTTCAATTGTCGAAAAATTTCCGTAATTTTGCTGCGCCGAAAGGCGCCTGAGCCCCTTGCGGAGCCATCCAATAGTGTAAACAACCATAACCCAATAGTTTATCTACTACAATTATGACTAAAATCGGTATTAACGGCTTCGGCCGTATCGGTCGCTTCGTTTTCCGCGCTTCCACCAAGCGCGACGACATCGAAGTAGTTGCTATCAACGACCTTCTTCCCGTAGACTACATGGCCTACATGCTCAAGTACGACACCATGCACGGCCACTTCGACGGCACCGTTGACTACGACCTCGAAAAGAGCGAGCTCATCGTAAACGGCAAGCACATCCGCGTTACCGCATGCCGCGACCCGAAAGAAATCAACTGGGGCGCTGTAGACGCTGAATACGTTGTTGAGTCCACCGGTCTCTTCCTCACCGAAGAAAAGGCTCAGGCCCACATCGACGCCGGCGCCAAGTACGTTGTGATGTCGGCTCCCTCCAAGGACGCTACTCCCATGTTCGTTTGCGGTGTAAACGACAAGACCTATGCCGGCCAGAAGTTCGTTTCCAACGCCAGCTGCACCACCAACTGCCTTGC
>CAMWRI010000105.1 GCA_947176585.1 uncultured Porphyromonadaceae bacterium
TTATATAATACACACACGCGAGAAAAGGCCGCCTGCGAAGGGCGGCCTTTCTCAGCTATATGGGAATTTAAGTCATATAAGACTTATAAGATCTATAAGACTTATACCATGAATAAACGGGCAATAAAAAAGCAGCGCCGGGGCGCTGCTTTTATGGGAATCAGCCGTAAGGATTAGTTCACGGAGAATGTGATGTTGACGTCGGTGGAAGAACTGTTGTCGCCGGTGAAGCCTTCAACGTTCATGTCGCCGAATTTGATTTCCTCAAGGTTTGCGGCAGTGCCGGAAATCTTGATGCGGTAGGTGTAGCTGTAGCCGAGCTTCCAGTTGGGGCTCCAGGTGCCCTTGAGATTGCGCGACATGATGATATCGCCGGATTCAAGGTCACGAACGTCGATGGTGAAAGTGAGCTGCACATCACCGAGACTGTAGTTGTAGGGGATCACATAGGCAGTGCCGGAAACGGCTTCCTTATAAGGAGTGTCGGCATCGCCCTTACAAGCAGAGTTTGCCGAAGTCATAGCCAGCACAACCTCGGGGTTGGTCTGATTGCGAATCACTTCGTCCCATTTGTATTCCTCACCGCTTTCGGAGTTGACAGGCGAATAGTTGCCCTGGTTGCGGACGTTGACCACTTTCACGTTCGACACCAGCACCTCATATCCGGGATCAAAATCGCTGGTGAACACAGCGTTGATCTTCGTGAGCAGATGCTTGAACGAGAACTGCACGGGCTGATTCACACCCTCGCCGGGAGCGTGGCCGATCAAACCTTCGTTAACGGCGTAGACGAGGTCGTGCTGGTGGTTCTTATCGGCAATATATCCGGTGAAGCGAAGGGTTCTGTACGGGTCGTTCACAAGATCGAGAGTGGGCGTGCCGTACTTGTTGTTGAGCTCGATATCGGCACAACTGTAGGCGTAGAAATAGTATTTGGCACCGGGCACCCAGTAGCGCACGTTTTCGTACTGCCACTTGCCGTTGATTCTCATAACCTCCGTGCCATAGAATACCTGCACGGGAGTAGCGTTCAGGTTGGAAGCAGTGTAGTAGGCATACACATAGATGTTGTCGAGCGTGGCATTTGTGAGGTCGCCGGAAATTTCGTCGGTTGCACGCGACTGCTTGTTGAGCACATGCTCAAATCCGATGGCGTTGCCACGAACTCCTTCATCCACAATTTCCTCAGAAGTACAGGCAGAGAGCGCCAGAGCGCCGGCTGCGAACAGGATGAGAGATTTCTTCATTTTTCTTGGGATTATTGTTGTTATTATATTTTTTCTGTGTTTATTCTTCGTCTCCTTCAAGTTCGAGGGGGAGGTCGACTATCTCGCTATTGCCCCAGCCTGACACGTCCACGTCAAAGCCAGACTCGTAGAGGGCTTCTTCGTCGTCGACGCGCATGCCTTTGACTCTGATGACTCCGCCTCGGGGCTGGTTGGCCATCTGGTCGGCCACATCGAAGTTGAATTCCTTGGTTTTGCCGTTCTTGAGCAACACTTCGAGATTGAGCGTGTAGGGACGGTCCGATGCGGCTCCGGAGGCTTTGCCATAATATTCGTCGGGAAAGCCGGGTGTGCCGAAAGATCTCAGCACGGCACGGCATCCGTAGGTGGTGACTTCACAATCGTAGAGCACAATCACGGCCTGATCGGAAGTGGAACCGTCGCGCAGGTAGACCGACTCGGCCATACCACCAAGGGCGCCACGCGCCTCTGCGATGTAGTCCGCTCCGTAATCAAACTCGTAGTGCACCACATATGTATAAACCAGAGGCTGCATATTGAGCGGGAGGTGATGTGTGCTGTGCAGCTCCACCCTGGGCACATTCTCGGCAAAGGCGGCATAGAGCACGTCGGGCGAGTTGGTGGAGCGTGCACCGGGGTGCCTGTCCATCACATAGGACAGTGAGGTGCGTGAGCGCAGCGTTGCGGAGGCACGCGCGTCGGGGAGAGAGGCCATGTCGGAAAGAACTATGTATTCCGTGTCGCCGTTGTAGAGGAGGAGGGAGGATGCTTCGTTATCGTCTTCAAGAATGATCTTGCCGCCGTCGGGGTCCATGTGCTTCTGCACAGCGTTGCCATCGGCAGTGTATCTTAGCGAGGTCACCCATTCGGGTTTTCCGGGCTTGAGGGCATTATAGGCGAAACCGTGCAGCTCCGCATCCCAATTGGCGGCATGATTCATGCCGTAGTCGCGCTCCCATTCGTGCTCCCAGGAGAGGGACAGTTCGAGAGCGGGGTAATGGTCATAGCACAACTCATCCCTGCACGATGTCGTAGCCGACACGACAGCCGCGAACGCAACCATGTACAGTAATCGGGGGTAATTCATAATGCAGAGTTGACTTTGTATGTTTTATCATTGATTCCGAATCGCCATGCAAGCGAAAGCTTGAGCTTGAGCGGTCCGAAATAGTTGATCGATTTCGTGCGCAGATAGAGCTTGTGGTCGCCCACGGGGAGGTATTCCCTGTTTCGGGCGTGCATGAATCCGGCACCCACACCGGCCTCGAGCGAGAGGCAGCGCGAGATGGGCCACATGTAGCCGAACGACAGGCCGGCCATATAGCCTTCGCCGTGGTTGCCCTTGCCGTCGTTCTTGCCGTTGGCCAACTGATACCAGCCGCCACCGCCGAACACGCCGGCATACATGCCGTGCAGGATGCCGCGGGGGGCGATGTGGTAGCGCACTTCGGGAGAAATCACCGCGAGGCGATAGTATTTATTGGCCGACGGGCGGCTCCACCATGCCACATCGCCCTCGACAGCCACCGACCAGTGGCGATTGAACTGCCATTGGAGCTCAAGGTTGGGCATAAGCGCAGCATCGAAAAGCAGATTGGTCTTGAGCGCGAAGTTGCGGAGCTTGGGGCGGCTCGCGGGGGCAATGATTTCTTCCTCCTCCTCAATCATCACCGGGATTTCCTCGGCGATCACTTCCTCGACGGCGTTATCGGACTGGTCAGACAAGTCGGACCGGTCGGACACGTCTGACAAGTCGGAGGGGGTGGATTCCTTAAGATAGAGTGAGACTGCCACGGCGTTGCGCAGCTGCGGGAACACATGTTCGAGCAGCCAGTTGTAAGGACGTCCGCCGGCAAGGTCCATAAGCTGCTTCTTGCGACCGTCGACTATACGACCTTGGGCATTGTAGACCCACACGGGCGTGTTGTCGATAATATCCAGAACTTTCTCGCGGCGGGGCACATCGGGATTCTCAGCCACGAGGCGGCGCAACCGGGCCCAAGCCACGCCCCCTGCTTCCGAAACGATGCCGGATGCATCCACACCCGTGTTCTTTATAATGTATTTGACTACTTCCTCGCAGCGGTTGCGGGCAAGGCGCTCGTTGGCTGCATTGAGACCTTCGGGCGAGGCATATCCGCTCACCACAATGCGATCTATATCGCCCGCTGCCGCAGCATCGCGCACCTGCTCCACAAAGCGGTCCATGGCCCGGCGGTTGCCGTCGAGCGAGGGATCAAAATATCGCGAACCCTGACGGAAATACACGGTTGTGGAATCGGCGGCATTCACGGCGGCAACCGTAGCGGCGGAGGTGAGCACAAGCACACACAGCAGCAAGCCGCGCAACAGGCCGGCGGAAACACGCGTTTTCCGGGCTTGTGCGAAAATGCCGCCTTCGGGCGCAGTATGTTTATGCAGGTTCATCGATTCAAAGCTACCTGTAAGTTACTATATCACTGTGTTTCAACACAATATGGCAAAATACGCCCGTCGTCAATCCCGTTCCGGCGCAAAGGCCGCAACTGCATGCGGGAGACCGACAAGCATAGTCTGTCACATTTTGGTATGCAAAGATATACAAATTATTTATATAAACACAACTTTTGGATGATTTTTAACGAATATCACATTATTTTAGTTAAAATGGAGCAATTCAGTTAAAAATGAGCTGCGCGTATCTTTGCAATGAATTTGTTTTGTGTGGGATAAGTTGCTATCTTTGCGCTCAGAATCAGTCTAAGAGCCGGTTAAGAACCAAATATATATTGCAGATTATGGGAAAAGAGAATCTTAACTTCGCGACAATGAAGATCGGCCCCTTGTTCAGAGCCATGTTTTTTCCAACGCTTGTGGGAATGCTCTTCACGTCGCTCATCACAGTTGTCGATGGAATATTCGTGGGCCGCGGCGTGGGTGCCAACGGTATCGCGGCGGTTAATATAGTGGCTCCCACTTTCATGGTGGCCACAGGCATAGGCCTTATGTTCGGTATCGGAGCATCAGTGGTAGCGAGTATCCGCCTTGCGTCCGACAACCTGAAGGGAGCACGCATAGTGATGACCCAGGGATTCGTGGCCGCCTGCGCGCTGGCGCTGGTAATGCTCATTCCCATGACTGCCGCTCCCGACGGAGTGCTGAGCCTGCTGGGCTGCAGCCCCGAACTTCACGCCAACGCCGTGCACTACATGCTGCCTCTCGTGCCCGGCATCTTCTTCGTGATGATACAGTGCATAGGCATGATGCTGGTGCGCCTCGACGGCTCTCCGCGCTATGCCATGTGGTGCCAGGCGGTGCCGGCCATAGTGAATATAGTGCTCGACTATATCATGATATTCCCCATGGGAATGGGCGTGAAGGGTGCCTCGGTGGCCACCTCGATCAGCTGCGTGCTGGGAGGCGTGATGGTGCTGGTGTATTTCCTGTGGTTCTCCAACAAACTGAAATTCTATCGCCTGAGCCGAAGCGCCAAGAGCATAGCCCGGATGCTGCGCAACATCGTGTATATGGTCAAGATAGGCCTGGCCACATTCGTCACGGAGGTGGCCATGAGCGTGATGATGGTCACGGGCAATTATATGTTTATGAATCGGTTGGGCGAGCAAGGCGTGGCCGCCTACAGCATCGCATGCTATCTCTTCCCCGTGGTGTTCTCCATAGCCAATGCCGTGGCACAGTCGGCGCAGCCTATCATCAGTTTCAACTACGGCGCCCGCAAGGGCCGGCGCGTGGCGGCTGCCCTGAAACTCGCGCTCGTGACGGCACTGGCGTGCGGCGTGGCCGTGTCGGCAGGCCTGTGGGCCGGCGCGCCATGGATGGTGTCGATGTTCCTTAACCCCGGGCAAGAAGCCTTCGACCTGGCCGTGAAAGGATTGCCAATCTTCGCCACGTGCTCGATTTTCTTTGCCGTGAACGTCACCTTCATAGGATACTACCAAAGCATCGAACATGCTGCCACTTCAATCACCTACACTCTCCTGCGCGGAGTGGTGCTGATGATTCCTTCGTTTATTCTTATGCCCGACCTCCTGGGCAATACCGGCCTGTGGCTGGCCATACCTGCGGCAGAAGCCCTTACCACACTGATAATCCTATTCTTTTTCATCACGGGACGCAACCGCCCGCAAATCATGAAGATATGAAGCTGCTCCCCACCCTGCTGCTCATAGCCGCAGCCGCAACCGCCGGAGATGCCCGCGCGGCATCCACAGAAGAAATCGCCGCCATGCGCGAGACCGCCGACAGCCTGCACAGCATAGGGCGAACCGACTCGGCAGCCATCGTGGGCGCACAAGCCATCGAAATGGCCGTGGAAGCGGGCGACCCGGTGCAGATAGTGGGTGCGCGCACGGCCCAGGGCGTGTTCCTGCGTTCGCTCGGGCGCGTGGACGAAGCGCTCAAAAGCTACGAAAGCGCGCTGGAAATAGTGACCTCCGGAGCTTTCCGCGAAAATCCGGGGGCTGAAGCCACTGAAGAAATAGCCTCGCTCTATACCAACCTGGCTGTGCTTCACCTCGACACCGGCCACAAGGAACTCGCAGCCAAGAATGCCGTGCTGGCCGGCGAATGGGCCGAGCGGAGCGAGGATCCTCAACTGCGGAGCACCATCTACGGCGTGGCGGGCTCGGTGCTCACCGGTTGCGGCGACCTCGACAACGCCGTGCGCTATCAGGCGCTGGCCTACGGCGATGCCCTCGCCGCCGGCGACACGGAAGCTGCATTCCGCGCAGCCGCCTACACCATGATGCTCGCCGACAGAAACGGAAAGAAGGACGAAGCCGCCCGCTGGCGCGAGAAGTGCGCCGGCATGCTTCCGGAGATTGAATCAATGATGGCACGACTGCTATACTATCAGGCCGAATGCTCCATAGCGCTGAGAAACAACGACAACCGCAGCGCGCTCGGATGGTTCGACAAGATTCTGAATCTGGACGGCATAGACAACCTGCCATTCGTGAAATTCGACTGCTACAACAACATGCATCTCGCCTACTCGCAGCTGGGTGATTTCGAGAGCGCCTACGGCACACTTATGGCGAGCAACGAGCTAAGAGACTCGCTGTGGGAGGCAGAAAAGGCGGAGAGCCTGCGCGACCTCACCGTAAAATACGAGACCAAAGAGACCGAGCTGGCCCTGGCGCAAAGCGAGGCGAGGCGTGCCGGCACGCTGATGTGGCTGCTGGCAGCCGTGGCACTTCTCGTGGCCGCAGCGGCCGGATTTGTGGTCTACGCCGGACGCCAGCGCCGCCGCAGGCTGCAGAAAGAAGTGGAATTCGCCACATTGAAAGCCGACACCGCAAGGGAGCTGACGAGGCAGTATATCGAAGGACTGGAGAGCGAACGCCGACGCATGTCGCGCGAGCTGCACGACGGGGTGTGCAACGACCTGCTGGCCATTCAGATGAACATGACCAACGGCGCGTCGGCCGAAGCCACAGCCGGCCTCATAGACAGTTGCCGCGAATCGGTGCGCCGCATCTCCCACGAGCTTATGCCTCCGGAATTCGCCTACGCATCGATCGACGAGGTGCTTCGCCTCTTCGTAAAAAAACAGCACGACGCACAGGGGGGCAGGATGAACATTTCCTATTCTTCAGAAACCGACGGCTCGCCGTGGAGCACCGTGCACGATGCCACGGCGCTCGAAGTGTACAGGATAGTGCAGGAAGCCACCGGCAACGCCATCAAGCACTCCGGAGCCACCGCCATAGACGTGGCCATGACCCTGCAGAACGGCGACTTGCGGGTGAGCGTGGCAGACAACGGCACCCACCACGCTGCCGCAGGCAAGGGACTGGGCCTGGAGTCGATGCGCAGGCGGGCGGCATCAATTGGCGGCTCGGTGGTGATAAAAACACACGAAAACGGAGGAACGACAGTAAATCTGACAGTAAAATTATGACTTGTGAAGCCCGCCGCATGGTGAAACGGCGGCCAAACTACGGAAATCCGTAATTGACACGTATTAAGCGGCGTTGTAATTTTGCATTATTATTTATCTGCAAAATTCCGCCTTGAAATGACCAATAAATCAGTCTTATCACAAATGAAGATTGCCGTTGTCGACGACCATGACCTGATAAGAGAGGGAATCAACACCGTCCTGCTCAACAATGGTGTGAACGACATAGACAAATTCAGCGACGCTACGGGGCTGATAAAAAGTCTTGACGAGGGCAAGCAATATGATTTCTACATCATCGACCTGGAGCTCCCGGATCTCGACGGCTTCGTGCTGATAGAGATGATACGCGCCCGCTATCCGGTGGCGCATATCATCGTGAGCACCGTGCACGACGAGATATGGACACTGCGCAAACTGCTGGCACGCGATGTGAACGCCATAATATACAAATCGCGCAACGGCAACGAGATAGTCACGGCCATAAACGAAATCATAAAAGGCAACAACTACTATTGCAAGGCTGTGCACGAAGTGCTGGAAACTGCTGTTGACAAATCGGCTCACCCCTCGGCCCGCGAGCTCGAGGTGCTGTATCAGATAGCGCAGGGCAAGACATCGCGCGAGATCGCGGCGGCCATGTTTGTGACCGACAACACCATCGAAGCCCACCGTAAAGCCCTGTTCAACAAACTGGGAGCCGTGAACGTGGCTGATCTCGTGGTCAAGGCCATTGAAAAGGGCTATATCAAGAAGCGCAATACCTCGCGCTGAATATACTAAGTAAATTTCATACACCCATGAAAAGAATACTAATGTTGCTCGTATGGGCGATTATTGCCGTCGCACCGTTTGATGCGACTGCAAACCGCGCCTATAAGGCAATGTCGGATGCCGGCCTATACGAGCTCAACGACGGCGGCAGTAAAAAACGACAGCTGGCGGAAATCGCCAAGGGCGACAC
>CAMWRI010000106.1 GCA_947176585.1 uncultured Porphyromonadaceae bacterium
AGCTGTATCTTACCGAATTTACCGTAAGTCTTGAGTATAGCGGCAACAAATTTATCTCTGAAAAGCTCCTCAAGTTGCTCCATAAAGATAGCCGACGCCACCGAGAGCACAAGCTTCACGCCATCGAAGCTCCGCGAAGTGATATCGCGGAACCACGTGTCGTATTGTGCCGGAGGAATATTGTCTTTAATTATCTGACGACATTCCTCCCAAAGCTGCAGGTGATCTTTTTCCATTACGAAGTAAAGGGGAAGTGTGTGCTATCTATTTTGCATAGCAAATTTGACAATAATTTTCCGAAAAAACAATAGAATAAATATTTGGATTTTTAAAAATCATTATAACGGATTGATTTAGTGACCATTCCAAACGCAAACTATTTCAATCTCGCAAAAAAATAGCCGGAAGCGGGTAGCTTCCGGCCATAAACGGAGCGCATCTATCAGAGCAGTTTGATGCTGATATAACGCTTGGGGTTGCGCTTGATGTCTACGAAAAGCGAGTCGAGGCTCGATACTGTGCTGTTAAGGTTGTTGTACAGCTCGGGATTGTTCATGAGCATACCCAGCGAACCATCGGGATTCTTGAGTTCCTCGCTGAGAGCATGAAGATTGGCTATTGTGGCTGCGATATCTGCCGAGAGAGAATCCACGGGCAGCTCACGCAAGCGCGCGGTGAGCACGGCCATGTCGCCGGTAATGGAATCGAGGTTGGCCGTGGCTGTCTTGACATCGCGGGCCACGGGAGGAAGCGTGGCCATGAGAGCAGAAAGGCGCTGCATAATGAGTTCGAGGTTGGCTGTGATTGCGTCAAGGCGTTTCACGGAAGCCGTGAGAGCGGGATCGGCCGTAATGGCGTTGAGATTCGTGAGCAAGGTGTCGATCTTGGGGAATATACCTTCGATGGAGGGCATCATGCTCCCTACTCCGGCCATCAGCCCCTTGTCGGTCACGCCTTCGAGGGTGTCGCCCACCTTGCACATCTCCTGCGATTGGCCGGGGCGCAGACTAATTGTGGCCGTGCCCAGAAGATCTGCGGCGAGTACGGCCTGCGTGCCCACGGGGAGCTTGAGCTGACGGTCGAGGCTGAGTTCCACTTTCACGTGGCCGGGGTTGTCGAACTCATAATTAATCTCGCGCACCTGACCCACCTTGAAACCGTTGAGATTCACAGGCGCCGAAATCGCAAGGCCTTCCACGTCGGTGTACTCCACATAGTAGTAGTTAGCGGCTTTGAACACGTTGATTCCCTTAAGGAAATCAATGCCGAAGATGAGTATGGCAAGGGCGGCGATCACGAGGCCGCCTATCATAAGTTCTTTCTTAACAGCGCTTTTCATATTATATTCGTTTACCGTTTTGTAGCTTGATTATAAAAGCCTCAGCATATTTCTTGCGCACAGCCGGGAGCGCCTTGCGCGCTTCGTCCATGGTGGAGAAAGATCCTGAAAAAAATTTGTACATTTTACCGTCGAGGTAGAAGTCCACATTATCCACACCTTTCAGGCGGGAATCGCCGGACGGCAATTTCTTGCCGGACGTGAGAAACTGTATATGATACGTGGCAGGCGCATCCTCCACGGCTTCCGATTTATTTCCGGACTTATCATCAGCGGCAACCGAGGAATCTTCCCCGGAAACGACAGGAGCGGATACTTCCGGAGCACCTTTGTCGCGCCGGTGGCGAGCATAATAATTGCCGAATGCATTGGCAAGAGCCCGTGCACACTTGTCGCGACCGTCCGTCGAGTTCAGGAATTTCTCCATGGCCGGATTGCATATAAAATCGAGCTCTACGAGCACCGATGGCATCGCCACTGCCCAAAGCACCCAGAAACCGGCCTGACGTATGCTCTTATCGGCGCGCCCGGCAGTGGAGATAAGCTCTCCCTGCATGGCGGATGCCAGTTGCAGGCTGTTGCTCACGTGACTGTTCTGGTTGAGTTCAAACATTATGTAGCTCTCGCTTGACGAGGGGTCAAAGCCCTGATACTTCGCCGAATAATCCGGTTCAAGCTCCATCACGGCATTCTCGCGCATAGCCACATTGAGATTATTGTCGTTTTTGTGCAATCCCAGGGTATATACGCTGGCGCCGTGGACGCTCTCGCGATTGCGCGATCGCTTATCCACACTGTTGACATGAATAGACACGAACACATCGCCCCGGGCGCGGTTTGCCACATCGGC
Source organism: uncultured Porphyromonadaceae bacterium (assembly GCA_947176585.1). Lineage (GTDB taxonomy): Bacteria > Bacteroidota > Bacteroidia > Bacteroidales > Muribaculaceae > CAG-873. The sequence goes on from CAMWRI010000106.1 coordinate 2,190, forward strand.
ACGCTGCTGGAGAGACAGGAAACTGTCATCGTCGCGCGTGAACACAACCTTAACTTCAGGATGCTCCTTAGCCAGATGCGCGGCCATTTTCCGAGCCACATCCAGCACTATCACCTTTTCGCTCGTGAGCTTACCCACGCAGCCGTAGTCCTTGCCACCGTGGCCAGGATCAATCACTATCGTGAACGGACGTTTATCCGAAGACGCAACGGTACGCGCGGATGCCTGAGCGGCCACCACGAGAAGGACAACAAGCAATATGAACAAACGGCACAATTTCATTTCCGACCACAAAATTAGTCAATTATTCGCTAAAAGCATCGCGTGCGGGCTTATTTTTTGCACCATCCGAACGGTCGATACAAATATCGGAAATAATAAAGTCGAGCATGGCATCTGCCGAAACCGCGAGCCCGGAAGCATCAGTATCGGCGCCGGCAATATCCATGGCGTGCATGCAGTCGAGCGCAAAACCTTCGAGCATGGCACATCTCGCACTGTCGAATTCCCCGGATTCCACCCCCTCTGCAAGCAACTCGTGGAGCAAAGCACGGGCGCGATCGCGCACCAGGCAGCGCACACGGCTCATGCGTCGCAGGTCGGGCTTGAACAGCGCACGCAGCGATGCAACTGCCGATGAAGCCTCACGCCTCCGGATGAGACGCACCGAGAGGAAGTCGCGCAAGCGCTCCTTCACGGGAGCCTCGCTATCGACAATTTCCTCCAGACGCGCCAGCAGCGCATCGCTCTCGCTCTGGAGAACAGCCGCATATACCTCTTTCTTGTTGCGGAAATAGGTGTAGACCGTGCGGCGTCCGCGCTCGCTGGCATTGGCGATATCGCCCATAGTGGTGGCATCAACTCCCTTTCTTGCAAAGAGTTGACGCGCTACGTCTATGAGCTGTTCGCGAGTGGATTGTGCCATTGTTGTGAATTACAGTGCGAAGATAGCCATTTTTTTTATATTTTTGCACTCTAAACCCCTGTAGAATGGCAAAACAGCCCAAAACTAATGCTTCAAGGCTGCTTCAGGCGGCCGGAGTGGATTTCAAACTCGTGCCCTACACCGTCGACCCAGATAACCTCGCGGCCGACCATGTGGCGGCCGAGCTCGGCGAAGACATCAACCGAGTGTTCAAGACGCTGGTGCTTAAAGGCGAGCGCACAGGATACTTCGTGTGTGTGGTGCCCGGCAACCACGAAGTTGACCTTAAAAAAGCCGCCAAGGCCGCCGGCGACAAGAAAGCCGACCTTATCCCGATGAAAGAGCTCCTTCCCGTGACTGGATACATCCGCGGCGGCTGCAGCCCCGTGGGGATGAAAAAAGCGTTTCCCACTTTCTTCCATACCACAGCCACAGAGCACGAAACAATCTACGTGAGCGCCGGAGTGCGCGGCCTGCAGATAGAAATCAACCCGGAAGCACTCATTAAATATGTGGGAGCTACCACAGCAGACCTCGTGCAATGAACACTCTAGGCCACTATTTACGCTTCACCTCCTTCGGCGAAAGCCACGGCCCGGCTGTGGGAGGCATAATTGACGGTATGCCAGCCGGCCTCCCCATCGACCTTGGCGCTATTCAGGCAATGCTCCATCGCCGCCGCCCAGGAAGCGGCAATGGCAACTCCACCCGCCGCGAGGACGACACGATAGAAATCTTATCCGGCATATACGAAGGGCACACCACAGGCACACCCATAGCTTTCATGATCGCCAACCGCGACGCGCGCAGTGAAGACTACGATCTTATGCGCAACGCAATCCGTCCCGGCCATGCCGATGCCACGTATTTGCTCAAGTACGGCATACGCGACCACCGAGGCGGAGGCCGCGCCAGCGCGCGCGCCACCGCGGCTACCGTGGCAGCGGGAGCGATGGCCATGCAATTTATCGCCACTGCGGGAATCACGGTGAATGCCGCCGTGGAAAGTATAGGCGGCATGCGTGGAGAGCAGGAAATTGGTGAAGCGCTCGCCCGCGCGCGGGCTGAGGGCGACACATTGGGCGGTGTGGTACGATGCACAATTCATGGCGTACCGGCAGGATTAGGCGAACCTATATTCGGGAAATTGCAAGCCTGGCTTGCACTGGCTATGATGAGCCTGAATGCCGTAAAAGGCTTTGAATATGGCGAAGGATTTGCTGCTGCCGGCAAGAAAGGCTCTGAGAGTCTCGACCATCCCGTGGCGCTCGACAGCGCTTTGCACACCGAACAAAACCACGCCGGCGGCCTGCTCGGCGGAATCTCCACCGGCGAAGATATCACAATGCGGATCGCATTCAAACCCATTGCCACTATGATGCGGCCCATCCCCACCTTGCGCACCGACGGCACGCCGTGCACACTGGAGCCCCGCGGCCGCCACGACGTGTGCGCCGCGCCCCGCGCGGTGCCTGTGGTTGAAGCCCTCGCCGCCCTCGTCATTGCAGATGCCCTACTGGCATCTCGCCTGAGCCGGGTGTGAGCCTGAGCCTTTGCATTAGTTGAAAGTTAAGCACGTGAGGCTGTGTCGTAATCAAAGTTTTGCGACGCAGCCTCACGTAAGAAGTAACGGGGGGGGTTATTTATCGAATAGTCCTTCGGGAAGGTTCACCCCGGCATGGATTGAATTTGTTTTGAGTAAAGATACCTCGCAGCCCTGAGGATCCACGTATGATGCTGTAGCCTCGACAAGCATGTTGTTGTCTTTTCTGAATTTGCCGGATAACGCGATTTTTCCTTTGTTATGAACGAGATAAATATACTCACCTTTCGTAGTTATATCAGCATCATCCATGATGGTTCCAAGCTGCTTCCTAAGCGACTTTAGATTAAAGATTCCGGCAAATTCGTTGACAGGATTACAAGAATGACGTTCCACTAATTCTCCGTCTCGTAGGTGAACGTACTCCTTATCCTTGAAGATAATTGTGTTATTATCTTTATCGTGCCAATCAATACGGTTGCACACCTGAGTGCCCGTATTAAGAACATACAGTGTTCCGTCCAATATCTCCCCGCTTGGATGGGGAGCATAGACTTCGTCGCCTGATACAGGCATACAACGCAGTGTAAATTCCACTTTCACAGTCTCGGCATTGAACAGATTCTCCATACCTGCATTGATTTTTTGCGAAGCAGACGCCGGGAAAATCGAACTGAGTGCCACCGTCACCACCAATGCCAGCATAGCAGCAATACCACCAATTTTCCAGAATATTTTCCCGGCGCTGCCGCGACGTTCGTTGAATTTAAAATCAACATTTCTCTGATGCTTGGGCGTGAGCAGGCTTTCGACCTTTTCGAATTCCGTCATTTGATTACTTTGCTTTGTAGGATCCATAATGTTTACTGATTAAAGTTTATAATATATTAAGCCTTTTAAGGCTACCGCGAAGTTTTTCAATACCGTACCTGTACCTCGCCTTTGCCGTAGGTAGAGGCACTTCCATTATATCAGCAATATCCTGAAAAGACAGGTCGCTATGAAGCCGCAGCCTTATTGCCTCAGACTGTTCTTCGGGCAAGAACCCGAGAAGTCGGTTTATCATTACAAATTCTTCTTCAAAATCTTCAGGTTGAAGCGCTTCGGCGCTGAGAGCCTCCCATGAGACACTGTCCAGCGGCGAAAATTTGCCGCCTTTCCGAAAATAGTTAATACACTCGTTTCTGAGCAGGCGATAAATATAGGCGCGCTTATTGATCACGTTATCAAACTGCCGGGGATCTGACAACGCCTTCAAGTATAGATTTTGAAGAACATCTTTCACGTCCTCAATATCATAGAGGCGATAGCTCAAATACTGAAAAAGCTTGTCTTTCTCGGCATCAAGAAATTGCAGAATATTGATTTTACGATTTGCCATTGCTGATGATTCTTCATTTTATCATAAGACGGAATTATCACCGAAAAGATGTAAAAGAGCACAAAAAAAATCCGGGCACGCTGCATGCGACCCGGATTTTTTATGCGATAAAGTTCTTAATTCAGTACGTTATAGCCTTTGGCGGCGAGGGCTTCGCGGATTGAAGCAATGTGGGCGGCGTCGCGGGTTTCGAGCTCGAGACGGATGGTGCATCCGTTGATTTCGGCGCTGGTGTTGATGCGCTCATGGGCCACGGAGATGATATTACCGCCGGTATCGGCTATGACGTTGCACACTCCGGAGAGTTGACCGGGTTTATCCGCCAGGTCGATAATGAAGGTGTAGTTGCGTCCGCTCTTCGAGAGGCCGCGGGTGATCACGCGGCTGAGGGTATTTACGTCGATATTGCCGCCGCTCACGAGGCACACGACTTTCTTGCCTTTGACGGGTACCTTATTATACATCACTGCGGCCACCGATACTGCACCGGCACCTTCGGCCACGAGTTTCTGCTGCTCGATAAGGGCGAGAATGGCGGCTGCAATCTCCTCGTCGCTCACGGTCACAACCTCGTCGACGTACTTGTTGCACATCTCGAAGGTGTTCACTCCCGGCTCTTTCACCGCTATACCGTCGGCTATGGTACTGACTTCGCCGAGACGCGAGATATGGCCTTCCTGAAGCGATGCTGCCATGGAGGGAGCACCCGACGACTGTACACCGTAGACCTTAATCTCGGGACGCAGCGTCTTGATAGCAAACGCTACTCCGCTGATAAGGCCGCCACCGCCAATGGGCACAACCACCGCATCGACGTCGGGCATCTGCTCGAGTATTTCAAGGCCAATGGTGCCCTGGCCGGCAATCACCTTCGGATCGTCGAAGGGATGGACAAAGGTGTAGCCGTGCTCCTTCTGCAATTCGAGCGCGCGGGCATATGCATCGTCGTAGACACCCGGCACGAGACACACCTCGGCTCCATAGCTACGCGTGGCCTCGACCTTCGAGATTGGAGCACCGGCGGGCAGACAAATCACGGCATTGATACCGTTGCGGCTCGCGCCCAGAGCCACGCCCTGGGCATGGTTGCCGGCTGAGCATGCTATCACGCCACGGGCTTTTTCCTCTTCGCTTAGTTGGGAAATCTTATAATAGGCGCCGCGCAATTTGAACGAACCCGTGAGCTGCAGGTTTTCTGTTTTCAGATACACCTCCGCTTCAGGATTTATTTTGGGAGCAGGAATTATGGATGTCTTGCGGGCCACGCCTTTTAGCACGGCTGCAGCATTGAATATTTCGCTGATTTCGAGCATGATTGCAGTGGTTATTCGAGTGGCAATTTATTCATTTCTTCAATATAGTCGAGGATAGCTTCGCGGCCGCGCTTGTCTTCGCTCGATGTGCGGAACACGGGGGGAAGTTCCTCCCAGCGCTCCTTGAGAGCCTCGAGATACACCTCGGTGGCTTTCTTGGCCGCGGTGGAAGTGAGCTTGTCGAGCTTAGTGAACACGATACTGAACGGCACGCCGTTCTCGCCCAGCCACTCCATGAATTCCATATCTATGCGCTGCGGCGCATGACGCGAGTCCACGAGCACGAAAAGGTTTGTCATCTGCTCGCGGTTGAGGATATAGTCTTTAATCATCCTTTCGAGCACGGCACGGTCGGCTTTGCTCCGTGCAGCGTAGCCATAGCCGGGGAGATCGACGAGCACCCAGCTGTCGTTCACGAGAAAGAAGTTGATAAGCATGGTCTTGCCGGGAGTGGAAGACGTCTTGGCCAGGTCCTTGCGTCCCAGCAGCATATTGATAAGCGACGACTTCCCCACATTTGAGCGGCCAATGAAGGCGTACTCATGACGATGCTCCCGGGGGCATTTACTTTCCGATGGTGCGCTTATCAGAAAACGCGAGTTGTTGATAACCATTTTCTAAGAACTTATCAATAAAACAAAAACTCCCGAGCTTGGGGCTCAGGAGTTCTATTGGCGAGTAGCGAATTCGGGAATCGAACCCGAGTCTCCACCTTGAGAGGGTGGCGTGCTAG
>CAMWRI010000107.1 GCA_947176585.1 uncultured Porphyromonadaceae bacterium
GTGGTCTTGCCGTTCACTTCGTCCACGAAACGCTCCGGATCGAGCCCGGAAGCCGTCAGTGCGGCCTTCTTTTCGCCACCGCACGATGCCATCGCGCCGGCTGCGAGAGTAAGAATCAGGAATGATTTCAGGTTTTTCATGATGTGATAATAATTTTGATTCAAAGTTAGCACTTTCGCCGCAATCACGCGGCAATGTATGTATCTATTTTATGTTGCGTATGTAACATTTCCCCTAAATTATGCTTCACACGTATCATAGGCTCGTGGAAAATGCTTAATTTTGCGTCACAATAATCCATTCATAGATGAGCAAAATCGTAACCCTGGGCGAAATCATGCTTCGCCTCTCTCCTGCCGGATGCTCGCGCTTCGTGCAGGTCGACAACTTCGATGTGATATGGGGTGGCGGCGAGGCCAACGTGGCCGTGAGCTGCGCCAACTACGGCCACCACGCCTGCTTCGTGACCAAACTTCCCTCACATGAGATAGGCCAGGCGGCCGTCAACGCGCTGCGCCGCTACGGCGTGGACACCTGCCACATCGCACGCGGAGGCGCGCGCGTGGGCATTTATTATTGCGAGACCGGCGCGTCGATGCGCCCCTCGAAGGTGATCTACGACCGCGCAGGCTCCGCCATAGCCGAAGCCGACCCCGCCGACTTTGATTTCGACGCCATAATGGAGGGCGCCGACTGGTTTCACTGGAGCGGCATCACCCCGGCCATAAGCGACAAGGCCGCCGAACTCACCCGCCTGGCCTGCGAGGCAGCCAAGCGCCACGGAGTGACGGTGAGCGTAGACCTCAACTTTCGCAAGAAGCTGTGGACCAGCGAGAAAGCACAGAGCATAATGCGACCTCTCATGAAATATGTGGACGTGTGCATAGGCAACGAAGAGGACGCCGAACTGTGTCTGGGATTCAAGCCCGATGCCGACGTGGAAAGCGGCGACACCGGCGCCGAGGGCTACAAGGGCATCTTTCGCGCCATGGCTGCCGAATTCGGTTTCCGCTACGTGGCCTCCACGCTGCGCGAAAGCTTCTCGGCCACCCACAACGGCTGGAAAGCCATGATCTACGACGGCAAGGAATTCTACGAGAGCAAGCGCTACGACATCAACCCCATCATCGACCGCGTGGGCGGCGGCGATGCCTTCTCCGGCGGGCTGATCCACGGCCTGCTCACGATGCCCACGCAGGGCGAGGCGCTGGAGTTTGCCGTCGCTGCATCGGCCCTGAAGCAGACAATTCCCGGTGATTTCAACCTCGTGACCGCCGCCGAAGTGGCCGCCCTCGCCGGCGGCTCGGCCAACGGTCGCGTTCAGCGATAAACATTTCACACATGGCAAGATTCGACAAAATGGCCGTTATGGCCAAGATAGCTGCGGCGCCGATGGTGCCCGTGTTTTACCACGCCGACGCCGACACCGCCTGCAAGGTGGTGAAAGCGTGCTACGACGGCGGCGTGCGCGCATTCGAGTTTACAAACCGCGGCGACTTCGCCCACGAGGTGTTTGCCGCCGTGGTGAAATTCGCGGCCGCGGAGTGCCCCGAGATGGCAGTGGGCGTGGGTAGCGTGGTAGAGCCGGCCACTGCAGCGCTCTACATGCAGCTGGGCGCATGCTTCGTGGTGGGCCCGCTATTCAACCCCGAGGTTGCGCGAGTGTGCAACCGCCGCGGAGTGCCCTATACTCCCGGTTGCGGCAGCGTAAGCGAAGTGGGCTTCGCCCAGGAAGCCGGCTGCGACCTGTGCAAAGTGTTTCCCGGCGACGTGCTCGGTCCTAAATTCGTCAAAGGCATGCTGGCGCCAATGCCCTGGAGCAAAATCATGGTGACCGGCGGCGTGGAGCCCACGGCCGACAATCTCAAAGCATGGTTCTCGGCCGGCGCTTTCTGCGTGGGAATGGGTTCCAAACTTTTCCCCAAAGACCGCATCGCAGCCGCCGACTGGGCCTACATCACCGACAACTGCCGCCAGGCGCTCGACACCATAGCCGGTCTGCGCTGAAGCACCCACCCTGAGACAAACGCAAGCCGGGCGCGCCGTAGTGGTGTGCCCGGCTGTGGTTTGTTCAAGATTTTTGTTAAATTTTAATTATAAGTAAAATTTTAATAGCATCTTTGCGTTATAAAACAAAATTGAAAATAATTTGCGTATAATGAGCGAGGTTGAATTATTCCTGATAGATGAAGGTGAGAATTGCACGCTTTATACTTTGCAATTTCTCCGTGATGTGGAATCTGAATTTGAGAAATTGTTTCCAAATTCAGAGATGATGCTGAATATAGCGAAGATTTCATGCGCATAGCTGCATTTCTCAAACGCATGCTTAAAACAGGCGCGTCTGAGAGATACTTCCGGCCGGAGGGAAAGATGAATGATTCTGTCGTGGCTTTACCTGTAACATCTTCAAAACTTCGATTGTATTGCCTGCGTCTGTCTGATAAAATTCTTATACTGGGCAATGGTGGTGTAAAGAAGTCTCAGAAATATGAGGATGACTCGATTCTGAACGGATATGTAATGACCCTGCAAAAGTTTGAGAAACTTCTTAAACAGGAAGCTGCCAACGGAAACGTAAGTATAACAGAATCAACAATTGAAACTGATAATATTTTTGAAATATGAAGCGAACTGCCAAATCTATTGATGAAATGCTGGGCCCTATCCCCGATGCTCTGCTAAAGGAAACCGATCTTTCGTTTCAGATTTCGGACCGCATATATGAACTGATGCAAAAACGCGGTCTTTCAAAAAAACAGTTTGCAGATGCACTCGGCAAGAGACCATGCGAGGTTACCAAATGGCTCAGCGGTCAGCATAATTTCACGATTGCAACACTTGGAGCGCTATCAGCGTTTTTCGGGCAGCCGATTATAACGGTTCAGTAACTTATAGATAAACCGCAGCCGGACGGGCCGTAGTGGTGCGCCCGGCTGTTTGTCTCGGGGTGGAAAATCAGGCGATTTCGATTTTCTTGTAGCGGGGCACGAGGAGCTTCATGATGCACCAGGCCAGGAGGTAGCTCACGGCGCAGATGCAGAAGATGGTCATGTAGCCGGCGGGCTTGCCGTGGAAGCCGAGCACCGTGAAGGCTTCGCCGCGGGCGGCGGCATAGTCGAAGAACACGCCGCTGCCTTTGTTGATGGCATACGAACCAATACCGCCGGCCATAGTGCCTATGCCCACGATAGAGGCCACGGTGCTGGTGGGGAACATGTCGCCGATGGTGGAGTAGAGGTTGGCGCTCCACGCCTGGTGGCCGGCGCATGCGAGGCCTATGATGATTGCCGGCCACCATGCCGAGTACACACCCAGCGGTTGCGCGAAGAGGGCGAGGATGGGAAGGAACGCGAAGATGAGCATTGCGCGCATACGGCCCGCGTAGGGGTTCATACCCATGCGGTCGACGAATATTTTGGGCAGATAGCCGCCGAAGATTGACACCACGGTGACGATGAAGTAGAGGGTGAAGATGAGTGCCTGACCCATGGGGGTGTAGGACGCATAACCGTACTGGTCGGAGAAATATGCCGGGGTCCAGAAGAGGAAGAACCACCACACGCCGTCGGTGAGTGCCTTGCCGGTGATGAAAGCCCAAGTCTGGCGGAAGGTGAAGCAGCGCCAGAAAGGAATGGTCACGTGTTCCTCGGCCTCGATCTGCTGCTCGGTCTCGCCTTTTTCGTCCTGGCGGATATAGGCCAGCTCGGCGGCGTTGACGTGGCGCGAGCGCTCGGGTGCCTCATACATCCTGAACCAGAAGCCCATCCACACGAAGCCCAGCGCACCTATAATCACGAAGGCCATCTCCCAGCCCAGCCAATGGGCCAGGACGGGAATGGATAGCGGAGCTACGAGAGCTCCAACGCTGGCGCCGCTATTGAAGAGCGCCGTGGCGAAAGCACGGTCTTTCTTGGGGAAGTACAGTGCCGTGACCTTGATGGCTGCGGGGAAGTTGCCGGACTCGCCCAAGGCGAGCAGCGCGCGGCAACCGAGAAACAGCCACACGCTCACCGACGCCACCGCAAGCGCGGCAGCCGTGCCCTGCTTGATAGCATAGAGCGCCGCCACGGATTCCACTCCCGCAATGTGCATGGTGGCCCATCCGCAAGCCGCGTGCAGGCAGGCTGCAAGCGACCACACGAAGATGGCCCAGATGTAGCCCTTGCGCGCACCGGCCCAGTCAACGAACTTGCCTGCGAAAAGACTAACCGCGGCATAGAACAGCGAGAAGAAACCGGTGATCTCGCCATAATCTGCATCGGTCCAGTGAAATTCAGGAGCAATGAAGTCTTTCCACGTGAGCGAGAGCACCTGGCGGTCGAGATAGTTGATGGTGGTGGCGAAGAACAGGAGCGAGCATATGGCCCAGCGCCAGTTGGTGCGCCTTTCGGTAGCGGCTGTCGTCATCAGAATTTAAAGTAGTTTTTGGCGTTATAGTAGCAAATATCCTCGATCATCTGCTCCAGGCGTGCGCGCTCGTAGCCAGTGTAGGGAATGAGGCCGGCCTCGACGTCGGCTCCCACAAGGTCGCAGAGAGTGCGGCGGAAATACTCGTGGCGAGGGTACGAGAGGAAGGAGCGCGAATCAGTGAGCATTCCCACGAAGCGGCTGAGGAGCCCCAGCTGCGAGAGTGCCGTCATCTGGCGGCGCATGCCGTCGGTCTGGTCGTTGAACCACCAGCCCGAGCCAAGCTGTATCTTGCCGGGCGTGATTCCGTCCTGGAAATTGCCCGTCATGGTGGCCATCACCTCGTTGGCCGTGGGATTGAGGTTGTAGAGAATCGTGCGGGTGAGGGCACCGCGGCTGTCGAGCCGGTCGAGGAAGCGGGCGCAAGCTGATGCGGTGGCGAATTCGCCGATGCTGTCGTAGCCGGTGTCGGGGCCCAGGGCCTTCATCATGCGCGAGTTTGTATTGCGGATGGTACCGTAGTGGAACTGCTGCGTCCAGTCGGAGGCATGGTCCATCTCGCCGAAAATCTCGAGCATGCAGCTCTTGAAGCGGCGCACATCGGCGTCGCTCACGGGACGGCCGGCGAGAGCATCGTCAAAGATACGGGCGATATCGGCCACGTCGTAGTCCTCGGCATAGAACTCCTCCAGGCCGTGGTCGCTCAGGCGGCATCCGGCTGCTTCGAAAAAGTCGTGACGCTTCTGCAGTGCTTCCTTAAGATCGCCGAATGAGCGGATATCCTTGCCTGCTGCCTCGCCCAGACGCTTGACGTAGGCCCGGAATTGGCCCGGTTTGTCGATGTCCATGGCTTTGTCGGGGCGCCACGTGGGGAGCACGCGGATTTCAAAGCCGCTCTCGCGGATGGCCTTGTGATGCTCGAGCGTGTCGGCGGGGTCGTCGGTGGTGCACACGAGCTCCACGCCGTAGCGGCGCATCAGGCCGCGGGGCGTGAGCGAGGGATCGGATGCGAGGCGGCCATTGCACTCGTCGAAGATGCGGCGCGCATTATCGGGATTGAGCAGCTCGTCGATGCCGAACGCCGTGCGCAGTTCCAGATGCGTCCAATGATACAGCGGATTACGGAAGGTATAGGGCACCGTCTCGGCCCATTTCTCGAATTTTTCCCAGTCGGTGGTATCTTTTCCGGTGATGAAGCGCTCGGCCACGCCATTAGCACGCAGGGCACGCCACTTGTAGTGGTCGCCACCCAGCCACAGCTCCGTGATTGAGCCGAAAGGCTTGTCGGCGGCTATGAGCGCAGGGTCGAGATGGCAGTGATAGTCGATAATCGGCAGATGCTCGGCGTGGTTGTGGTAAAGCTCGCGGGCCGTGGGGGATTGCAGCATGAAATCGCTGCCCATGAATTCTTTCATGGCCCTTACATCGCAAAGGCGTTGAAACCGCCGTCCACTACGGCCACCGTGCCGGTGACGAATTTCGCCGCGTCGCTCATAAGATAATGAATCGTGCCGCACAATTCCTCGGGATCACCCATGCGTCCGAAGGGAGTCTGTCGAATCACATCGCGTCCGCGCTCGGTGAAGCTTCCGTCGGGATTGGTGAGCAACGAGCGGTTCTGCTCGGTGATGAAGAAGCCCGGAGCGATGGCGTTTACGCGGATGCCCTCTCCGAATTTTTTGGCACACTCGGTGGCCATATAGGCCGTGAAGTTGCTGATGCCGGCCTTGGCGGCGGCGTAGCCGCACACACGGGTCATGGGGCGGAAGGCAGCCATCGACGAGAAATTGATGATAGCTCCCCTGCCCTGCTCCACCATTGGCTTGAGAAACACCTGGGTGGGTATCACCGTGCCTGTGAGGTTGAGCGACAGCACTTTCTGAAACTGCTCCGGGTCGAGGTCGAAGAAATTCTGGTCGGAGGCTATAGTGGCGCCCTTCTGATTTCCGCCGGCGGCGTTGAGCAGCGTGTCGATACGGCCGTAGCGCTCCAGTATGGCGTCGCGGTTGGCTTCAAGCAGGCGCTGGTCCATCACGTCGGTCTGCATGAATTCGATGCTGCCCACAGGCTTCTCGGACATCACTGATTCCACAATCTCACGACCCACCTGCTCCTTACGGCCCAGGATTATCACTTTGGCTCCCTCATGAGCGAGGTAGCGTGCGATCGCGCGGCCAAGCACACCGGTGCCTCCGGTGATCACGGTCACATTGCCTTTGATATCAAATAGATTCTGCATTTATTTCTGATTTTCAGGTTTTTCAGTATTCACCGCGGCCATAATACCGCCTACCATTCCCAGGGCCAGCATACGGCCATGGAAAGAATAACCGGCGTTGTAGCCCATCTTCTCGTCGCCCAGCATCAGGGGGGCGTGGTCCACTCGCATAGGCACACCCGGACGCTCGCGCTCGAAAGTGCGCACCACGTCGATCAGGCGCTCGTCGAGGTGCGAAGCCTCGCGGAAGTCGCCGTCGGACAGCACATTGCATATACGGGCATGCACAAAGTGGGTGCGCCCGGCATATTTACGGGCCAGAGCGGGCACATCGTTATGGGCTCCGGCGCTGAGCGAACCTGCACAGAAAGTGAGGCCGTTATGGGGGTCGGGCACGGCATTGAGGAACCATTCGATATCCTCGTCGCAGGTGACGATGCGCGGCAGGCCCAGAATCTGCAGCGGGGGATCATCGGGATGCACACACATGTTGATATCCCACTCGCAGCACACAGGCATTATAGCCTCCAGGAAGTATTTCATATTGGCACGCAGGGCATCTCGGTCTATGCCTTCGTAGAGTGCCAGCAGCTCGCGGAATTTTTCCACAGGGCGAAGCTCGTCGGCCGAAATATTGCCGTTGACGAAGCCCTGGGTCTTTACGATAATATTATCTACAAGGCGCTTGCGGCCTTCATCTGTCATATTCTCCGCCAGGCGGTCCATACGCTCGAGGGTGGCGGCGTCGTAGTCGGCTCGTGCGCCCTCGCGGCCCAGGATGTGGCAGTCGAAATATGCGAATTCGGCACGGTTGAAATAGAGATTCGAGGTGCCGTCGGGGTTGGGATATTCAAGGTCGGTGCGCGCCCAGTCGAGCACGGGCATGAAATTGTAGCACACTGTGCGCACTCCCGCGCGTCCAAGATTTGCAAGACTTTCCTTATAGTTCTCTATAAGGGTGTCGCGCTCCGGTCCGGCGTATTTTATAGCCTCGCTCACGGGCAGGCTCTCCACCACGCTCCAGCGCAGGCCGTGGCCTTCTATATAGTTTTTCATTTTCAAGACCTCGTCGAGCGTCCACACCTCGCCGTTGGGAATATGGTGAAGCGCGGTGACGATGCCTTCCACGCCTATCTGGCGCAGCATATCAAGTGTTATAGGGTCGTTCGGTCCGAACCACCGCCAGGTTTTTTCCATGCAGAAAGAAAAAGAGAGAAACCCGGGCTGCTGCCGCTGCCGGCAGCGGCCCGGGCGATAGGTTATACCTTAATGATTAAGCGTACATGTTGACGATAGCCTCGTAGAGCTCCTGTTTGCCGGAGGTGGCCTTGGGCTCGCCTGCGGTGCGAGCGTAGTCCACGAGATCTG
>CAMWRI010000108.1 GCA_947176585.1 uncultured Porphyromonadaceae bacterium
TTGCAGTGTTGAATCCCGGTAGCCCCTGTATATCAAGCTATCGGGTTTTGTTTTTTAGGTGGCAAATATAGGAAATTTTACGCACATCTGCAACCTCCCGTAAAAATGGACATCGGGGAACCCTCCCAATGTCCGACCATTAAATCTACGTCAAAAATGAAACATTATGACGATGAATTAAGGTATTCTAAGTCCCACAAGTTTGCACCGTCAATTGTCTTTTTCAGGCTTTCTCGGATAGCTCGAGCCAGCGCATTTCCTTGGTGTCGAGCTCGTCCTGGATGGCTGCGAAGCGAGCGGATGCTGCGGCGATATCGTCCACGGCCTCGCCGGAGGAGAATAGGGCGGCGAGCGATTCTTTCTCGGCGGTGAGCTCCTCGATTTCTTTCTCGAGAGCCTCGAATTCCTTGCGCTCCTTGAACGACAGCTTTTGCTTGCGCTCGGTGCGCTGCTTCTCGCCTTTGGGTTTTCCGGGGGCGTCGCCGTCGGTGGCGCGTGCCTGCTCGCGCAGATGGTTGCGGTAGTCGGTGTAGTTGCCGGGGAAGTCCTTGATGCGGCCTTCGCCCTGCATCACGAAAATGTGGTCCACGATATTGTCGAGGAAGAAACGGTCGTGGCTGATAACAATGACGCAGCCCTCGAAGTCGGCGAGGTATTGTTCGAGAATACCCAGTGTCATGATATCCAAATCATTGGTGGGCTCGTCGAGAATCAGAAAATTGGGGCGGCGCATCAGCACCGTGGCCAGATGCAGGCGGCAACGCTCGCCGCCGCTCAGGGTAGCGATATACTTCTGCTGGTCGGCCGGAGAGAATAGAAAGCGCTGCAACCATTGCATGGGCGCGAAGTTGCCGGCGCCGTTGTCTATTTCCTCTGCAATCTCCGTGATGGCGTCGATCACTTTTTTGCTGCTGTCGAACTCGATGCCGTCCTGACTGTAGTAGCCGAAACGCACGGTTTCGCCCACGTCCCACCGGCCTTCATCTGCATCTACCAGGCCTTGCAGCATCTTGATGAAGGTGCTTTTACCCACGCCGTTGGCGCCCACGATTCCCACTTTCTCGCCGCGAGCGAAGCAGTAGGAGAAGTCGTGGAGTATAATTTTATCGCCGTAGCGCTTGCTGATGTGCTCCGCCTCGAAAATCTTGGAGCCTATACGGCTGCTGCGGGTATCGAGGGTGACATCGCGCTCGGCGGCTCGGCCTCTGGAGCGTTCCTTGAGGTTGTAGTACTGCTCTATGCGGTAGCGTGCCTTTCCGGCGCGAGCCTGCGGCTGGCGGTTCATCCAGTCCTGTTCCTTGCGCAGCAGATTGCGGGCACGGGCTGCATCGGCTTCCTGAGCTTCAATGCGCTCCTCGCGCCGGCGCAGGAAATAGTCGTAGTTTCCGTCGTAGAGATAAGCGGTGGCATCATCCAGCTCCAGGATGCGCGAGCACACGCGGTCCAGGAAGTAGCGGTCGTGGGTGACCATCAGCAAGGTGCACCGCGCGCGCTTGAGATACTCTTCGAGCCATTCGATCACCTCTATGTCGAGATGATTGGTGGGCTCGTCAAGCACGATCATGTCGGGGTGCTGAAGCAGCGTGCCCACGAGCGCCACCCGCTTTCGCTGGCCTCCGGAGAGATGTTGCGGCGATGCAGAGACATCGTCGAGCTTCATCTGCGACAGCAGGCGCTCACATTCGAGCTCGGTTTCGGGCGACCGATCGCATCCCAGCATAGCCGCCTCCTTGATGGTGGCCGCGGTGCCGAAATCCGGAGCCTGTTCGAGAAAGCCCACCTTCACGCCCTGACGCCAGGTGACGTTGCCGCTGTCGGGACTCTCGCGACCGCAGATGATGCGCAGCAGTGTGGATTTGCCCGTGCCGTTGCGCGCCACGACGCCTATTTTGTCGCCTTCCTCCATGCCGAATGTCACGTCGGCAAAGAGCAGACGGTCGCCATAACTTTTGGTGAGATTCTCAATTTGCAGAATACTTGCCATATATCGTTGAAAATTTATGCAAATTTACGCAAAAAATTCGTAGCTTTGCAGTACAATCACGCGATTATGTCAATAATAGAATATAAAGACGTAGAACTGCTGCGCAAGGAGCATGTGGTGCTCAAGCACGTGAGTTTCTCTATCGAGCCCGGCGAAATGGTATATCTCATCGGAGCCGTAGGTTCGGGCAAGAGCACGCTGCTCAAATCGCTCTACGCAGAGGTCCCGCTCACGTCCGGCGAGGCAAGGGTGTTTGACTTCGATCTCGCCACGCTCCGCCGCAAGCAGGTGCCGATGCTTCGCCGCAAGATAGGCATCGTGTTTCAGGACTTCCAGCTACTGATGGACCGCAACGTGTATGCCAACCTAGAGTTTGTACTTCGGGCCACGGGCTGGAAGGACGCGGCAGCGCGCGAAGAACGGATAGACAGGGTGCTGGCCGAGGTGGGTATGGCCAACAAGAGCTACAAGATGCCCCACGAGCTATCGGGCGGCGAGCAGCAGCGCATAGTGATAGCACGCGCTCTGCTCAACAGTCCCGACCTGATACTGGCCGACGAGCCCACCGGCAATCTCGATCCCGAGACCGGCGACCAGATAATCAAGCGCCTCTATGAAATATCGCGTGGCGGCACAGCTGTGGTGGTGGCCACCCACAATATGGCGCTTCTCGACCGCTATCCCGGCCGCGTGCTACGGTGCACCGGAAAAAATCTGGAAGTTCAATAATTTAAAGATATAAAAGATGAAAAAACTACATGCTATTGTTATAGTATTGCTCGCAGCTACCGTGGCTGCGCCGCTAGCAAGCGCAGTGAATCCTCTCGATGCCCTGAAGGGCGCCATTGGTGCGGTGATAGGCGGCAGCGGCACATCGAAGGTGATTCCCGAAGGCAACTTCAAATACGCCGGCCCGGCCGTGTCGTTCAAGAGCGACAATGCCCTTCAGAATCTTGGCGGAGCCGCCGCAGGCACCGCTATCGAGAGCAAGCTCGCCCCGTACTATACCAAACTGGGCCTCACGGGCATGACATTCACCGCAGGTGCTGATTCCACTTTCGTGCTCAAGGTGAAAAAAATGAGCCTGAAGGGAACTATCGAATACGGCTCGGAGGCAGGAGTGTGCACGCTTCATCTCCAGGGTCTTGGCAAGGTTGTGGGCGGCAAGTTCACAGCGCGTTGGCAGATGGTGGGCAATTCGCTCTCCCTCACTTTCGACATTTCCAAACTCGTGGAGCTGCTGAGCAAGATTGCCGCAGTGAGCGGCAAGAGCTCGCTTACCTCGCTGACAAAAGTGCTCCAGAGCTACGACGGCGTGTATGCCGGTTTCCGTCTGGAGAAACAGAAATAAGACACTCACGCGACTCTCTTAAAAGGGGTGAACGGCTGGAAGTCAATTACCGGTCTATGGCGCAGGGCGATGTATCGGCTGCGGCTGGCAAGGTATGCTTTCGGCCGTTTCCGTCTTCACTTCGGAAGCACACTGCGATACGCAGGTGCCTTGATGGCGGTGCTGGCCACGATAGCATCGGTGCTGTGTGTAGTGGACATGCTGCTTTACGTGGGTTTCGACCATAATCCCTCCGATGCCGGCCTTCTGCGAAACGGCCTGCGCACCGTGCAGATCATATTCGGAGCCAACGTGATATTCGGAGCTCTGAGCGACCCGCGCGGCACGCTGCGCAACACCAGGCTGCTCAAGTGGATAGTGGATATCGGTGTGCTGATCACACTGATGGCGTGGATTTATCCGCGTCCGGTGCATCCCTGGATTCCGTGGCTCGCCAAGGTGCTGTATTCAAGGGCGTTTCTCTTCGGGGTACTCGCGGCATATTCGCTGGTGAACCTGTGCTATACGCTGATACGCGTGATGAGCTGTCGCACCAATCCCTCGCTGCTGCTTTCGGTGAGTTTTCTGTTTTTTATAATCGTGGGATCGCTCGTGCTGATGCTGCCCAAGTGCACGGCGGTGCCTCTGAGCTATATTGATTCTCTATTCGTGAGCACTTCGGCGGTGTGCATCACCGGCCTCTGCCCGGTGGATGTGGCCGCCACATTCACTCCGATGGGATTGCTCGTGCTGGCCGTCCTGATTCAGATAGGCGGTCTGGGCGTGCTCACCTTCACGAGTTTTTTCGCCATGTTTTTCAGCGGCGGCCCAAGCATCTACAGCCAGCTTCTGCTGCGCGACATGGTGTACAGCCGCAGCCTCAACGCCCTCATCCCCACGCTGCTCTACGTATTGGCGTTTACGCTCGCTATCGAGGCGGCAGGCGCGGTGGCGATATATTTCACCGTTCCGCAGGCTATGGGGATGGATGTGAACGACAGGGTGGTTTTCTCTGCTTTCCTGAGCCTGTCGTCGTTCTGCAACGCCGGTTTCACCAACATCCCCGGCGGAATGTCGAATCCGGTGCTTATGAGCGGTAACCAAAGCATTTATCTCGTGAGCTCGCTGATAGTGCTGGCCGGAGCTATAGGATTTCCCATTCTGGTGAATTTCAAGGATGTGGCAGTGCTGAAAATCAAGAAACTCAGGGCGCGCATGCAGGGCAGGCGCATGTCGGCCCCGGTGCATGTCTACGACCTCAACACCAAGATCGTGCTCGCCACAACATCGGTAATCCTCATAATCGGCAGCGTGGGCTTTTTCCTGCTGGAATACAACAACACTCTGGCGGGGATGAGTCTGTGGGATAAATCCGTGCAGAGCATTTTCAACGCTCTGGTGCCCCGAAGCGCAGGATTCGCCTCGGTGAATCCCGCGACGTTCCTTCCGGCCACGTTGCTGCTCGTGGTGGTGCAGATGTGGATAGGCGGAGCCTCGCAGTCGATGGCCGGCGGTATCAAGGTGAACACTCTGGCTGTGGTGATACTAAACCTGCGCTCGGTGGTACATGGCCATCAGGGCATTCCGGCCTGGAACCGAAGCATAGCCATTCCCAGCGTGCGCCGCGCCAACGCGGTGGTGGTGCTGAGTGTGCTGTCGTTCACGGCGTATGCCATGGCTATTCTTGTGCTCGAACCGGCGCTGAGCGTGAAGGCTCTGCTTTTCGAGGTGGTGTCGGCCCTCTTCACCGTGGGTTCATCGCTGGGAATCACCGGTGAATTGTGCGACGGCTCGAAGGTGGTTCTGAGCACGGCGATGTTTGTGGGCCGGGTGGGCATCCTGTCGCTTCTCATGGGAGTGCTTCCCCATCGCCGTGACGCATCCCCGCATTATCCTCAAGACTCTGTAATAATCAATTAGAACCGCTATAATCGACACTATGCGTTATCTCGTAATCGGACTCGGAATTTACGGCAGCAACCTTGCCCGCGACCTCACCGACATGGGCCATGAAGTAATAGGCGTGGACGTGAATCAGACACATATAGATGAAATCAAGGATTATATCTCCACGGTCTATCTGGTGGACAGCACCGAAGAAGCTGCATTGGCCGTTCTGCCCTTGCGCAACGTGGATGTGGTGATTGTAGCCATTGGCGAGAATTTCGGAGCCAGCGTGCGCACAGTGGCGCTGCTGAAGAAGATGGGCGTGGCTTGCCTTTATGCGCGAGCCATCGACGACCTGCATTATGCCATCCTCGAGGGATTCCATGTGCAGCGCATCCTCACGCCCGAACAGCGGGCCGCCCGCGACCTGGCTCATGAGATGGAGCTGGGCGCCGCAATCCAGTCGCTCGAGGTGGACGACGCGCATTATGTGATCAAATTCGACACCCCCGCATATTTCCACGGCATCGCCGTGAAGGATCTGCGGCTCGACGAGAATTTCAGGCTGCATCTCGTGGCCGTGGCGCGGCGTACGGGCTCAACCAACATCCTGGGTGTGAAGCATCATGAGCCGGAAGTGGTGTATCCCGCCAAGGATGCAGGCGAAACGGTGGTGCAGCCGGGCGACGTGTTCACGGTGTTCGGCGCGCTGGCCGATTTCCGCGCCATGTACAGGCATATTTCCTAGCACTTACTGCTGCACGGGCAACGGGGCGTTGGCCTTGTGGTCGCGCGCGGTCTGCAAGGTGCGCTCCAGGCGCTCACGCTCGAGAGCGGCGGCCCGCAATTCCTGACGTGCCATAGCGTATTGCAGCGAGCGCACGAGCGCGGTGCGCAGGGCAGGGGTGAGTTTCACCTCGGTGGTGCCACCGGTGCCGTTGAGGTGCAGCTTGGCGAGGCCGTCGCCGGCTGCTTGCAGAGCTTCGAGCACGTCGGTCACTTCCTCCTGCCTGAATGACGCGAGTTCGGCGCCTTCGCTCACGATGAGGCGGTCCGGCGCCTGCGGTTCGCTCTGCACGGTGCCGTTCTGCGTGGTCAAGCTGATGGAGTTAAGGCCGATGCCTCGGCCTTTCACAACGGCTGCGATGCTCAGGTAGCCATCGTCGTCGATACGGGGCTGCACCCCCGTGGCTGCAGTCACCTCCTGCCTGGCCAGCTCGCGCGCCACGCTGTAGCCGTCGAGGCCACGGGGAGCGTCGATGCGGGTAAATAGCGCGCCAAGGCTGTCGACGGCCAACTGCGCGAGTGCCAGACGCCTGTCGGCCGGCTCTATGCGGCTGATTGAAAGTCCCTCTATGGCGGCGGCGCGCACTGCGAGGCCTGCACGGCGCACGTCGGTGCGGTCGCGGTAGGCGCTGTCGAGAGAGTCGAGGAGCTCGATGGCTTGCTCGAAATCACGGTCTTCCACCAGAGCGGCGGCCTGCGAGCGCAATTCCTCGGCCGCGCGCTCGCGGCGCTCAGCCTCGGAGGTGCATGATGCTGCCGAGAGAATGAGGGCGGCAATGGCCGCGTATTTACTTGCTGCGTTGAACATCTTTTACTCCTTTCACGGTTTTGAGTTTCTTGATCAGTTGGTTGAGCATGGAGGTGTCGCTCACGCCCACCACCACGAAGCCCTGGAACAGGCCGTCGTTGCTGTCGATGGAAATGCTGCGCAGGGTGGCGTTTTTCTCTTTGTTGATGATGGAAGTGAGGTTAGTGACGATGCCCAGGTCGTCCTGGCCCACGATTCGCAGCGTGGCGGCGAACTGCGCTCCCGTCTTGCCGCTCCAGCGCGTGCGGATGAGGCGGTAGGGATAGTTGCGGCGGATATTTTCGGCATTGGGGCAGTCGCTGCGGTGAATCTTGATCACGCCCTCCGAGGATACGAAGCCGAACACGTCGTCGCCCGTGATGGGGTTGCAGCACTTGGCCATCCGGTAGTTGATGCCCTTGATGTTGTTGCCAATCACGAGGATGTCGTTGTCCTGCGAGTTGTGTTCGGCATCGGCCAGGGGATCCTGCATCACGAATTCGCTGGCAGATACGTGGGTGGCTGCGGGGTCTTCGGCCGGCTTGTCGATGGTGGTGTAGGCGTCGACCACGCTGTTGACATCGAGCTTCTGATCCACGATATCGGTGTAGAAATCGGTCACGTTCTTGTAGCCCATCTTGGCGATTGTGCGCGAGAGCACTGCCTCGTCGATGTCGAGCTTGCGGTTCTTGAAGCGGCGCTGCAGGAGTTCTTTGCCCAGCTCGGCGCGCCGGCCGGCCATTTCCTTGAGCGCCACGCGAATCTTGTTGCGGGCCTTGGATGTGACGGCGATGTTGAGCCAGTCGGGCTTGGGCGTCTGCGACTGCGAGGTGAAGATTTCCACGGTGTCGCCGCTGCGCAGGCGGTAGGTGAGGCGCTGATTCTTGCCGTTGACGCGTCCGCCGCTGCAATGGGCACCCACCGAGGAGTGGATACTGAAGGCGAAGTCAAGAAGGGTGGCTCCCATGGGGAGCTTGTAGAGGTCGCCCTTGGGTGTGAACACAAACACTTCCTTGTCGTAGACATCCATGCGCATGTTCTTCATCAGCTCCAGGGGGCCGTCGGCGCCGGCTTCGAGGATGTCGCGCACGTTGTTCATCCACGCGTCCAGTC
>CAMWRI010000109.1 GCA_947176585.1 uncultured Porphyromonadaceae bacterium
GGCTCAGGCAATGCTTTCCAGATACTAAGAAATCATCTATCCTTAATCCTATAAATACACACACACACCGAAAAGGCTGCCCGCAAGGCGGCCTTTTCAATTTCTTTTTGCGCGGCACTATTGCCTGATTAAAAATTAATTCCTACCTTTGCCGCGCAGACCGCTACGCAGAGGCCCGGTCATGGGTAAAGCGGGCGGGATGCAGACATTTTTATAAAGCGTGTACTCGACGCTCTTTCTTGACGCTTGGAAATCTGGAAAATTTCATTGTAGATTCAAGGAAGCGGCAACGGTAGATGCCATGTGGATATGTATATTCCCCTATGTGCGATGCGAGAGCTTCGGCATAGGGCGTATACTA
Source organism: uncultured Porphyromonadaceae bacterium (assembly GCA_947176585.1). Lineage (GTDB taxonomy): Bacteria > Bacteroidota > Bacteroidia > Bacteroidales > Muribaculaceae > CAG-873. The sequence continues at coordinate 362 of CAMWRI010000109.1, forward strand.
TATTCTGCGTGAGGCTTCTGCGTTGCCTGTTCCTATCTACAAGGCAATTCCAGAGCCTCCAAGCGTGGAACGGGCAAACAGTGCGGCCCTCACGCTTTTTATTTATCTAAATATCAGCCTTTTAGACGGGCCGGAGGCACAAGGAAACATTCAAGACCTTATGAAAAAAACACTCAACCTCCTCATGATGCTATGGATCGTTGCCCTGGCATCGTGCAGCGCCGACGAGCCACAGACCATCTCGGCCACCGAGGACTACAACCGCGAATTCGTCAAGGAGTTCGGTGTGCCCGCCCAGGGCCACGACTTCTCGATGGCCACCACCGCAGGCCTCAAAGTGACATCAAAGAACGGCGACCACATTACCGTAACGGCCGAAATCGACGGCGAGGAATATCTCTTTGCCGACTGCCACGTGCCCGCAGGCACCACAGCCATCCCCGTGACAATCCCCCGCACCGTATCGCAGCTCAAGCTCGCCACCACCCGCGGTGTCACCAACGTAGCCACCAACGCAATGGTTGATCTGGATGATATAACGACTACAACCACGCAACGTACGGTATCCATGGATGATTATTATTTCCCAACCTTATTATTCAAGCAATCAGATTTTCTGGATAAATTCTTTACATCCTATCCTCAGTCCACATCTCGCATGAGCGATATTTCCCTCATAGAATTGTGCTTTAATAACGAGGGCTATATTTTTCCCGTTTATTGGCGAACTAATAAAAACGGCAACAGTGATTACAAAGTCAAACTAGTTGAATCGTGGTTCACTCGCAATGAGAATGTTAAAGAGACTGAACTGATTTTTTCAGATAAAACCGATCCCACAACACCCTTCCCCGGTCTCAGATTCATAAATGAAAACACAACACTTGAAAAAGCATACCAGATATGGACTGCACCCGGCACTGCCTATCCAAACGATTCGTATAACAGCAATGCATATATCGCAAGTACCGGTATTCGCATTGAAGATTTCCTAAGAAAGGCTGAATATGAAGACATGTGGTATTTGGAGCTGAATTATGGCGCTGACAACAATGGAAACTACTCCGTATCATCACTTAGCCCCTACCGCAACATCGCACTATGGGACGGACATTATTTCGACGTTCCTCTCCGCGCATTAACCCAAGCCTATACGGGAGCCTGCATGTACTACCCCTACTACAACGACGAATTCTATGTGGTTGATAACCGGCTTAAATTGGGAGATAATGTTGAGTCGGCAGCATCTTGGGGCCCATTAATGAAAATCACCTCTTATAGCGCCGTATTATTTGGCTTTACCTCTGCGCCCAAGACTAATGCATCGTCTGAAGCACGCGATTTTTGCGATGCTGTATTTCTGTTCTTACCCACCGACAGCCATAGTGCGGCGCTTATGAACACAGTCCCCAGCTACACTTGGACTATCGCAGCGGAAGACCTCGGCTCCACAGACGACTGGGATTTTAATGACGCAGTATTCACCTTCACCGACCAGATAAAAGACCTCAACACAGCTCGCGGGCGCGATGCCGTTGTATGGGGCCCGCGCGACGCAGAACCCGTGCGCGTAATCTCCGTTACTCCTAAGGCTGCCGGAGGCACGATGCCTTTGTATATAACCTACACCGGAAAAATTGCCAAAGTTCCGGAAATACCCAATGGTTTAGGCGATACCGCTAATATGCCCTACAGCATTGCCAACAGCAACTTGAAAAGACAGATGGCGGCGATAAACTGGAGCGATGGCACCCATATCGTGGGCAAAGAAATACATGCATGGCTTGGTGCAGATTCATATAAAACCATGGTAAATACCGGCGAGAGACAACAGAATCTCAAGGCTCAAGCCGTGGAATTTGCAATCCCTGTAGACACTCAGCTTGGCGTGGGCTACGATGCGGCAAGCGGAACTTTTGACGATAATACACTCATGGCCTCGGCGGCCAATAAGACTCTCTGCGGATTCGCCGTGCTCGTCGACCGCAACAACACCTTGAACATTGACGCGATGAACGACTCGGAGCAGGGCATGCACCGCGCCGACAACCTCGTTATGGGACAAGGCATGTACGTGATCGGTCGTCCGGACGCAGCCAACGGCGAAATAGCTCCGCAGATGATTCTTGTGAACAACGGCTACTGGCGCTGGCCTCAGGAACGCGTAAAAATCAGCGAAGCCTACCCCGATTTCCCCGCTTGGCTTGCCAACCCTGCCTCAGCCCCCAACTGGGCCGACAAATACGTCAAAGACAAAGTGACCTTCTAAATATATCCAAATTCACCCCTACGAAGTGCCTGCTTGTGAAAGCCGGCACTTTTTTCTTTTTTAATCAGGCTTGGCTGAGACGAGAATATGAATATCATGCGAGTCTATTTATGCCATTTCCTCCCGAATATTCTGCCGGGCTGCCTGCCATTGAGGATTTGCAGGGTGATGAAAAAATCGTAACTTTGCGGATAATATGCGACGGATTGTGTTGATATTATTCGTTATGGTGGCGTGCATGGTGTCGTGCTCGCGCCGAGAGCGTCATATCCCGGCCATGAGAGAGGCGGAAAGAATAGCCGCCACGAATCCCGACGGTGCGTTGGCCCTGCTCAAGGATATAGAGGCCCGCGACCTTAATGAAGACTCCTTGCGGGCATTGTATTATCTTGTGACCGCTGCCGCGCATAAGGGTAAGGAAAGTTCCATGGTATCTGATTCCATGGTGCGATTTTCTTTTGAATACTACAAAGAGCGCGACCGCGACCGCTATGTGCGCAGTGCCGACTTATACGCGTTGCACCTGTTCTGGAGCGGCGACGGGAAAGGTGCGCTGGCTCTTCTCGACTCGGTGCTTGAGCTCCCGGACATAGCCGGCAGCCTTACCCTTCAGTTGCTGGAGTCCAGAATCGGCGTGGGCGGCGCGCTTTACGACTGCAAAAACAATATCCGGCACATCAAACGTATGCTGGAAATGGCCGGAGATCCGGCGAGCGTGATGGAGTACAAGGGTCAGTTGTGCGAGAACTATCAGTTTGCCGGCTACGGAGATTCCGCACTTGCCGTGATCAACGAAATGATCGACTACGCAAGCCGCAATCACCTGGGCGAAGACCAGTTCACTTTCGCTTACGAAAAGATAGGCATCCTTGAGGAACTTGGGCGCTACGCCGAGAGCAATGCCCTGGCGGATTATCTGATGGTACACGCACCTCAGAATTCGGCCATGCCATATCTGCACTACTGGAAAGCGCTCAACTATTTCAACATGGGCGACTTCGGGCGTTCGTCGATTCATCTGGCGCTTGCCGACAGCTGCGCCGCCGGCCGTGATGAATCCGAGTATAACTATTACAAGGGATTTACCCGGCCCCTGCATGAATTTCTTGACTACCGCAAACACGGCACCGTGAGCATCAGCCAGCTGGCCACGTTCAACAACGCGCAGCGCGATATCATGAACCGCATGGAGTCCACCAGGCTGGAATCAGAGCAGAACGCACTGAAACAGGAGAACCGCGCGCTCGCCCTCAAGGCACAGAACGAGCGCAAGACGGCCGTCATCATTATCGTGGCGCTTGCAGCGATAATAATAGCCATCTGCGCGTTGTGGAACGCGCAGAAGCGCAAGCGCATGACCATGGAAGCCGAGGAACGTGCAGAAGCACTCCGTAAGATGGTGGACGAGATGAGCCGGCCGGCTGGCAAAAATGACAGCCGCGAGGCTCTGCGACGCGCGATGCTTCAGCAGCTGGGCATCATCAAGATGGTGGCCGAGACTCCCACGGAGCAGAACCGCGACATGCTCAGAAAAATATCATCCATAGGCACCGACACACGAGGTGCGCTCGTGGACTGGAGCAGCGTCTACGAAATCATCGACAATCTTTACGCCGGATTTTACTCCCGGCTGCATTCCGCGCACGGCCAATTGCTAAGCGAGAAGGAAGAGCAGATAGTGGCGCTGATGGTGGCCGGATTTTCCACCAAGGAGATAAGCGTGATCACATCACAGACAGCAGCCACGATCTACGTGCGCAAATCTTCGATAAGGAAGAAGCTGGGAGTGCCGGAGAAGGAAGATATCGTGGCATTTCTGCGAAGCGACGCCTCCATTTAGGCAGCGTTAAGGGTGCGGATACGTCCGTTAAGACTTTTGGCCAATCTATGCGCTGGCAATCAAGCTTTTGCACATCCGCCATTAAGACTTTTATATTTGCAGTTAAGATAGAATAGGCTATAATTTTGCGATACGAATTCACAAAAAAACGTATCGCAATATGACTATCGAAAAACTCAAGAAAATCGCAGCTGCGGCAATTCTGCCGCTCGCATCGGCCACAATATTCGCGCAGGAAGCGATGGACACCACTGCCGTACGGCAACTGGACGAAATCGTGGTGAAGGCGCCCAAGGTAATCCGCAGAGCCGACATGGACGTGTACCGTCCGTCGAAAAGCGCCATCGAGAATTCGGCCAACGGCCTCCAGCTTCTGTACAATCTCATGATACCCGCGCTAAGCGTGAGCGACGCTCTCAGCACCGTGAAATACGCCGGGCAAAACGTGCAGCTGCGCATCAACGGGCGAGAGACCACCGCGGAACAGGTTCGCGCCCTACTGCCCGAGACAATCAAGAGAATAGAATGGATAGACAATCCGGGGCTGCGCTACGGCGGCGCGAGTTCGGTGCTCAACTTCATAGTGGTCAATCCCACGGCCGGCGGATCATTTATGGCCGAGGCGCGCCCCGCGCTCAATCAGGCGTGGGGCACCTACAGCGCCGACGCTAAGCTCAACACGGGGCGGTCTCAGTGGGAAGCAGGCGCCGATTTCAAGCTCACCGACAATATAAAGAGTCATCGCCAGTACAGCGAAACGTTCACCTTCGAGGATGGGACCTCCGTGACCCGCAACGAAACCTCGCGCGGTGGCACCGTGGACAACACCATGCTCAACGCATGGGTGTCGTACAGTTTCATCAAGCCCGACACCACGGTGGTTATGGCATCCGCGGCCCTTGACCGCAATTTCAGCGACCGCACGGCCTACCGCGGGCTGCTCTCCCTGAGCGACGGCAGCGAGGATATCCTGCTCGACGACGTGCAGGGATCCCGCGGCACCACTCCAGGCCTGAGGCTCTACTGGCAGCAGAGCCTCAGAAACCGGCAGACGATAGTGCTGAATTTCAACAGCTCGTTCTATCTGGGGAGCGCCTACTCGGATTATCTTGAGCACACAGCCGAGCATCAGCCCCTCACTGGTATACATACCTACATCAAGGACGCCAATCAGGCATATGCCGCCGAAGCACACTATATCATCGCCCGCGACAACGCCCGATTCACGGCCGGAGCCTCTTACAGAGCCAACCGCAACCGATCGGAATACCGCAACCTCGACGGAGCCACTTTTCATCAACGGCAAGATAGAGTATACTTCTTTGCCGAATATTTCCGCCGTATGGGCAAATGGACAGCCACGGCAGGTATGGGCGTGCAATACACTTCGTTTCTATTCCAAGAATCCGACCGCGGAAACCATTCGTGGAATCTTCGACCCCAGGCCACCATAACTTTTACTCCCGCCCCGAACCACAATTTTCGCCTCAACTTCACCTCGTGGCAGTCGTCGCCGTCCCTGGACGAGACCAACGTGGTGCCCAGGCAGCTCGACAGCTTTCAATGGCGCGTGGGCAATCAGAATCTCAAGACGTCGAATTCGTATATGCTCACGTTTCGCTACGGATTCAATCTACCACAGGTGGCGGGCAGCCTGGGCGTGCGTGCCTTTGCGTCGCCTGATGCGATCACGCCGCTCACGGCGTGGCATGGCGACAAGCTGATAACCACCTATGAGAACAGCCGCGGGCTGCACAACCTATCGTTTTTCCTCGCTCCGCAAGTGGAGATCATCCCCGATTGGCTTATGGCATCCGGGTATATCCAGTATCGCATGGAGCGCATGCGCGGCACGGGCTACTCCCACACCAACAACGCCTGGAGCGGCAACGTGGCCGTGCAGCTTGCCCATTGGGGATTCGTTCTGTCCGGACAATACGTGCGTGAGCAGCACGACCTGTGGGGCGAAAAAATATCCTGGGGCGAGGAACTCAACATTATTGACCTGAGCTACTTCAAAAATTCATGGCAGTTCAGCGCGGGCGTAATAATGCCATTCGGCCGGTACGACCGCGGCAGCATGTCGCTTAACAGGTGGAACCGCAACGAGCAACACATGCGCCTGAATATGCGCATGCCTTACGTGGCCGTGAGATACAACCTGCAATGGGGCAGGCAGAAACGCGGTGCCCGAAAGCTCGTGGACGTTGATGCCACAGCCGACCGCTCCAAGGCCGGCGGACGATGACACTCATGATTGAGATGTCTCTTCGAGGAAAATTCGATCGAATTTTTCTCGAAGAGCCTCCGGGTCGGCCACTACGCGCCGCAGCTCCTCAAGGCGCACGGCATTGTCGCTATGCGGCATCCATATCTTCAGATAGCCGCCGTGGCCATATTTCTCCTCGAGGTGTTGCGTGGTGCGCCGGAAGTGACCCTCGCAGTCAAGCTCCGGGTAATGCTTCAAGCCATACTGAACGGTGCGCCGGATAATCGTGTCGCAGTCGATGAAGCGGTCGGCCTCAGCCACAATAAGGCCATACACGTTGCGTGGGGGACCGCTCTTGGAAGCCCTGTGGTCCTCCACCGCCTCACCCATGAGCCTTATCTGCTCGGGCGAGAAACGGCTGCGGATAAAAGCATCGCCTTCAAGTATTTTACGGGAGTCGACGTGGTGATTCTCACGTCCGTTTATAAGTCCCAGGTCATGAAATGCCGCCACAGCAAGCACCATATCGAGGTCCACACCCCCAACCTGCTCGGCCAGCTTGAGGCTCTGCTCAATCACCATATTCACATGATCGGCGCGGTGAGCCTTGTCAAACGCAGCGTACCGCGGCACAATCTGCTCCTCAACGTACCGGAGCAACGACGAATCCATGCACTTCATATCCTGACATTAAATCAACCAAACGGCACCGCAAAAATAATAAAAAGTATCAGAAAAATTTGCATAATTAAAAATATCGCTGTAACTTTGCAGTCGCAAAAGCCCCTAATGCCCAGGTGGCGGAATGGTAGACGCGCTCGTTTCAGGTGCGAGTGTTGAGAGACGTGCAGGTTCGAGTCCTGTTCTGGGCACAGATAAAGCGAGATAACCCATTGAAACTTCAATAGTTATCTCGTTTCTTTTATTTTCTACAGGCAAATTGCAGGCAAAATTGGATCAGCTGCAAAAGCCGGTTGAATTGTTAAAAAACTACCCGAGTGTAAAATTATTTTTAGGCGCATAGTTTTGAGAGTCTGAAAAGGAAGAACGGAATATCGGTTACACCGCGGAACTGGCTGCGGAATGCTTTGACTTTGGCGTTGAATGATTCCGCTCCGGCATTAGTCGAGC
>CAMWRI010000110.1 GCA_947176585.1 uncultured Porphyromonadaceae bacterium
CGGATGAGGACAAGGGCTGTGCTCTCGTCGCACGTGATGGAGAGTCGGAAATTCCCCTGAAAGCGCAAGGCTGGAATCCGCTTGCCCAGGAAAACGAATAAATGAACTGCAATTCCCGTGCTTTTGCGCGGGAATTGTCATAGATTGGATTTTTTTCGCTAATTTTGCAGCACAAATAACCAATAGAAAATCCACAGAAATGATAAATCGAATATTGATTCGTGTGAAGGTGGTGCAGATGCTGTATTCGTATCTGCTCACACATAGCGAATTTCATATCGACGCGGCCCCGGAAGCAGCTTCGGCCGACCGCCGTTTCGCCTACTCGGTGTATCTCGACCTGCTGCTTGCAATAGCCGAGCTCTCGGGGGTACGTACTGCCGGAGCGCGGGGCAACCAAGGTATTTCAGTAGATAAATTATTACGACATAATAAGGTGGGCGGCGCTCTTGCCGCGACTGACGAATTGAAGACAGTGTTGTCGCGCGGTACTTCACATATTGATCAGTTGCGTCCGCTTCTGCAAGAAGTGGCGGATGCGATTACCGCTTCGGAAATCTTCAAGGACTATAAAAAAATCAAGAATCCCACTCCGGCCGATGATGCCAGATTCTGGAGCGTAGTGCTGGAGACTGTTGTGCTCAAAAATACAGCGGTGGTGAGTGCATTCCGTGCCATGCCGGAGTTTACCGGGCGAGGCCTTGATATGGGACTTGACGCAGCCAAGGCGTCGCTGGCATCGTTCGGTGATTCACGCCAGGCCTATCTCTCGGCCAAGACTGACCTGCAGCGATCGCTCGACAAGGCCTACGACCTGTATTTCGGGATTTTCGAACTTATGGTTGAACTCACCCGCGAGCAGCGCAAGCGTCTTGAAGCTGCAAAAGAAAAATACGTGCCCACGGCTGAGGACCTTAACCCTCAGACGCGTTTTGTGGACAATGCGTTCATCGCACGTCTTGAAGCCGATGAGGTGTTTGCGGAGCGAATGGAGAAGCAGCCTTCCTTGTGGAGTGATGATCTTGTGCTTGTGCCTCGTTTGCTCAACACCATCTTGAGTTCTGATATCTACAAAAGATATATGGAGGCTCCTTCAACGGACTATGCGGCCGATTGTGATTTCTGGCGCGAAGTGTGCAAGAGCATAATCCTGCCAGGTGATGATCTTGCAGAAGCTATGGAAAGCCGTTCGGTGTTCTGGAACGACGATATGCAGGTGATGGGAACATTCGTGCTCAAGAGCCTCCGCCAGATGGCAGGGGTGGAGGAAGGCAAACCTCTGCCGTTCCTGCCTCAGTTCAAGGATTCTGAAGACGCTTCATTCGGCAGCGAGCTATTCACACTGGCAGTGGAGCACAAGGATGAATATCAGAGTTATATCAATAAATTCATCAACACGGAGCATTGGGATGCCGAACGCATGGCGTTTATGGACGTGGTGATAATGACCTGTGCCATAGCCGAGCTTATTAACTATCCCTCGATTCCCGTGCCCGTGACCATGAATGAATACGTCGAGATAGCGAACAACTACAGCACGCAGCGCAGCGGTCAGTTTGTGAACGGCGTGCTCTACGCGGTGTGCGAGTACCTGCGCTCAGAAGGAAAAATAAATAAATAAAAATACTGCAATGCTTTCAAATTACATTCTTCTTCAGGCAGCCCCCCAAGGCAACTTCTTCACAAGCTGGGGACTGATTATCATTCTCTTCGTGGTTTTCTATTTCTTTATGATCCGTCCGCAGCAGAAGCGCCAGAAAGAAATCCGTAAATTCCGCGAAAGTCTCACCAAGGGTAGTCCCGTAGTGACTGCCGGCGGAATCCACGGCAAGATAGTGGATGTGAACGACAACGAGAACTATTTCCTGCTCGAAATCGCCCAGGGCGTGCGTATCCGTATAGACAAGGGCTCTGTATATCCTTCGGCCGCTGAAGCATCTCAGGCTGCTGCAGAGCAGGGCGATAAGAAATAATTACCGTCGTTTCAGGCGTGAAATTAGTACTCAAAGCGACACTTGCGCGCCTGAGTAGGGCCGCCCGCACACAGCGGGGAAAAAACATCCTCACATTCGGTGTTTTTCTCCTCATATCTGCTGTGTTGTGGGTGGTTCTGTCGCTTAACGAAGAAGATCAGGTGGACATGCGCATGCCATTGGTGCTGGAGCACGTGCCTGATTCAGTAATGATTGTATCTGTGCCACCGGAGTATATGAATGTGAGTATGCGCGCCCGTGGCACGGACATCCTTAAGAGTACATTCGGTCATGAACCGGCTTTGCGTGTGGATTGGCGCAGCTATCGCGGTAAAAACGCACTGTCGTTGAGTTCGGCGGAGTTGAAAACACTTGCGCGTGCATCTGTGGACGGTGCCACGATACTTGCCGTCAACCCGGATTCGCTCCACCTTTTGTATACCACGTCCCGCGGGCGTCGAATGCCCGTCAAACTAGACTACTCGGTCACTCCCGGGCCGCAGGTTTCTCTTGTGGGTCGCCCGCGAGTAGAGCCTGATTCCGTAAAAGTATATGCGGTGGGCGCAGCAGGGAATGCTCTCACGTCAGTGAGCACTGAACCAATACGCATTTCCGACCTGGATCGTACAACCACTATAAGAGTGAAGGTGCTCACGCCGTCGCGCACTCGTCCTCAACCCGACAGCGTGGACGTGACCTTTACAGTCGAGCCTTTGATTGCAAAGACGCGCAGTGTGGTGGTTGAGCCTGTGAATGTCCCTGCCGGAGTGAAACTTATAACGTTCCCGCCACAGGTGGAGGTGCATTATATGTTGCCGGCGAGCGTGTACAAGAACTCTTCGCCTCAATTCCGCGTGGTGGCAGATTATCACGAGATTGACCGTGCCGCGCACAGCCGCAACATGCGTCTGCGTCTGGTGGACGTGGACAGCCGTCTGCAGAACGTGTTCCTGTCTGTCGACAGTGCTGAATATATCATAGAAAAGCTATGAGTGAAGTAATCGCGGTGGTGGGCGGAATAGGAGCCGGCAAAAGTGTGGTGTGCAGTATATTGCGTGCTATGGGCTATAGCGTGTATGACAGCGATACGCGTGCCAGACAGCTGATGGACGGCAGCGATGAGATAAAGAGGTTTCTCATAGAAAATATCCATGTTCAGGCTGTGAGTAAGGATGGTGTAATAGACCGTCGTAGAGTAGCGGAAGTGGTTTTTGTCGATGAGGATAAACGTCTGATGCTTAATAAAGCCGTGCACGGTGCCGTGCTTGATGATTTTGCTGCGTGGTGCGATGCGCATGCTGATGAAACCACACTTTTTGTGGAGTGCGCGATTTTGTGTGAGAGCGGATTGTCGAAATATGTGGACCGCGTGTGGATCGTTGATGCGCCCCGCGAAATCCGCATTCGGCGCGTGTGTCGGCGCAACGGACTGGCAGAGAGTCAAGTGGCGGATCGTATCACGGCGCAGCAGCAGGAAGAAAAAGCCGTGCGACGTATGCCTCACGAAGTGATTGTAAATGACGGCTCAGAGCCGCTGCTTCCCGCGATTGAAAAACTTCTCGGGATGGAGTAGGGCTTTTTTGCGGCTGCGGCGGGCGATGTCGGCCGCTACTTGTTTTTCCATGAGTTTTACCACATATTCGCGTGGCAGACTCATGGCCTCGGAATAGTATGTGGCGAAAAGACTTCGCGCTTCGGCGGATTCAAAGAGGCGTCCGCAGGATTTTACGAGTGTGTCGATCTTGCGCACATCAAATTTCATTCTGTTTACATCCACGAGAGAGAACTCATATCCATCATAGCTGCTGCGCCACAGAATATTGCCGGGTGTGAGATCCACCATCCATACACCTTTTTTGTGAAAATCAGCAACAAAATCAGCAACCTCGCGCACTATATTCTCAAAATCGTCACTTAGCCCGGCATCGCGGATCTGCTTGAAGTCGTCAGGCAACTGGCTACTGACGAAATATGATCTACGGAGCCAATGCATAGCGTCAAATTCCTCTATGTAGGCGTACGGCAGTGGTGTCGCCACGTTGAGTTCACAAAGCCTTACGGCGTTGTCATATGCTCTGCGTGCTTTGCTGCCACGCAGCCAGCCATAAGCTATGCGATTGATAATATGAGGAATACGGAAGGCTTTGATGTTGTATGTGAGACCGTCGTGAGCCTTATAAGAGGCGAGGCGGTTCCTTTGGTCGTAAATGACGGTGGCTGCCGAAGGTATTCCTTCCGCTGCAAGGGTGTCGGCAAGCAGTCGCGCAGAATCGGGCGCTTGCTCCCAAACCTTAATATTTTTCACTGTATTAATCGGCATAGTTGCACAAAAGTAGCAATAAGGCGCGTAAATGCCAAAGATTTTGCGTAAATTTGCATACTAAAACAAGAAAGAACGCAGATGGCATTTTTTGATATTTTTTCCCGCAAAAAGAAGCAGGAAACCCTTGATCAGGGACTTGAAAAGACAAAGGAAGGATTCTTCGGAAAGCTCAAACGAGCTTTCGTGGGACGCAGGACTATCGACGATGATTTTCTTGACGAGCTTGAGGAGATTTTCATCACCGGCGATGTGGGTGCGGAGACCACACTCAAGATCATTGACAGGATTCAAGCCCGTGCCCAGCGGGACAAATATGTGGGCGAAGACGAGCTCAATGAAATGTTGTGCGAAGAAATTTCGTCGTTGCTCGTTGAAAACAAGGCAAGCACCGCCGCACTTCAGGACTTTGAAATTACGGAGGGTGAGCGCCCGTATGTGATTATGGTTGTAGGCGTCAACGGGGTGGGCAAAACCACCACGATAGGCAAACTGGCATATCAGTACAAAGCAGCCGGCCACAAGGTAATGCTCGGAGCCGCCGATACATTCAGAGCCGCTGCGATCGAGCAACTCGACGAATGGGCCCGTCGTGCGGATGTGCCCATTGTCAAGCAGCAATTGGGTAGCGATGCTGCCGCTGTGGCTTTCGACACTTTGTCGAGTGCCGTCGCTCAAGGTTGCGATGTGGTGATTATCGACACCGCCGGACGTCTGCACAACAAGAAGGGTCTGATGGATGAGCTTTCCAAGATTAAGCGAGTGATGCAACGTGTGGTGCCCGGAGCACCGCATGAAGTGCTTCTTGTTCTGGATGGTTCCACGGGCCAGAATGCATTTGAGCAGGCCCGACAGTTCTCGGCTGCCACGCAGGTGACTGATCTTGCCATCACCAAGCTCGACGGTACAGCCAAGGGCGGTGTGGTGATAGGCATAAGTGATATGCTCCGTATTCCCGTGAAATATATCGGCCTCGGTGAGAAAATCACCGACCTTCAGGTGTTTGACAAACGTGCATTTGTGGAATCTCTGTTCGGACGTAAAGAATCGGAAAAATAATGAAGCGAGTGAATGTTGTCACCATGGGGTGCTCAAAGAATCTCGTGGACAGTGAAAAGCTCCTCAAGCGATTGAGCAATGGTCATATACAGGCCGTGCACGATGCCGATGATTTTACCGGTGACGCAATAGTGATTAATACCTGCGGTTTCATTGGAGATGCGAAGGAAGAAAGCATCGACATGATTCTGCGGGCATGCGAGGCCAAAAAAGAAGGTGCGGTTGATGAAGTCTACGTGATGGGTTGTCTTTCCGAACGCTATGCTGCGCAGCTTCCGGCTGAAATTCCGGAAGTAGACGGTTGGTATGGTAAATTCGACTTTGAATCACTCGCAGGTCGCCTGTGCCGGGATGCATCCTCCGTGAAGCATCCCTGGGATCGCGAGCTCACCACGCCGCAGTGGACAGCCTATCTCAAAATAGCGGAAGGCTGCAACCGCTTCTGCGCTTTTTGCGCTATCCCGCTGATTACCGGTCGCTACAAATCACGTCCCATTGAGGAAATTGTGGCTGAAGCCACCGCATTCGCAGGTAGGGGAGTCAAGGAGTTTAATGTGATAGCCCAAGATCTCTCGTATTATGGCAAAGACCTTTACGGCCGCATGGCTATCGCCGATCTTGTGGATGCCCTTGCCGGTATTCCCGGAGTGGAGTGGATAAGATTGCATTATGCTTATCCTGCCGATTTTCCTTACGATCTGCTGCCGGTGATGGCACGCCATGCCAATGTGTGCAAGTATATAGACATTGCGTTGCAGCATTCCTCTGATTCAGTGCTTGACCGCATGCGCCGCCATATTGATGGAGAGGAGACTCACCGCCTGCTAGAAAGAATAAGGGAAGAAGTTCCGGGAATCCATATACGCACCACCCTCATGGTGGGCTTTCCCGGCGAGACCGACGAGGATTTTGAAAATCTGATGAAATTTGTTGCCACGGAACGCTTTGAACGCATGGGTGCCTTCGCCTACTGCGAGGAAGATGATACATTTGCCGCGGAGCACTATCATGACGATGTGCCGGAAGATGTGAAGCAGTCGCGTCTCGAGCGCTTGATGGAGGCACAGGAAGCGATTGCCACAGAGCATAATACCAAAAAGATAGGAAAAAAACTAAAGGTGCTGATAGAGAGTGAGAACGACGAATATTACATAGGTCGCACCGAATTCGACTCGCCTGAAGTGGATCCCGAAGTGCTGGTCGTGAAACAATCGTGCGCAGCGCCTATGGTGGCAGGCTCGTTTTATGAGGTAGAAGTGGTGGATGCTCTTCCGTTTGAACTGATTGCGAAAGCTGTCTGATGCAATTACCCATAGACATTGCACAATACTTTGCGGCGGGAAAACCGTTTGCGATTTTTCGTTTTCCCGGCGAGGATGATATACGTGTAGCCGGAAAAGATGGGATGTTCAGTATCAACAGCTGGAACACGCCGTCTACAGACAATGTGTGTGTGAATGATGCTCCAATCGGACTTCCCAAGATTGAACCGTGGCCACAATCTACACCTTACGACGACTACATCGCATCAACCGCTCGACTTATTGGAGAGCTCAAGGGGCGGGGTGGCAAATGTGTGCGCAGTCGTGTTACGGCCAAGGTCGGAACACAGATTGACTTGAATAAGGCCGTAGCAGAACTTTTCGAACGTTTCCCGGCTGCGTTCTGCCATTGCTATTACACGTCTCAAACCGGACTATGGGCCGGCGCTACGCCGGAACTCCTCATCGATATTAAGGACGGCATGACAAAAACTATGGCTTTAGCCGGTACGCGCCCGTATGGAACGTCTGCTCCGTGGGATATCAAGAACATTGAAGAACAGAGCCTTGTTGTACGGTTTATCTGCGATTCCATGCGCACGTGTGGTATGATACCGGAAGTGTCGGAGGCAAGAACTCTGAGATATGGTGAAATTGAGCATATCTGTACTGATATCGAGGCGCATACATCGAAGATCGACATAAATGCACTGCTTGATGCTCTCAGTCCCACGCCGGCCGTGTCCGGTTATCCCAGGGATATTGCCGTCGTTGAAATCGAGAAGTACGAGGACGCACCTCGCCGCTGCTACGGTGGCTATATTATGGTGAGTGACTGCGCCGGTAGGGTGCGTGCATATGTGAATCTGCGTTGTGCGCAACTATCGCCCGGGGCCTGGTGTGTATACGCAGGCGGTGGCATAACGCCCCGCAGCAGCGCTCCCGAAGAATGGCTGGAAACCGAAGCAAAATCGGCTGCCTGGATTGAAATACTAAAGAAACATACTCTCTCTTGATGAATAATTCTCAACAAAACAATGACAAGCGTCCCACCCAGGGAAGTCCATTCTTTGTGGTGCTGGCTGCGGTGTGCACTCTTGGCA
>CAMWRI010000111.1 GCA_947176585.1 uncultured Porphyromonadaceae bacterium
AGAGCATCTGACTACGGATCAGAAGGTTACAGGTTTGAATCCTGTGCGAGTCACAAGTATAACACTGTTTCATAAATCGCGGCTCGCTAGCTCAACTGAATAGAGCATCTGACTACGGATCAGAAGGTTACAGGTTTGAATCCTGTGCGAGTCACACGAAGCGCCCCGCTGCTGAAGCGTGGCGCTTTTTGTTTTGCTCCCGTCCGGTGCCGCTAAGACCGCCAGCGCAACAGGACCCCCAAAAGACACAACGCGGCGCCGGATAAAGGGCGCTCCATGGCGCAGCCCTTTATTCGGAGTCGCGTATAGGTCAGTAGCCCTCGGAATTCACCCGAAGACAAACTTTGTTTTGAGATGGCGGGGCGTTTTCAGCAGTCGCGAGGAAGCGCTATTGTCGAAACTTGCGGAAGCGGCCCCATGGTTCAGGTGGAATCCCGGGGATGGAAGTTCAATCGGTGAAACATGTGGATAAGATTGTAGATTAAATGGTTATTGAATAGGGTTGATTATCTCGCGGTGTAAAACGCCGGCCGGCTGACGCCCTGAGCTCAGGGGCGTGTTTTAGACCCCGTTCTACAATATTTGTTAAGGCTGAGGTCGCATATCGCCGAATGATTTTTGTCCTGTGATGATGGAGCGTAGCGATGCTACGTGACTGAAGAACAAGGCAGAAAGCGCCGGAGAGATGCGAGGTGAAGATATTCCAATCACAGACTCAATTCCGATTATCTGAATCGGCTGTGGAGTAGAATCCTCCTTGCCTCGGCCAATCGTCATGCATCTGTGTCCGCTTGTTTCGGTCACAATGCAACCGCATTGCTCCCTCACTGCGCAAACACATCTGAATAACGCTTGACCGCCTCAGCCTTAACAAATATTGTAGAACGGGGTCTTATTACACTGCAAAGTTAATATCGGATTATCTACGATTTTCCTATAATCGCGCACAGCGCGACGCGATTCACGGCGATTTTTACATAAGCACCTGGATGCCAATGCTGTATAAAAGCGCGATTCAAGTAGCGATTTTTCGGGGACCCTTTTCACCCCCACAAATTCATACCGAGCCACTGCGAGGCGCGCTATTCTCGGTTGTGCCAAAAAATTGAAAAAATAAGCAAAAAGTAAAAAAGATTTGAAAAATTGTTGTCAAATTGTGTTTTATAACATATCTTTGCATCCGAAATAATAAACCGGTTATTATCGTAATGAAAACATATTCTAAAATTCTTCTCTCCACTCTCGTGGCGGCCGCCGTGTGGGCTCCCGCCAATGCAATTCCCGCCAAGCCGGGCCTCGTAGAGGTCACACAGGCCGACGGCACCACATTGCAGGTGCGCATAATGGGCGACGAACGCCACCACATATATCTCTCGGACGACGGGTATCTGCTTGCCAACGACAAAGACACATATTATTATGCCGACGTGGACGATGCGGGCGAGATCGTGCGCAGCAACATCCGCGCCACAGCCTCGGCCATGCGCGACGGCGTGGCACGCTCCTTCGTGCAGGCCGTGGATATGCCGCGCGTGTATGAAAAACTGAACGCACGCGCAGCGCGCGAGGCCTCTCCGCTCAAGGCCGGTGCCCGCCGCGGCCCGGGCCTCTTTCCCGGCACCCACTTCCCCGCCATGGGCAAGCAGAAGGCTATCGTGATTCTTGTGGAATACAAGGACGTGAAGATGACGCTGGACGATGCCCACGACTACTTCCACCGCATGCTCAACGAGCCCGGATTCAGCGACTACGGCGGCACCGGCAGCGCCGTCGACTTCTTCCTGGAAAGCTCGATGGGCCAGTTTGAGCCGCAGTTCGACGTGTTCGGCCCCATCACGCTCTCCCAGAACCGCAGCTACTACGGCGGCAACGACTGGTACGGCAACGACAGCCACCCCGAGGAAATGATCATCGAGGCATGCCAGCAGCTCGATGCCACCGTGGACTTCAGCGAATACGACCGCGACGGCGACGGCTATATCGACAACGTGTTTGTGTTCTACGCCGGCCGCGGCGAGGCCAGCGGCGGCTCGAGCGACACCGTGTGGCCCCACTCCTGGGATATTTCCGCAGCCACCAGCGTGCCCTATTACTTCGACGGCGTGCGCCTCGACCGCTACGGTTGCTCCAACGAATACGAGAGCGGTCGTCCAGACGGCGTGGGCACCTTCGTGCACGAGTTCTCCCACGTGATGGGCCTGCCCGACCTCTACGCCACCAGCTACACCAGCGCCTTCACCCCCGGCGCATGGAGCGCCCTCGACTACGGCCCCTACAACAACGACGGCTGCACTCCGCCGCTCTACTCGGCATTCGAGCGCTACGCCCTCAACTGGCTCGAGCCTGCCGTGATCGACGGTCCCCTCAACGCCACCCTCAATCCCATAGGCACCAACCAGGCCGGCATCATCCGCACCTCAAGCGACGATGAATTTTTCCTGCTGGAGAACCGCCAGCAGCGCTCGTGGGACACCTATATCCCCGGCCACGGCATGCTGATCTGGCACGTGGACTACAACGCAAGCGTATGGACCAGCAACACCGTGAACAACTCCGGCTACCACCAGTATGTGGACATCGAGGAGGCCGACGGCACCCAGAGCGATTACTCCCGCGAGGGCGACACATTCCCCGGCTCGGCAGGCGTGACCTCGTTCACCGACGACACGTCGCCCTCCATGAAGACCTGGAGCGGCCAGCGCCTGAACCTGCCTATCACCGATATCGCCGAGAGTCACGACGGCATCATCACCTTCAAGGTGTGCGGCGGCCGCGAGCCTCTCGAGCCCACCGTGGCTCTGGATGTGACCGACTGCGACAGCGAGAGCTTCACCGCAGCCTGGGAGAGCGCAGGCCCGGACGCCACCTATGTGCTGAGCGTCTACACCCGCCGAGCAGCCGAGGCCGCAGTAGCGCAGGACGGCGAAGGCGAGCCTGTGTATCTCGACGGCTACCGGGCCCTTGCCGTGGGCACCGCCACCTCGCATAAGGTGACCGGCCTGCAGCCCGAGACAGACTACTACTACGTCGTGCGCGTGGGCGGCGGCCTTGAAATGTCGGAGCCCAGCAACGAAATAGCCGTGTTCACCGGACGCCTCCCCATCAGCCGCCGCGCCGTAGTGGCCGAAGACGCCTACGCCGTGACTGAAGACGGCTTCACCGCCGCATGGCAGCTCCTGGAAGACGCCGAGAGCTACACCCTGAGCATATACACCAAGGAATGGGGCGCACCCATTCCCGACGGCTGCGACTTCGGCAGCGACGTGAAGTGCGAGTTCCCCGAAGGCTGGAGCAGCACCAGCGGCGCATCCTACGCCAATACGGCGTACAGCGGCGCCGCCGTGCCCGCGCTGCGTCTCAGCTCCGGCGGCGACTATCTCGAAACACCCGTCTACGACGACGGCATCCGCGCCCTCAGCTTCTGGCACCGCGGCAGCGGCACCTCCACGGAAGACCGCATCATCGTAAGCGCCGGCGACGGCACCTCCTGGTCCACCGTGGCCGAGTTTCCCGTAGTGACCGCCAAGGGCGGCTCCACCATTGAGCTCGACGCCACCACCATCCTGGAGGGCACACAGCAGATGCGTATCGGCTTCCGCCGCTTCGGCAACAAGGGTGCCGTGGCCATCGACGATGTGGTGGCCGGCCACGGCATATCGTTCTCGGCCGTGCCCGTGGAGGGATTCACCGACTATCCCGCCGGCAGCGGCACCGAGTGCATCATCACCGGCCTGCAGCCCGAGACAGACTACTTCTACACCGTGCGCGGTGTAGACACCGACGGCCGTGTATCGCTGCCCTCGCAGGAGATAGCCGTGACCACGGCCAAGCCCTCGGTGGGCATCACCGAC
This sequence comes from uncultured Porphyromonadaceae bacterium, assembly GCA_947176585.1. GTDB lineage: Bacteria > Bacteroidota > Bacteroidia > Bacteroidales > Muribaculaceae > CAG-873. Next base: position 3,852 of record CAMWRI010000111.1, read on the forward strand.
GCCGATGTCAGCGCAGGCGCGGCCATCACTTCCACGGGCCTCACGGTAGAGCTCACGGGCGCACCGGCAGGCACCGAGCTACGCGTCTACGACGCCGCAGGCCGCCTCGTGGCCGCCACCACGGCCGCAAGCCTCGCCGTTCCCTCGCCCGGCCTCTACATAGCCACGGCTCCGGCTCTAGGCCTGCACAAGAAAATTGCATTACGATAACAATCCGCTTGCGCGGCCGTCCGACACCATTCCGGCGGCCGCGCATTCTCATTAACCAACCCAATCACAAAAAGCTCATGAAGAAAGTTTTATCTTTTGTTTCTTCTGCCGTGCTCGCGCTGGCCGTGGCATTCTCCGCCTCGGCTGCGCAGATTGTACCTGCGCCCAAGCACAAGGCACAAGACCGGGAAAACGCCGTGAGGAAAGTCACCCCCAAGGCCGCACCCGAGAAAACATTGAAAAAGCCTCTCATCGAGGCCAAAATCCGCACAGCCTCCACATTCGGCGGCCAGAGTCACTTCCGCAAGGCAGCCACGCGCAAGAGCGTGCCCGTGAAGGTGCCTTTCAAGACCGGCGCACGCGTCGAGGCAGACACGCCCGATCTGCTGGGCTCCGTGATCTACAGCAAGTCCGACCGCCAGAAGGGCCTCTATTCCATCCCCATGGCCGCAGGCCAGGATTTCGAGCTGAAAGTGCTCGGCCCCAACGCCGGCTATGGCGGCGTGCTCGCCGACGGCGTGTACTACACCTGCGACGTCTTGAAGATGTGGGGTGAGATCATGGGCATCAACTACCGCGGCTACGATCTCGAGACAGGCGAAGAGGTCTACAACAAGGAGCACCAGTACTACACCGTGTCGATGACCAGCGATCCCACCACCGGCAAGATCTACGCCATCTCCGTGGTGGAAGACATGTATGCCCTCACCGAGCTCTCCTTCGACGACTATGAAGTGGACTTCAATCCCTACGCCGTGCTGGAGCCCGAGAATCTTGGCGCATGGAACTCCATCGCCTGCGCTCCCGACGGACAGCTCTACGGCATCTACGGCAACTATGAACTGGACTACGGTTACTACGTGTGCACCGGCGCCACTCTCTACAAGATCGACAAGACTTCCGGCGAACTCACGAAAATAGGCGACAACAGCTACGACTGCTCCTACATGTCGGACAGCACCTTCGACCCCAAGAGCGGCAAGCTCTTCTGGACCATAGTCCCCGAAGAAGGCCTGCCCGTGCTGGCCGAGGTGAACACAGCCACCGGCGCCGTAACTCCCCTCATGGAATATGAGGACGAAGACCAGATCACCGGCCTCGCCGTGCAGGCTCCCGCCGCCGAGGCCGGAGCTCCCGCCGCCGCCGAAGATCTCGAAGCCAAGTTTGAGAACGGCTCGCTGAGCGGCACCGTGAGCTTCACCGTGCCCGCCACCACATTCGACGGCGAGCCCGCCACCGGCAACGTCACCTACACCGTCAAGGCTAACGGCGAAGAAATCGCCACCGGCACCGCCGCCTGCGGCGAGGCAGTGAGCCTGCCCGTGACCCTCCCCGACGCCGGCAGCTACAACATCGCCGTGACGCTCACCAACGCCGCCGGCAACAGCCCCGCCGCTTCCGTAACCACCTACGCCGGCAAGGACACTCCCGCCGCTCCGGAAGTGACCGCCAGCTACGACTCCGCCGCAGCCACCGTGACCATCTCCTGGACGGCAGTGACCGGCACCGTGAACGGCGGCTACATGGACGCCGATGCCGTGACCTACACCGTGACCCGCTATCCCGGCGCCACCGTGGTGGCCGAGGACATCACCGCCACCACCGCCACCGACGACGTGACCGACATCAACGGCAAGATCTACTACGCAGTGGAAGCCTCCGCCGACGGCCTCACCTCCAAGGCCGGACAGAGCAACAGCATCCTGCTGATGGCCGCTATCGTGCCGCCCTACATGGAGACCTTCGACAACGACGAAGCCCTTGAGCCCTTCACCATCATCAACGCCAACGGCGACACCAACTACAGCGGCGAGCCCAACACCTGGCACATCTATGACAACCATGCACGCGTGAGCTACAACTCCAGCATGGCCATGGACGACTGGCTGATCTCGCCCGCCATCAAGCTCGAGGCCGGCAAGACCTACGACGTGGTGGCCGACCTCTGGGCCAACGGCATGACCTATCCCGAGCGCGTAGAAGTGAAGATGGGCACATCGGCCACCGTCGAAGGCCTCACCACCGTGCTGCTCGAGCCCACGATCATCGGCACCACATATACGGATCCCTACAAGTTCACCGCACCCGTGAGCGTAGACGCCGACGGCGAATACTACATAGGCTTCCACGGCATATCGGACGCCGACATGTATGCCCTGCACCTCGACAACTTCGGCGTGACGGCTCCCATCGCCGGCACCGCTCCCGGAGCCGTCGAGAACTTCACCGTGACGGCAGATGAAGCCGGCGCCCTGAGCGTGACCATCTCCTTCACCGCCCCCACCAAGGCCATCGACGGTTCCGCCCTCGCCGCCCTCGACAAGATCGTGCTCTCGCGCGGCGAAGACGAGGTGAAGACCTGGGATAATCCCGCACCCGGCGCCGAGCTCAGCTACACCGACGCCGTGGAGGAAGGCGGCGACTACACCTACAGCGTGCAGGCCTTCAACGCCGACGGCGAAGGCCTTGTGAAAGAAGCATCCGCATTCGTGGGCTTCACCCTCCCCGCTGCTCCCACCGGAGTGACCATGGTAGAAACCGCCAACCCCGGCGAAGTGACCCTCGCCTGGAACGCCGTGACCGCCGACCTCAACGGCATCACCCTCCCCGCTTCCGAAGTTACCTACCAGGTGTACAAGCAGGATGGCTACAGCCGCGTGGCCGTTTCGGAGAAGATCTCCGGCACATCCTTCACCTTCCAGGCTGTGGAAGCCGGCACGCAGGACTTCGTGCAGTTCATGGTATATGCCTACGACTATGCCGGCGAGAGCGCCGTGGCCTACTCGCCCTTCAAGCCCGTGGGCACCCCCTACACCACCTTCAGCCTCACCTCCGAGGAAGACTTCAACACCTATATCATAGGCGTGAACGAAACTGAAGGCGGCGAGTGGTACGCCAACAGTTACAAGGCCATTTCCGGCCTCAAGGGCGATGCCGACGGCACCGGCCTGCTCCTCTACATGGTGGCCTACTACATAGGCGATGCCGCCACCGTAAGCTCCGGCAAGATCGACCTCTCCGCCACGGAGAATCCCGGCATGGTGTTCTACACCTATCCCTTCGGCGAAAACGACACCAACGTGATCTCAGCCTACGTGACCGACACGGCCACCGGCGAGACCACGCAGGTCTACACCTCCACCGTGGCCGAGACCGGCGAAGCCCTCACATGGAACCGCATCAACATCGACCTCTCCGCCTATGCCGGCAAGACCGTGCAGCTCTCCATATATGCCTGCACCAACGAGTACGGCTACGTGCTCGTTGACGGCTGGAAAGTGGAGAGCCTCCACGACTACGACCTGGCCGTGACCGACCTCACCGCTCCCGCCATCGTGCCCGCCGGCAGCGACTTCGACCTCGCCGTGACCGTGGCCAACAACGGCACCAAGGACGCAGGCTCCTTCACCGTGGCCCTCTTCGCCGACGGCGAGAAGCTGGAAGAGAAGACCGTAGACGCTCTCGCTTCCTGCAAGAACGCCATCGTGAACTTCAGCCCCTCGATGGACGCCCTGGCATCCGAGCCGGTTGAATTCTACGCCACCGTGACCTCCCC
>CAMWRI010000112.1 GCA_947176585.1 uncultured Porphyromonadaceae bacterium
TTCTCGATGAAAACAACGAGCCCGTGATCGGTGCAAGTGTAATGCAAAAAGGAGTCAAGGCAAATGCCGTGACTACCAATTTCGACGGTAACTTTACTATCAAGGTGGCTCCCGGCACTCCGCTGCAGGTGAGCTACGTTGGTTATAAGACCGAGACCCTGGCCGCAGCTCAGGGCATGATGGTGTATCTGCAGCCCACCACCGAGCAGCTCGACCAGCTCGTAGTGGTAGGTTACGGCACACAGAAGAAAGCCAACCTGACCGGCGCCGTCGCCACCGTGGATGTAGCCCGCGTGATGGACAGCCGCCCCGTTCAGGACGTTACGAAAGCCCTCCAGGGCGCCGTTCCCGGCCTGACGATCACCAACACCGACGGTGGTATCGCTTCCGGCTCCACCATCACAATCCGTGGCGTGGGAACAATGTCTAACAACCAGACATCCAACCCCCTCATCATTATCGACGGCGTGGCCAGCGATGACCTTGCCTACATCAATCCCGAGGACATTCAGGACATCAGCGTGCTGAAAGACGCCGCATCGGCTTCTATCTACGGTTCGCGCGCTGCTTTCGGTGTGATCCTCATCACCACCAAGAACGCCAACACCAAGGAGAAGGTGAAGGTGACCTACAGCAACAACTTCGCATGGAGCGGTGCCACGATGTATCCTCACATGGCACTCAACTCCCAGAGCATCGAGGCTTCGCTGCAGGCTTATGCACGTACCGGTCTTTCCGCAGGACTTAAGACTGAGGTTTCCGGCATGGAGTACTCGAAGCTCCTCCCCTACGTGCAGGCATGGGAAGCTCAGCACAACTATAAGGGCTACACCGACTACCGCGAGCTCCAGCCCTTCGAGAGCTGGGACAACGTGGGCGACTACGCTCAGGACCCCGAGACCGGCCAATGGTATCACTATGGCATGTGGGACGTGAACAAGACCCTCTTCAACAACGCAGCTCCTTCGAGCAAGCACAACGTGGCTGTTGAAGGCACCAGCGGCAAGACCCAGTATCGCCTGAGCTTCGGCTACGACGCAAAGCAGGGCCTGCAGAACTACAACCCCGACCACATGCACCGCTATATGGCCAACATGAGCGTGAGCACCGAGCTCTTCTCGTTCCTGAAGGCCGGCGCACGCATGAACTTCTCGCAGCGCCGCTACGACGACTCCTGGACCAACCGCTACGCCTACGAATATGTGTGGCGCTGGCCCTCGTATGAGGAAGGCTACGGCTACATCACCGATCCCGTGACCGGCATCCAATACAGCACCAAGAACGATATCGCCGACCGTCTCCAGGGCAACCTTGACGAGACCCGCACGCGCCAGATGCGCCTGCAGGCATGGATGGACGCTACAATCCTACCCGAACTGACGCTGCATGCCGACTTCACCTACGATATCCGCAATATGCGGTCTTCGTATACGAAACCTCAGTGGACCTGGATGCCCTGGAACTGGGGCTCGGGCGAGTTCCCCTACAGTAATGTGGAGACTACTCCCGCCAATTCTTTGGACACTTATGCTTATAAAAACTCCTCGGAAAGCACCCGCTGGACAGTGAACGTCTATGCCACCTACGCCAAGACATTCGCCAAGGACCACAACCTGAAGGTGATGCTCGGTGGTAACGCCGAGGAGTATAAGTATGACCAGTATTCTGCTCAGCGATTCAACCTTCTTGACACCTCTCTGCCCGGCCTGGGCCTTACCGACGGTCTTACTTACGACAAAGACGGCAATCCCCTTTATACTCACATGGCTATCACTTCCGGCGACAGCCGCCGCTCCACCGCAGGCTTCTTCGGCCGTGTGAACTACGACTACAAGGGAATCTACCTAGTTGAAGCCAACGGCCGCTACGACGGCTCCAGCAGCTTCCCCGCAGCCGACCAGTGGGCATTCTTCCCCTCGTTCTCCGCAGGCTACCGCTTCTCGGAAGAAGGCTATTTCAAGCCTCTTAAGAGCTGGTGGAGCAATGGTAAGCTTCGCTTCTCGTGGGGCCAGGTGGGTAACGAAGCCGTTGGTAGCAACCGCTTCATCTCCACTATTGCCAGCGCCAGCAACGTCAACTGGGTGAACGGCGCAGGTTCCGGCCTCATCAAGGGCCAGGGTCTTCCCTCGCTCGTGTCGAGCACCCTCACCTGGGAGCGTATCCAGACCACCGACGTGGGTATCGACCTCGGTTTCCTGAACAACTCGCTCAACCTCACCTTCGACTGGTACAGCCGCCTCACCAAAGACATGCTCGGCCCGGGTGCCCAGCTGCCCCAGACTCTGGGTGCCAGCGCTCCCTATCAGAACGCCGGCCAGCTCCGCACCAACGGCTGGGAACTCGGCATCAGCTGGAACCACAGCTTCGGCGACGCTCAGATTTATGCTAACTTCAACATCGGTGATGCCCGCACCAAAGTCACCAAATGGGAAAACGAGAACCTTACGCTCTATTCGTGGCGTCCGGGCGTCGGCACCAACAACGACCGTTACTACGTAGGTCAGACCTACGGCGATATCTGGGGTCTTGAATTCGACCGCTTCTTCGAAGTGAGCGACTTCACCGGCAAGAATGCTGACGGTGTATGGGAAATGAAGTCCGACGTACCCAATCAGAGCCTGTTTGCTAAAGCTCCGTTCGTATTCGGCCCCGGCGACGTTAAATTCAAAGACCTCAACGGCGACGGCGTGATTAACTGCGGTACAACCGACCCCGGCATGGGCAACCGCGCCGCCTACATCGCCGAGCATCCCGAAGCAGCTCAGTTCCTTAAGGATCCCAGCCTGGCTCCCGATGATCCCAAGCAGGGATGGTGGCCCGCAGGCTCGCTCCACAACCATGGCGACCTCAAGGTGATTGGCAACGCTCTGCCCCGCTATGAGTACTCGTTCCGTCTGGGCGGTGCATGGAAGGGCTTCGACCTCGACCTGTTCTTCCAGGCTGTGGGCAAGCGCAAGATGTCTATCCTGAGCACATTCACCGTAATCCAGGCTCAGGGCCAGGGCAACCCCCTCTACCAGCACCAGATCGAAGCCGGCTACAATAAGTATATCTACGATCCCGAGACCTTCGAAATCACCGGTTACGAGATCGACCAGAACAATCTCTACCCCGTAATCTACCCCGGTTGCTTCGGCTTCCCCGCCAATAATACCAACACGCTCGTGCAGGGTATGAACAACTTCACGACCAGCGACCGCTACCTGACCAACATGGCCTACCTGCGCCTGAAGACCGCTACCCTGGGCTACACGCTGCCCTACGAGATCACCAAGCACGCCCTCATCCAGCGCGCCCGCATCTACTTCAGCTGCGAGAATCCCTTCTTCATCTACAACGGTGCATCCAAATACGGTATGGATCCCGAGCTGTCGACATCTGCCCGCGGTGCAACCAACGGTTATGGTGCCCTCGGCCGCACGAACCCCATGATGCGCTCGTACTCGTTCGGTATTCAAGTAACTTTCTAATCAATTCAACAGAAACAACAATATGAAAAAACATATCATATTTGGAGCTCTTGCTGTTGCTTCCATCGGCCTCACCGGCTGTAACGACCTCCTTGAAAGAGATCGTTATCAGCCCCAGACTCAGGTGAACCAGCCGGCCTACTGGAACGAGCAGAACAACGTGAATCTACAGCTCAACGGTCTGTACGGATACTACACCGGCTACGGCAACGGCGCCACCTGGAGCACCAACTTCTACAACCACGGCCTCTCCGACGACCAGACCGCATTCATGCAGTCCGGCGTGGGCATGGCCTTCGCTGAATGGAACTTCCAGGTTGTTCCCACCTCATCGAGCGTGTGGTCGTCGACCTACACTGCACTGCGCCGCATCAACACCATTATCGCAGGTGTAGAAGGCAGCACACTGCCCGAAGGTATCAAGAATAATGCATTGGGCATTGCCCGTCTGAACCGCGCCTATCAGTACTGGGACCTCGTTCGCTGCTATGGTGATGTACCCCTGATCGAGACCGTGCTCAATGTGGACAGCGAAGAAATGTATGCTCCCCGCACAAACCGTAACATCGTTATGGACTACGTGCTGGCCGACCTGAACTTCGCCGTGGCCAACATCATCAAGGAATCGAGCAAAATCGAGTGGTCCAATGATATGGCCCAGGCCATGAAAGCTGAGATCTGCCTTTTCGAAGGTGCCTTCGCCAAGTATCACCAGAACGACGATGCCCGCGCCAAGCAGTACTTCACCGAAGCAGCCAACGCAGCAGCAGCCGTGATGAACAAATATCCCCTGTGCGAAGACTATCAGAGTCTCTACAACTCCTATTATATCGCTCAGGACGGCATCCCCAGCCTGACGTCGAACCCCGAAATCATATTCATGAAGGGTTATGCCTCCGGTCAGCTTGCCAACTCGCTCGTGCCCTACATCTGCAACCAGATGAACGGCGGTATCACCAAGGACGCCTTCGACGCCTACCTCTTCAAGGACGGTATGCCTCTGGCCAAGACCACCGAAAACAAGGACGACGCAGCCGTGCTTGACGCCGACGGCAACTACAGCATTGCCGCTGCACTGGCCGTGCGCGACGAGCGCCTGTCGAAGACTGTTGAGGAAATCGTGGCATTCGGCGCCAAGCAGTGGGCTCGCCCCAACGCCAACGCGCAGACCTCTATCACCGGCTATATGATCAAGAAGTTCAACAACGTGAACATTCCCTTGAGCGACGCCACCACCGAAGGTCGCGGCTACACCTGCGCTCCCATATTCTGGGGCGCACGCGTGAAGCTGGCATACGCCGAGGCCAAAGCAGAGCTGGGTGAACTCACCGATGCTGACCTGAACGCAACCATCAACCAGATTTTCCAGCGCGCCGGTCTGCCCACCCGCACCGTGGCCGAGCTCAACGCCATCAATGACCCCGCCAACAACATGGGCGTATCGTCGCTGCTTTGGGAAATCCGCCGCTGCCGCCGCTGCGAGCTCATCATGGACGAGAACATCCGCTACTGGGATCTTATCCGCTGGCACCAGCTCGACAAACTCGACACCCGCAATTATCCCAACATCATGCTGGGTGCCAACCTGAGCAATGTTGACGAAGAAGACCTTGCCGGTGTTTACGTCGATGCCGACGGCTACATCCAGAGCAACGTTTCTAATGCAGGCCGAAAGGATCGCATCTTCACCGAGCGCGAATATCTCTATCCCATCGGTTCGGGCCAGATCGATCTCTACAAAGAGCACGGCTATGAACTGAAACAGAACCCCGGCTGGTAATCATCAACCGCAATCAACACAGGGCCGCAGCTCCCGCAAGGGTGGCTGCGGCCTTTTTTTGCATTTGTGCGGGGAATTGATTATTTTTGCGCATTATGAAAGCAATAAGGAAGAAAATCGCAGTGGCCATGGTTATGGCACTGTGTGCTCTCGGAACCATGGCCCAGGGCTTCGCGATAGATCCCCGGCCGGTGCAGACGGTGAGCGGCACAGCCGCTGGAAATCCCACCAAGCAGGAAATGATAAGCCACCTTCGCCGCTGGGTGGCGCTCACGTTTGAGCATTCCGATGTGATAGACATGACGGACGAGGGCGCCGGCACGATGGTATTGAAGTGGAGCGCGCCTGTGCAGCAGCCGTCGCAGTGGCTCGTAGCTGCTCTGAGTGAGACCTGCGTGATAGACGTGGCCGACGGTGGCGCCTGGACCTTGCAGATATATGCTCCGCGCCTTTCGTGGGGCATCACGGACACTGCGGCTATGCTGGAGGATGCCGGGCTGGTAAGCGCCGAGGCGCAGGCCGATACGGGGCTGATCCGCGGAGTGGCCAAGCGTGTGTATGCCGACAGTATGGACTGGCCCGTAGACGAGCAGCTCGACACCGTTGTGGGCGCATATCTCGAGCAGCTGAATTCGCGGCAGCAGTTCCGCAGCGAGCGCGACCGCGAGCGAGGCAAGGCCAGCGACGAATACCGTGCCGCCGAGCGCCAGTGGCGCATCCTATCGGAGGCCCGCCGCGCCGTAGAACTCTACAATGCCACGCTCGTGCAATCCCTCTCGCGCGCCATGACCGCGACACGCAAATGAATGTGCCGTTATAAAGATACAAAAAGGACAAAAGGGACAAAGGAAACAAAAGGTATATTTATTAATGGATGGGGGCGTGGATATAGAGAAGGTAATGGGCGGGATTGTAGATTCGGCCGTTATGGTGAATCGCGCGCTTGGGTCCGGATTTCTTGAAAAGGTGTATCAGCAAGCGCTGGCCGTAGAGTTGAGCTTAAGGGGACTTAAAACCGAGACGGAAATTCCAATCGAGGTGTTCTATAAAGGTCAAGCTGTAGGGTTTTATCGAGCTGATATATTGGTAGCGGACGCTGTGATCATAGAGACTAAAGTGTGCGAGGCTATCCTAAAAGCGCATGAGCTACAATTAGTGAATTATCTGAGAGCAAGCGGTTATGATCATGGCATTATAATCAATTTCGGGCAGACTCCGCTTGGATTCAAGCGAAAATTCAGAGATTTCATCGCCAGAGACTAAAAAGATTTTTTTTGTTCCTTATGTCCCTTACGTCCTTTTGTATCTCCAAAAAATTGATAAATATGAAAAAAGCACTCGCAATAATAGCTCTGGTATTACTCTTTTGTTCAGGCGCCCGGGCGCAAGCGCCGGCCGATACGGTGGTGAGCCTTGTTGTGTGTGATGCCGGGGGGGATGTGTATGAGCTGGAGGGGCACGCGGCGCTGAGGGTGCGTACGCCCTACGACGATGTGGCGGTGCATTGGGGGCTTTTCGATTTCAATGCGCCCGGATTCGTGTGGCGCTTCGCTCTGGGCGAGACCGACTATCTGTGCGGCGCCACTCCGTGGCCCTATTTCGAGGCAGCCTATAGCCGCGACGGCAGGCGCATCACCGAGCATCGCCTGGCTCTCACGGCTCCCGAGAAGGAACGATTGCTGCAGCTGCTCAATCGAAATCTCCAACCGGAGAACCGCAGCTACCGCTACAACTACGTGAAAGACAATTGCGCCACTCGCCCCCTTGCGATGGTCGAGGCGGCAATTGCCGACAGTATAATCCTACCTGATGCAGGCGCGGCACACGAGAGTTTCCGCGGCGTGATGCGCCGCTACCACAGCGGCTATCCCTGGTATCAGTTCGGGATAGATCTCGCGCTTGGTCCCGGTATCGACTATGAACTGAACGCCCGCGAGAAGGCTTTCGCGCCCGTGGTGCTCGACAAGCAGTTGCCCGAAGCGCGCACAGCCTCCGGGCGTAAGATTGTTGGAAGCAGCGCGATAATTTACGATGCGCCCGAGAGGGCCGCTGTGGACGGCCCCACGCCCTGGTGGGCATCGCCAATGGCGGTAGCTGTAGCTGTTCTGTGTGCAGCCCTGGCCTTTACGGTGCGAGATCAGCGTCGCCGGCGCGTCACGCGGTGGTTCGATGCCGTGCTCTACGGCGTGCTGGGAATGGCAGGATGCCTGGTGTTCTTTCT
>CAMWRI010000113.1 GCA_947176585.1 uncultured Porphyromonadaceae bacterium
ATTTAACTTTTCTCGAAAAAAATCGTTCGTCTCAATTTTTTCCGTTGAAAGGCTCGATAGTCGCACATCCTTCAGCACTGATTCCCTCGCGGCGCACAACCGATCGGAGAGTGAGTGCGATGATGCGTAAATCTGTGATAAACGATAAGTTACGCACGTACCATACGTCGAGCTCAAACTTTTTGGCCCAGCTTATGGCGTTGCGGCCGTGGCATTGCGCCCACCCGGTGATTCCGGGGCGTACGTCGTGGCGACGAGACTGTTCGGGAGAGTACAGGGGCAAATACTGTGGCAAGAGCGGGCGGGGACCGATGAGCGACATGTCGCCCCGCAGCACATTCCAAAGTTGCGGAAGCTCGTCGAGCGATGTGGAGCGCACGAAAGCTCCGGCGCGTGTGAGGCGCTGTGCGTCGGGCAGTAGCCGGCCTTCGGCATCGCGCTCGTCGGTCATGGTCTTGAATTTGTAAAGCCTGAAAATCTTGCCGTTCCGCCCGGGACGCAACTGTGTAAAAAAGGCGCCCGCACCTTTGTTGGCAAAGTGAAGCCACAGAGCGGTGGCGGCAAGCACGGGGCTCAGGCATAGCAGGGCTGTGGCAGAGACAAGAATGTCGGTGGCACGTTTCCCGAAGCGACGGTAAATCATTGGGCTGGAAGAATTTCGTGATAAAAATCGGTGAGGCAGTTCCACACGTAGCCCTGCTCGAAACGGGATGCCACCATTGGCCGGCCATTGGCGGCGAGGCTGTGGCGAAGCCCGGTATCCGCGCATATGCTCACGATGGCTTCTTTAAGAGCGTCGGCATCGCGCGGAGGCACGATTAGGCCGTTGCGACCGTGTTCAATAATTTCGCGTGAACCGTTGATATCCGTGACGATGCAAGGCAGTTCCATTGCGCCGCTTTCAATCACCACATTGGGGAATCCCTCGCGGTAGCTGGGAAGTACCGACACATCGGCGGCGGCAAGATACGGACGCACATCGGGCTGCGGCCCCACGGCGTGTATGCGGGGGTGTGTCCCGATGGTGCCGGCGGTACTCTCGTCAAGCGGGTCTACTCCGGGTTCCTCCGGTCCTACGAGCAGCAGATGCAGCCCGGGATCGTCGATGGCAGTAAAGGCTCTGACGAGTTCTGCCACGCCTTTGTCGGCCACAAGCCGCCCGACGAACACCAGCACAATATCGCCGTCGTTCACGCCCAGATTTTGCCGGATCTCAGCAGCCTGCCGGTCAATATCCGGTGTGCGCCTGTAGTGTTTGAGGTCGATACCTCGTATGTTACCGTGGCCAAGCACGCGCATAGGGCGGCGCGTGATGCCGTATTGCCGCAGGTCGTCCATCACTCCCCGGCCTTCAGGTACTATGTGGGTGGCGCATGCACAGGTTATACGGTCCGTGAGCATCAGCAGTTTCCGTTTGAGACCTTTGGACGTTGGGAAAACAAGACCTGTGAAGGTGTGCACCCTCACTGGTACGCCTGCCATCCGCCCGGCCATCATGCACAGCAGGCCGGCTTTGGGCGTGAGGCTGTGCACCATCGCGGGCTTCTCGCGCCTGAACAGGCGCCACATGCGCCAGAGCGAACGAAGGTCGGCCAATGGAGAGATGTGGCGCTTCATTGGTACGGGTGCCGTGCGCACTCCCTCGCGGCCGGCCACTTCGTCGAGGTCGGGGCCCGGCGACGACACGGCCAGCACATCGTATTCTGCCGACAGACGGCTCAGCAGTCCGCGGCAGAATACGTTGAGCGAGAGCGGTATGGTGCTTGCGCGAACGATTTTCATCAGAAGCGGTAGGCCAGCGTCAGGCCGTGTCCTTCGGTGTCGATCATGGGAGCGAAAGTGAGGCCGCTACCGTTGGATTTGTGCAGCATCACGCGACGGGCACCTTTGGAAGTAGCGGCGTCGATGAGGTTGTAGACGTACGTGCCAACGCCGATCACGATTGCCACGTTGCGCACGTTTTTCCAGCTGTTGGCCTTGGATATCCAGCTGGCATACACTTCAGGATTGTTGTCCGCCTCTTTTTTCATATAATTCATCTTGTGTTGGCCCAGGGCAGCCGTGACGATTGAAAGAGCCTCCACGCCGATGATTACGCAACCCTTGGCCGTCTGGCCCTTGTAGAGCTGTCCCCAGCCGGGAATAATCGACATTGCGAGGGCTTTGCCGTTGTAGCTGTGGGTGATTTCGAATTCGTCGAAGCGGGGCTCCACGTCGGGCTTGCCGATGGCATAGAGCTGCCACATCTGCCATTCGAAGCTGTTCACTTCGAAGTCGTCGTAGTTGCTGTAGGCATCGATGCGCTTGGCTTTGATGTTGTGCATGTCGCCGTCCTTGTCGAAGTAGGTGATGCTCAGGAGGATGGAACCATCGGGCTGAGCGATGCTATCGACGGCCAGGCCTTCGGGTTCGGCGCCCATATTCTGGCGGATATGCATCAGCAGTGGCTGGAGCTTCATGCGCTCGAGGCGGCCGTGGTTCACGTCGTGGCTTTCCATCACCTTGATTTCATAGGTGTCGTTGGAGCGGCTGCGGTTGAGCTCGCCCACACCGCGCGATGCCCATGTGGGCTTGTCCTGCGCGGCAGCGCTTTCGGGGGTCACAAGTGCCATCAGGGCCAGGAGGGCGCAAGCGGCGAAACGGATAAAATGTTGCATGTGTTTTTATATGTTATTGGTTTATATTGTTTTCTTTGGGTATTTCTTTTCCATATCGGCGCATCAGGCGTGCCCAGTGCAGCAGGGCGCCCGGTATCTTGCGCCACACTGGGGGCAGCGGAGCATCCGGTCCCCTGTGCCTCAGATAAGAGTCGTTGGCACGGTGCAGGAGCAGCAAGAGCTGGGATGACAGGTTTTTAATGGACAAGTGCCTGGTCCAGTCACATAGTACCCAATCCTCGCATGCCCGCTGGTAGTGGAAGCGACTATTGCTCACGTTTGAATCATGATAGCGATAATAGTAGGTAGTAGATTTACAAAATGCTATGGAGTCGATGTATTGCGCAAGATAAAAATTTATATGCGTATCTTGTGCTAAAATACCGGTTTTAAAACGCAAAGAGTGCTCCTGTAACCATTGGCGTACAAAAAGACGATTCCACACGGTTACTGGTAAGAAACAGTGGCGAAGCATAAGATTTGCCGCCTGCTGTCTGTTCTTTATTACTTCAGGCAATTGCTTGGAAGGAATGTCAAGGTATGAGAGGTATGAAATGTTCCCGAAAACGCTGGCCGTTCCGTATATGATTTGAGCTTTAGGGTATTTATTGGCAACGGTAGCCATTTGCTCCAGCGCATCTGCGGAAATATAATCGTCGCTATCCACAAAATATATGTATTGCGCAGTGGACGCATCCATGCCCATATTGCGTGCTACGCTGACACCCGACGTTTTACCGGTGGAGAGGATTTGCACGTCAATGTCTCCTGCGCATTCGCCACACACCCGTCGCACGATCTCCATGGAGCGGTCGGTGGAGCAGTCGTCCACGATGATTACGTCGAAGTCACGAATCGTTTGTGTAAACACGGAGCGCAGGCATTCTTCCACGAAGCGCTCTACGTTGTAGACAGGTATTATTACTGAAATCAGTGGCATAACTCTGAAGGTGTGGATTTTCTGAAGCGGTGATTTAATTTTGCCCAATGGAGTATAGCCCCAGGAATTCTTTTCCAGGCCGGAGGCAGAGGGCCTTTGTGCCATATCAACCGGGTATATGATGTGTGGGCGGTGCGGAATATTAGAATTATTTGAGACAATGCACTTTTAAAATTAATGTGTCGTGTCCAGTCGGCAATCATCCAGTCTATACAGGTCCATAGGAAATCGGATTTGCATGCTGTTTGGTTGAAGCTGTTGGAGCGATAATAATATGTTGTAGAATTGCAGAAAGCAATAGAATCAACATATCTTGCCATATAGAAACCTATATACTTGTCTTCAGCGAGAATCCCGGGCTTGAAACGCAAAGAATATTTGTTTAGCCATTCGCGCAGGAAAAGACGGTTCCATACGTAGTCCGGTAAAAGATTGTGCGACAGCATCATTTTTCTTGCCATGCGTGCATTATCTATGCATTCGGGAAATTTTTTTGATGCTATGTCGATTATGGGAAGATTGCTGTCGTTACCAAATATTTTACTTGTTCCATACACTATCTGAGCCTGTGGATGACGGAGCGCCACTGCCGATAATTTTTCAAGAGCATCGGCAGAAATATAATCGTCGCTATCCACAAAATAGATATAGCGTGCGGTGGAGGCCTCAATGCCCTTGTTACGAGCCACACTCACGCCGGAATTTTTTCCGGTGGAGAGGATGCGCACGTCTATGTCTCCTGCACATTCGGCACACACCCGGTGCACGATCTCTATGGAGCTGTCGGTGGAACAGTCGTCCACGATGATCACGTCGAAGTCGCGCATCGTTTGTGCCAATACGGAGCGCAGGCACTCCTCCACGAAGCGCTCCACATTGTAGACCGGTATTATTACAGAGATCAGCGGCATAGATTCTTATATAACGTGTTATATCCCTCGATAGTATGTGCGATGTCGAAATGATTGCTTCTTTCCAAGCAAGAATTGGCTACTTCGGAATATTTTATTTCATCTGATTCTATTGCCAATACAGCCTCTGCCAGAGCGTGGGGGCTCGCATGTGGCACGATCAGAGCACCTGGAGTGATAGCTTCACGCAGTCCAGGAACATCGCTTCCTATGAATGGCCGGCCCGATGCCATGGCTTCGATGGCCGATAGGGGCAGGCCTTCGTGGTGTGTGGATAGCACGTTGGCCCATGCCGCCGACATCACAGCCGCCACATCACTACGGTTGCCGGCAAAAAACACACGGTCGCTCAGTCCCAATCGCACACAAGACTGCTCAACTTCCGCGCGTGTTGAGCCGTCTCCGGCAAACACCAGCGAGAAGCGCTCCGGTAATAGTTCAAGCGCCTCAAGCATCGTGGTATGATCTTTCTGTGGCCGGAAAGCGGCGGCCATCACGAGTATTTTTTTCCCGGGAAACAACTCAACGATATCTTCTGCAGGTAAAGCGTTGCGGAAGGCATTGAGGTTAACTCCGTTTTCAATCACGGTAAGTTTTGGCGCGGTCTCGGGCCGATATGCGGCAAGGGCTTGCCCTACAGCCTCACTGCACGCTATGATTGCCTTGTACCGGCCATACATGCGGGAGTCCATGCCCCTCAAGAACTTGCTCCTCCGGCGCCGATTGGTAGTGTTGTGCTCCGTTGTCACGAGTGTGACATCGCTCGGAGCCACGGCGGCCGTAAGAATCTGACACGGCGTGTTGTGGGTGTGCACGATGTCGTAGCGGCCACGCTTGAGGAATCGGCGCAGGCGCATTGCCAGCAATGGATTGTGCATGGCGGATGCCCCGTGCGAAAGCGCGTGTACGATGATTCCTGCCCGTTGCAATTCCTCCATGAACGGAGTGGAAGTGCCGTCCATCACCAACAATTCAACGTCGTGCCCCTCGGCTGCAAGTCCCGGGAGAAGCCCTGTCATGAGCCTCTCGGCGCCACCTGTGCGCAGGGATGTTATGAAATGGAGTATTCTCATGGCAGTCGGTAGGGTGGGATTAATCGGTATTCAGCCGAACGCACATAACGCCGCGCATCGCGAGCTCCGCGCAGGAATTGGCCGGCACGACCTGCAACTGTGGCAATCAGCAAATCCCACATTTCTCGCGCGGCATGACACAAAGAGGTGTAAAAGCCGGGGTAAACCGTGCGCACGCAGCGGTACCAGATCACATAATTATTGAACGCGCGCACATATATCCGCCGTGCGCCACGGCGGAACGCTCCGCTGCTGCTACCGGTGTCGAGATGGACGGCTCCGCTGTCGAAGAGCACATAGAGGCGCTTGCCGTTGGCCTTGAGCTTCATGTAG
The DNA here is from genome assembly GCA_947176585.1 of uncultured Porphyromonadaceae bacterium. GTDB lineage: Bacteria > Bacteroidota > Bacteroidia > Bacteroidales > Muribaculaceae > CAG-873. Next base: position 5,915 of record CAMWRI010000113.1, read on the forward strand.
TACACGGAGTCCTCGCCATAGGCGAAGCCGCAACGCTCCACCCACAATTCGTGCTCGATATGGAGACGGAGCAGCGATTGCCTGCGCCACATCGAGCAAGGACCGGCAGCGGTGTCGCTCGGGTAGCATCCCCCATGCTCCGGGCGGGAGATGTAGGAAAACGCACCGCAGCGACGCATACGGAACGCGCACTTCTGCGTGCGCGACGGCAGTACAAGGCCGGCAACGGCAGCACGAAACTTTTGAGCTCGGGTCATGCGGTGGTTCATGAATGTGTCGGCCGCCACGCAGTCGGCATCGAATTTATCTATGGCGCCGAGCATTTTCTCGGCGGTATCTGGAGCAAGTTCCACATCATCGTCCACGAGCATGATGCAATCGCTCGATATTTCGTCGTAGCGCAGAGCTCTTTGCGCAAGCATCCCTTTCGATACCCACACGTATTCCTCCATGCCCACGCGATAGTCCGGCGCAGCATGTCCTCGTGCGATGTATATCACCACGCGCTCGGGTAGCACGCTTTGGCGCGTAATGCTTTCAAGCAGGCGGCGATAGTTATCACCGCCGGTGCCCAGGGTGCGTATGGCTATCGAGTAGGTCATATGAGAGATTTGAACAGGTTTTGCCAACGGCTCATAATATCATTCTTGCTGAAGCGGTTCACATTAAGGCGCGCTCTCGCACCCATCTCCCGTCTCATATCTGAATCGTCAAGCATACGTCCGGCCGCTGAAGCCAGGGCCGCGATTCTCTCGTCGCTGTTGAGATTCCTATAGGGGACGAGGATACCGTCCTTCCCGTCGGTTATTATATGGGCCGGACCTCCGGGACAGTCCACTGCCACGCATGGACACCCGCACTGCATGGCTTCAATCAGCACGAGCCCGAATCCTTCATCGCGCGAACTCAGCACAAGGAATTCATGCGAAGCATATTTGGCTGCAAGATCTTCACAATCTCCACGTAGGAAGATGCGGTTGTTCAGTTCGGCCTCGTCGATTTGCCGCTGCAATTCTTCGCGGAGCGGCCCTTCGCCATAGATATCGAGAGTGGCGCCGGGATGCGATGCCGTCACTATTTTCCATGCCTCGATCAATAGGCCGAACTGTTTCACGGGCGCCAGCCGTCCCACAGCCATCGCTCCGCGTCGTTGCGGAGCATCGTCGGCGGCCATATCGCTGAAATTACCGATGCTTTCAACACGCTTGGCCGCAGGCCAGTCGGCTTTATGTGCAGGGAGAAGGGTTACGACGCACGCGGCCGTGCGTTCGGCAAGGGCAACTTTAAGGCGCTTATATAGGGAACGTGCCTCATCAGCGAACAACCCTTTTCGCCAGCTATGTGACTCAAGGACAAGCCGCCCCGGACCCCACAGCACCGCAGAGCAGAGCCATGAAGCCGCAGCACAGCGCACATCGGGGCGAAAGCGCTTGAGCGCCCGGGCAACTCGTATGTTTTGTTTCCACTTAAATCGCATGGTGCTGAATAATCCTTGGGGTTGTGCAAGCGAGTTATTTATAATGTGAACTCGGTGATCGACACTGTAG
>CAMWRI010000114.1 GCA_947176585.1 uncultured Porphyromonadaceae bacterium
TCACCGACTTCACCATCATGGCCAAGGGCATCTCTTACATGTTCCTCACCGGCCCCAAGGTGGTGAAAACCGTGACCGGCGAAGACGTCACCCAGGACGCTCTGGGCGGTGCCGAGGTGCATGCCTCCAAGAGCGGCGTGGCCCACTTCGCTGCTGAAGACGGCGAGGATGCACTGCGCATCATCCGCAAGCTCTTCGGCTTTATCCCCCAGAACAACCTCGAGGAGCCGCCGCTGATGCCCTGCGACGACCCCATCGACCGCCTCGAAGACTCCCTGAACGAGATTATCCCCGATTCCGCCACACGTCCCTACGACATGTATGAGGTGATCGGCGCCATCATCGACAACGGCGAGTTCCTCGAAGTGCAGCGCGACTATGCCAAGAACCTCATTGTGGGCTTCGCCCGCTTCAACGGTCAGGCCGTGGGTATCGTGGCAAACCAGCCCAAATACCTCGCCGGCGTGCTCGACAGCAACGCTTCGCGCAAGGGTGCCCGCTTCGTCCGTTTCTGCGACGCCTTCAATATTCCTCTCGTGACCCTCGTGGACGTGCCCGGATTCCTTCCCGGCACCGGCCAGGAATATAACGGCGTGATCCTGCACGGCGCCAAGCTGCTCTACGCCTACGGCGAAGCCACCGTGCCCAAGGTGACCGTGACACTGCGCAAGAGCTACGGCGGCAGCCACATCGTGATGAGCTGCAAGCAGCTGCGCGGCGACATGAACTACGCTTGGCCCACCGCAGAAATCGCCGTTATGGGCGGTGCCGGCGCCGTAGAAGTTCTCTACGCCAAGGAGGCCAAGGCTGCCGAGGATCCCAAGAAGGTGCTTGCCGAAAAGGAAGCAGAATACAACAAGCTCTTCTGCAACCCCTACAACGCTGCCCGCTACGGCTATATCGACGACGTGATCGAGCCCCGCAACACCCGCTTCCGCGTAATCCGTGCCCTGCAGCAGCTCGCCACCAAGAAGGTTACGAACCCCGCCAAGAAACACGGCAACATACCTCTGTAAGACCCCTCCACCGTTATGAACAAACGTATAATCATAGCAGCAATCGCCCTCGTTGCCGGTGCGTCCAGCCTTATGGCCCAGAGCCGCAAGGCCGTGCGCCTCAACGAGGTGATGGTGGAGAATACTTCCAGCATCGTCGATGATTACGGTGAGCACCGCGGTTGGATCGAACTTTTCAACTCCAACTTCGCACCCATCGAAATCTCGAGCATGTATCTGAGCAACGACTCGACGAATCCCAAGATGTATCCCGTGCCTCTGGGTGATGTAAACACGCGTATCGCCAAGCGCCAGCACGTGGTGTTCTTCACCGATGGCGAGCCCGAAAAAGGAACATTCCACACCAACTTCGTGCTCACGCCCGGAGTTGAAAACTGGGTGGGCCTCTACGATGCCGATGGCTCTCTGATCGACGCTATCACAGTGCCTGCGGCCGTGCTTGCCGACCAGACCTATGCCCGCGCCACTGACGGCAACGGCGAATGGGCCGTGCGCAGCGGTCATGGTGATAACTACATCACTCCTTCGAGCGCCAACGTGATCAAGGACAAGAACAACCGCGTGGAAATGTTTGCCGAGAGAGACGAAAACGGTTTCGGCATGACAATCATGGCCATGTGCGTGGTGTTCAGCGCCCTTCTGGTACTTTGCCTCTGCTTCTACGCCATAGGTGCCATAGGCAAGAACCTCTCGCGCAGCAACAAGATCAAGAGCATGGGCGATGACCACACCGATCCCGAGGTGCGCGCCGCTACAGGCCACGACAGCGGCGAGGAAATCGCAGCTATCGTGATGGCTCTCCACGAACACTTCAACGCCCACGACGAGGAAAACACAATCCTCACCATCAACAAGGTGAAACGTGCCTACTCGCCCTGGAGCTCCAAGATCTACGGCCTGCGCGAGGTTCCTCAGCACCACCGTCGCTAATTACCCACTCTCACAAAGTATTACCCAACAAATCGCAACAATGAAAGAATATAAATATAAAATCAACGGTAACACCTACAAGGTGGGCATCGGCGACCTCAACGACAATGTTGTGGAAGTAGAAGTGAACGGCGTGCCCTATAAGGTGGAAATGGATAAGGCAAAAGCCGCTACCGTGAAGGTGGCTGCCGCTCCCAAGGCTGCCGCCGCACCCCGCACCAGCGGCGGCGAGAAAGTGATCGCTAAACCCGCCGCTACAGGTACCGGCGCAGCCGTGAAGGCTCCCCTGCCCGGCGTGGTGCTCTCGATTCCCGTCAAGGTGGGCGACGCAGTCAAGGCTGCCGACACCGTGGTAGTGCTCGAGGCCATGAAGATGGAAAACGCCATTCATGCCGGCAAGGACGGCCGTGTGGCATCCATTAACGTGAACGCCGGCGACTCCGTGCTGGAAGGCGCAGTGCTCATCACCCTCGAATAATAAAATCGCTGCTATATGTCATTCGGCGATTTTCTGCTCAACAACCTGCGTCAGTTCTGGGAACTGACGGGTTTTGCCAACGCTGAGATAGGCAACTTCGTGATGCTGGCCGTGGGTCTCTTCTTCATCTGGCTTGCCATCAAGAAGAACTTCGAGCCCATGCTCCTGGTGCCCATCGGCTTCGGCATCCTCATCGGTAATGTGCCCTTCAACACCGGCGCCGGTCTTGAAGTGGGCATCTACGAAGAGGGCTCCGTGCTCAATATCCTGTACAACGGCGTGTCGGCCGGCTGGTATCCCCCGCTCATCTTCCTGGGCATCGGTGCCATGACCGATTTCTCGGCCCTCATCGCCAATCCCAAGCTCATGCTCATAGGCGCAGCCGCCCAGTTCGGTATCTTCGGTGCCTATATGGTAGCCCTTCTGCTGGGCTTTGCTCCCGACCAGGCAGGTGCTATCGCCATCATCGGCGGTGCAGACGGCCCCACGGCTATCTTCCTGTCGTCGAAGCTGGCTCCCAACCTGATGGGTGCAATCGCTGTGTCGGCCTACTCCTACATGGCACTTGTGCCTGTGATTCAGCCGCCCATCATGCGCCTATTCACCACCAAGAAGGAGCGCCTTATCCGCATGAAGCCCGCCCGCGCCGTGAGCCAGAACGAGAAGATCATATTCCCCATCGTGGGCATGCTTCTCACCTGCTTCGTGGTACCCTCGGGTCTGCCCCTGCTGGGTATGCTCTTCTTCGGCAATCTGCTGCGTGAATGCGGTGTGACTACCCGCCTGGCCAAGACCGCAAGCAATGCCCTCACCGACATTGTGACAATCCTGCTTGGCCTCACCGTGGGCGCTTCCACTCAGGCATCGCAGTTCCTCACGCCCCAGACCATCTTCATCTTCTTCCTTGGCTTCATGGCATTCATCATTGCCTCCAGCAGCGGTGTGCTCTTCGTGAAGCTCTTCAACCTGGTTCTTCCAAAGGACAAGAAGATCAACCCCCTCATCGGCAACGCCGGCGTATCGGCTGTGCCCATGAGCGCACGTATCTCCAACAATCTGGGCCTCGAATACGACCCCTCCAACTACCTGCTGATGCACGCCATGGGTCCGAACGTGGCCGGCGTAATCGGCTCGGCTGTTGCTGCCGGCGTGCTCCTCGGCTTCCTCGTATAATCAGATACAACCCTATAGCAATAAAGGCCGCGCGGATGCGCGGCCTTTATTGCTATATTAGTAAGAATCAGTTTTATTCCAGCACTATTAGATGGCGTTCACCGCTGAGGTCGGTCACGGCAAGCAGGCGGCCCGTGCCACCGTCGGTCACATCAAGTTTCTTCCGCAGAGCCTCCGCCGACATGCCGAAATTGCGTGTGGCCACCTGCAGGCGAGGATATTTGTTGCGGAAACGCTTAAGCACCTTTGATGCCCACGGTAGCACCTCCACCACCCTGCGCTGCTCGCCGGGAAAGTCGGCCGAGGGAGCAGATGCAAAATACACATGCGTGTTGGGTGCCAATTTTTGCAGGGAGTAGCGTTGAGACACAAGGCGCACGGCGCCGGCTTTCATCACTGCAGGATAAGGCTCGCACACGATATCGCCTGCACGTGGCACACCGTAGACGGCATCAGCCACAAGTTCCTCGGCGCGGGTGCAGCGGAAAGTGTGGGTGGTGTCGGGCCCCACGGTCACGGCTTCTATGGCAATCTCGTCGGCAGTACCGGGTTCGTGGTCAAAATCGAGCAGAGCAAGCAGCTCCTTGCACTCGGTGGGTGTGCCCAGCGAGAAGATTCGCACGCAGGCCGGCAATGCCTCCAGAACGCTTGATATATCAAGCATAGGCGACATCTTCACCAGCACCCTGCGACATTTCTCCCGCAGCAGCGGCAGCATGGCCGTGATATCCGGCTCACAGTCGGAGAGCGCAAACACCCGGCCTCCGGCGGCGTCGCGGCGCGCCGGGTCGATAAATGCTATGTCGAAGCGCTCGCCATTGTAGCCTTCGAGCCATTCCCGGCAATCGGCCTCCACCACTTCAATATTATCGGCAGCCGCTTCGTGCACATTGGCAGCAAGAGCCTCCGCGCGCTCGCGGTCCATTTCCACGGCCACCACGCTCGCCGCCACTCCCGCACAGTGCAAGGCGTCTATGCCCAGTCCGGCAGTGAGGTCGACCATGCGGGCACATTCCGGCACGAGCGAAGAGTGAAACACCGCGAGGCGATCCGAAGTGCTCTGCTCGCCTGCGAGCACCGACGGGAACAGCCAATGCGGCACACGCAGCAGAGTGGCCGCAAGCTTCTTGCCGAAACGCCGGCGGCACTCTATCTGTGTGATCTCGGCTTCGCGTTCTTTTCCGAACTTAAGCCACAGCGCCTTAGGGTCGTCGGCGATATGCTCTTCGACCCATTCCCATGATATATTTTTGTCTTTCATAAAATATATAACAAGGGAAAGCGCAAATTGTTACCAGTCGTCGGTACGGAAAGGCACCGCGGGCTGCTCATTACCACCGATAAGCGTTCCGGGCTTAAAATCGCCGAAACCGTAGCGCACGGCCACAGGCTCGTCCACTCCGTCGGCCGTGAGCACCACTTCGTTGGTCTGCCAGTGCAGCCAGCCTGTGGCGGGATGGAACACGCGGTCCGGACCAGCCAGCTCGAAGCCTTCGAGCATATAGTTGCGGCAGATACCCATGGGCAGGTTCTTGAAAGCCACCCATGCTTCGCGTCCCTTGGCCTTCCAGCCTGCATATTCGGGGCCACTGTCGCACACGCTGTCGTGGCCATAGGTGCGGTTCAGCGCCATATAGCTCAGGCGCTGGCCCACGGGTGCCTTGCGGCGGGGGTGAATGTTATGGAGTTCAAAGGGCTCGGCCAGATCGTTGGTGCTCACCATGCCGCTGTTGGGGATAAGCGCCTGGGCCTTGAACTGCGCCTCGCGCAGGCGCGCGCCGCTTGCATAGTCGCCGCTCTCATAATCGTACGGCGCGATTTCCACATAATAGAAAGGAATCTCGCCCAGGCCCATTTCCTTGCGCCAGCGCTCAACCATGGCGGCGAGGCGCACGGGATAATTCTCGTGCTGTCCCACGTTGGAGCAGCCCTGATACCAGATGATACCTTTATACGTGTAGCGCTCGATGGGACGGAACATGGCATTGTACATGAGCATGGGACGCAGATAGTCCGTCATGGCCTCCATGTCGGCATGGTCAAGCGACACGTCGGAGTAGCCCTCGAGCATGTCGCGGGGCGTCCAGCTCTCCACGCGCGAGCCGCCATAGGAGCAGTTCACAATGCCCACGGGCACATCAAGAGCGCGGCTCAGCGACTTTGCGAAAAACCATGCCGTGGCACTGAATTCCATGGCGTCGCGGTAGTTCTCGGTGGTCATCCACCGGCCGCCGCATGTTTCCTGAGGCTCATAGTTCTGCACCATGGGCACGTTGAACATGCGCACACCGGGTATCGTCTTGGCATTTATAGCCTCGTCCAGACCGTCCTGCACGGCGCAGCCGGGAAAACCCTTGAGCGGCATCTGCATGTTGCTCTGGCCGGAAGCCAGCCACACCTCTCCTATCAGCACGTTGCTCACCGTGGCCTTGTCGCCGGCCGATGTAGTGAACTCGATATTCACAGGGTCGTAGGATGCGGCTGGAGTGGCCACGGAAGCCAGCCAGGCACCGTCGGCGTCTGCCTTTACGGTCACGGCATTCCCCCACGACGGGCGCACGGTGATTTCAGAACCGGGTGTGGCGCTGCCCCACAGGCGGGCTTCGGCTTTCTGCTGAAGCACCATATTGTCACTCACAAGGGATGATAGTTTCAGCTCGGCGCTGGCAGCGAAGCAAGTGCCCAGTGCACAGAGCGAAAGAAATAGTCGGGATTTATGTTTCATGATTCGGAATAAAAGGTTTGTTTCTGCAAAGATAAGATTTTTCTTAAAATAATGGAGCCTAAAGATTGCCGACCCCTCAAAAATGGCGATATTTGCACTAAATATTATCGCCAACATAATTAACCATACCAATATCACATTATGAATCGCAAACTATGCGTGCTCGCAGCTGCCGGTGCCGTTCTGGCTCTCAGCTCCTGCGGAAAGAAACTCGGACAGTTCAGTTCCGACTATTTCACTGTGAATCCCAATCCGCTCGAAGTTGTGGGCGAAAAGGTGCCCGCCACCGTGAGCGCCCGTGTGCCCGCCAAGTTCTTCGTGAAGAACGCCGAGGTCACGGTCACCCCCTATCTGGTGTACAACGGCACCGAAACCGCCTCGCAGCCCTACAGCTTCCAGGGCGAGAACGTGCGCGGCAACGCTCCCGTAGTGAGCTACGAGCAAGGCGGCACACTCACCATTCCCGTGAGCTACAACTACGTGCCCGAGATGGCTCAGAGCGAGCTTGAACTCGCGTTCAACGTACGCCAGGGCGCCAAGCAGTATGTGCTTCCGCGCGTGCGAGTGGCCAAAGGCGTGATCACCACCGCAGCCATGGCCGATGCCGCCGGCGTCACTCCCGCTCTCGCCCCCGATGCTTTCCAGCGTATCATCAACGAGAAATATGCCGCCGACATCATGTTCCTCATCAACCAGGCCAATATCCGTGCCGGCGAGCTCAAGACCGATGCAATGCTCGAGCTGCAGAAGGAAATCCGCAACGCCAGTGCTGCCGATAACCGTCAGATCGAGGAAATCAACATATCGTCGTACGCATCGCCCGATGGCGGCTACGACCTCAACCGTCGCCTGGCCGAGAACCGCGAGCACAATACCGACGCCTACCTGCGCGACCAACTGAAGAAGGACAAAATCACCGAATTCGGCGAACTCACATCGCAGTTCACCGCCGAAGACTGGGAAGGTTTCCAGGAGCTCGTGAGCAAGAGCAACATCCAGGACAAGGAGCTCATCCTGAG
>CAMWRI010000115.1 GCA_947176585.1 uncultured Porphyromonadaceae bacterium
ATTATAGGAAAAACGAGCATTGCGATGTTGTAACTTTGCAGTGTAAAACAAAAACGATGCCCCTGAGCTCAGGGCGTCTGCCGGCCGGCGTTTTACACCCCACGAGATAATCAACCCGATTTATTCACCCATTTAATCTGCCAATCTACATCAAATGTTTCACCGAATAACCTTCCACCCTCGCGATCCCACCTGAGCAATGGGACCGCTTCCGCAAGCTCCGACAATCGCGCGTCCTCGCAGCTGCGGAAAACGTCCCGCCACCACAGAATAAAGTGTTTGTCTTCGGGTGAAAATCCGATGACTGCCACGCGTACACGCGACTCTGAATAAGGGGCACGCCATGGAGCGCCCTTTATTCGGAGCCGCTATCCCTCGTTGAAAAGTCCTGCGCCGTAGGGAATCATTGGGTGCTGACTAAAGGTATAAGATACAAAATGACACAAGCGACAAAAGGAACAGAAGAAAATATTTTGCTGCTATTTCAATAAAAATGCGTATCTTTGTAAAGATTATGAATAGATACTTGTCAAATGAAAAGAATTCTCATTCCGTTAACCCTGTTAATCACCACCGGTTTCATGAGTAACGCACAAAACCCGTTCTTCGACGAATTCAAGGGCGTGCATGCTACCGCTCCGTTCGCGGAGATCAAAAACGAACATTGGATGCCCGCAATAGACCGTGGCATCGAAAAGGCTCAGCAAGAGATAGATGCTATCACGAAGGAGCGCTCTGTGCCTGATTTTGAAAATACTATCGTGGCTCTCGAGCGAGTGGGCGCAGATCTGAACCGCGTGCTCAACGTGTTCTTCCCGCTCCTTTCCGCCAATGCCGACGACGAGATGATGAACATCAGCCTCGAAGCATCGCGCAAGCTCTCGGAATACAGCACTAACCTGGTGCTCAACGAGGCTTTGTGGCAGAAAGTGAAATACGTCTACGATCACCGGGATCTTTACGATCTCACTCCCGAGCAGAAGACCTTGCTGCAGAACACCTACGACTCTTTCGCTCTCTCAGGAGCCGCCCTCGAAGGTGAAGATCGCGAAACATTCAGGAAACTGAGCGCCGAACTTTCCGAACTCACCACGCGCTTCGGCCAGAACGTGCAGAAAGAACTGCCCACCTATGAAATATGGCTTACGGCCGACGATCTGGACGGTCTGCCTGCAAGCAGTGTGAGCGCCGCTGCAGAAGCTGCCGCCGCTAAGGGTAGGGAGGGCGAATATCTGTTTACGCTCGACCAGCCTGTGTATATGGCGTTCATGAAATACTCTTCCCGTCCCGACCTGCGCGAGAAGATGTATCGCCTCTACACCGGACGCAACACAAGCGGCGAGTACGACAACACCGCCGTGCTGCGCCGGATTGCCGAACTGCGCCTCCGGTTGGCCAACGTGCTGGGTGCGCCCAACTATGCCACGCACTCGCTCAAGCGCACTATGGCACAGAATCCCGAGGGAGTGTACGGTCTGCTCGACCGTCTGCGCGACGCCTATAAGCCCGCCCTGCAGCAGGAGATGGCCGAACTTACGGCCTATGCTTCGGCACTCGAGGGCAAACCCGTTGCAATCAATCCCTGGGACTATAGTTATTATTCCAATAAGCTTAAGACCGAGAAATACTCATTCGACGAGGAAGCCCTGCGCCCGTATTTCGAGCTCAACAATGTGATAGACGGCGTGTTCGGCCTGGCCACGCGCCTGTATGGCCTGCAGTTCACGCAGAACGACAGCATCGAGGTGTATCACCCGGATGTGAAGGCCTTCGATGTGACGGACGCCGACGGCAAATTCATAGGCGTGATCTACACCGATTTCTTCCCCCGCGCAAGCAAGCGTCCCGGCGCGTGGATGACCGGTTTCCGCGATCAGTATATCACCGAAGACGGCGTGGATGTGCGTCCGCACGTGTCCATAGTGATGAACTTCACGAAGCCCACGGGCGACACTCCCTCGCTGCTCACTCCTTACGAGGTGGAGACTTTCCTGCATGAATTCGGCCACGCGCTTCACGGCCTGCTCACTGATGTGAACTATGCATCGCTCAGCGGTACCAGCGTGTATCGCGACTTTGTGGAGCTCCCCTCGCAGTTTAATGAAAACTATCTCACGGAGCGTGAGTTCCTCGATGGCTTCGCCCGCCATTATCAGACCGGCGAACCCATTCCCCAGGAGCTTGTGAACGGACTGATATCCAGCGCGCAGTTCGGGGCCGCTTACGCCTGCCTGCGCCAGCTGATGTTCGGCTATCTCGACATGGCTTGGCACACCACCGATGCTCCCGTGGATGATGTGGCCGATTTCGAGCGTAAGGCCACCGAGCAGGTGCAGATTTTCGCACCCGTGGAAGGATCGCTCACCTCGCCGCAGTTTAGCCACATCTTTGCGGGTGGCTACGCCGCAGGCTACTACAGCTACAAATGGGCGGAAGTGCTTGATGCAGATGCATTCGCGCAGTTCAAGAAGAACGGTATTTTCGACAAGGCCACGGCCGACTCGTTCCGCACCAACATTCTTATGAAAGGCGGCACCGAGAATCCCGCAGAGCTCTATCGCCGTTTCCGCGGCGAGGATCCCGGTATCGAAGCCCTTCTCGAACGCGACGGTATCAAACCGCAGATCACTCTTCCCGAAAACAGATAAGTGATACGCACCAGCGAGTTTGCCATCGCTCCCTCGGTCACTGCCGCACGGCTTGCGCAGCAGTGGCTGTGGAAGCGATGGTTTCTTTTTGTGGTTCCGGTGGCAGTGCTTCTTGTCATGGGATTATGGGACCTGCAGTGGCTCATTGTGGCCATGATGGCCATCTTCATTCTGTGGCCCATGGCACTGTTTTTCGTGTGGTGCACCACGGCCCTCGCTCCGGATGCCGTCAGATCCTCCAGGCCCCACTCGGTAGTTTTCGACGAGCGCGGTCTTGTGCTGGAATACCGTGAGGAAGAGGGCTTCAGTCGGCTCAATCCTGAAATTATTGAGTGGAAAGATGTGCGCGAGATAGAGCACGACGGTGGCTACATGCGTTTCGTCACGGTTGCCGGGCGCAGCATCCTTTTACCTGACGCAGCTATCGGTAAATCTGATATGGCCTCTGTGGTGGAGCTATTTCGCAACAGATGAACTTTGGCATACAATTTGCATTATTAAGGTATGACCAACAAAGAAATAAACTCCATGCGGACCGCCGTGGCCTCAGCCGTGGCCGACGGCCGCATAATCGAGGCTCTGGGACTGCTGCGCGCCGTGCCCTCGCTCCCATATGATATACGGAATGAAATAGATGGCGCGGAGAGCCATTATCGCTACCTCCTCAGATATTTTGCCGAGGGAGCGGCCGATCCCACACGCAGCGAAAGCTACGAAAAACTGCGGGCCGATATACGCGGGATAGCCGACCGCTGCTACCGCTTGCTGGCTTCCGAGGCCACCCCGTCTCTATATTATAATAATGTGCGTACCCTGCGTATGCACCCCGAGCAGACTATAGCTTCCGTTGCGGCCCTGTACGGAAAAGCCCGTGAGGAATCGCTATCCCAATTTGCAGTGGAAGGCTCGGAGCGCAAGGCCAACGAACTGAACGAGCTGGGAAATCAGCTGTTTGCCCTCGTATGGACCGCATTCCCTCTTTCCAAGACTGATGGGAATGCCCTCGAGCAGATGTGTACGTCCGGCTCCGGACTCATCCACAGCGACAGAATGCGCCTGATAGCCGCCATCGGATTGGGACTTATGGAGTTTTACGATGCTCGGCGCCTCGAGCTCCTTGCCGCTATCGTGGACTACAGCGACGACGACCGCGAGGCTCTTGCGGCTGTGACGTGGCTGTTGCTTGCATTGTTCCGTTTCCGTAACCGCAAGCATCCCGATAGTGTGGCGAATCGCCTCTGTGCCGCCGCCGAGCATCCGTTATGGCCCGAGCGCGTGCGCACCGTCTATACGGAGTTGCTTCGCTCGCGCGACACCGAACGAGTGGTACGGCATATTGCCGACGATATGATGCCCGACATCATGGAGCTCGGTAAAAAAATGTGGGGAGAATCGCATCTCGACCAGATGGGTGATTTCAATGCCGAGCCTGATGCCAATCCGGAGTGGGAAAAGAAGATGCACGAAAGCGGGATGATGGATCGCATGCGTGAGTTCTCGGAGATGTCGCTTGAGGGTGCCGATGTATTCATGGGCGCGTTCGCCCACTTAAAAAACTTTCCGTTTTTCAACGACATAACGGCCTGGTTCACGCCCTTCGACGATTATCAGCATGATGTCTCGCAGGCGCTGTCGGGCGACACCGGCGGATTTGTGGACGTGCTCTGCCGTATGCCGCTTCCGTGCGACAACGACAAATTTTCCATCCTTTTTTCCGTCAATGCGATGCCCGCATCGCAAAGAGAGCGGCTCGGGCAGCAGCTCGATGCCTCGCGTTCGGCTATAGAAGAAGCCATGAGGCATGAGGAGGGGGCGTCTCTCGCTGTCACGGCACGCTCGTATGTGCAGAATGTTTATCGGTTTTACAAGCTCTACAGCCGCCGCAACGAGTTCTTCGACCCGTTCGGGAAAGGTGTATTCCTGCTCAACAACCCGTTGTTGCACGATGTGCTTGCGCAGCCCCACACCCTGCAGGCCACCTCGGAACTGCTGTTCAAGATCGAAGCCTGGCAAGACGCACTTGCCTGCTATAATGAACTTGCTTCCCTGCAGGAGCCCACGCCCGAGCTATATCAGAAAAGCGGTTATTGCCACGAAAAGATGGGCCGGTATGAGCAGGCGGCGGAATGTTATTCCATAGCCGACCTCATGGGTGATAATTCAAGCTGGACCGCCCGGCGCCTCGCGGCGATGCTGCGTGCCACAGGCAAGTCGGGCAGGGCAGTGGAAGTGCTCGAGCGTCTGTGCCGCAAGCCGGATGCTGATGTGTCGGACCGCATATCCCTGGCCTACGCCCTGATCGAGGCCAGGCGTTACTCCGAAGCTGCCCAAAGATTGCGTGATATTCAATTCTCCGAAGGCTCCGCTACGCACAATTTGCTGCGTCCGCTCGCCTGGTGCAACTTCATGTGTGATGATATGGAAGCTGCCCGTGAGTGCTACAGGCAGATTCTTGCCGACAACCCGGACTCGCGCGACTATCTGAATATGGGGCATCTGGCTTGGGCCGAGGGCCGGATGGCAGATGCCGTGAGGCTGTATATGAAAACAAAAACAGCCTCCGGTGGCGATCGAGAAACGCTTAGGAAGGCTATAATGGATGATATTTCCGTGCTTGCTTCTAAAGGCGTCGGGATATCGGAGCTGCCGCTGATTCTCGATGCCGTGGAAGTGGCTGAATCACTCGGTCTTTGACAGCGAGCGACGCAGCCGATCCATGAAGCTGTCGCGGATGGGCTTGAGGTGCACCGACACCTTGTTGTCTTTCTTATTCAGGAAAATCAGCGACGAATGCATAACGATGGCCACCCACTCCTCGAAAGGCACTATGGCATGTATATGGTGCATGGGAAGGCGGTGGAACGGCGACTTTTCGTCAATACTGCCAATTACAAGCTCGGCATTGAAATTGTCGTCCATGTCTACGCTCACATTGTGATGTGCTCCCGCAACATCGAAGAGCAGGGGCATGTCGAGGCAATCAAGGCTCTTGGGCGCTTTGGCGTATTGCTTGTAAAGGGTGTCTATGACTTTCTGGGTTATCATTGTCGGTGTTCTCGATTATTCAGTGTTGTGTGATGAAATGCGGGCGCTGTTCCATCTATGGTTTCCGCCGCTTTTTGACTTTATAACCAATCAAGGCGCAATATGTTTTTGGATGTGGTGATTTTTTGTGGATTTAGCCAAAATGTTATCGAGGTGTAACATGAGTGAAACATTGTCCGGGCTGTCGGCTCCGGGTGTTTTTTTGTGTTAAATTTCGTTTTCTCGCAGTTTATGCGTAACTTTACAGCGCAATTTTGCGGTTTATTGAAGTCCGTAGCTTTGATATGCTTAGAAAACGTTGTAAAATATTGATGATATTGGGTGCGATGCTGCTGCCGTCGGTGGCAGGCGCATCCCTTGCGGATACTGTTGCGGTGGAAACTGCGGCGCCGGACACCGCGAAAATATCAATCCCGCAGTTCTCGCGCGAAATCACCCGTAAGTCCTTTATCCCCAAAGGGCAGTGGATCACGGGCGTGAGTGTGAGCTATTCGCAGAGTGATCAGGATAATTATCAGTTCTTCATTATCGAGAATCTCAAGGGCGACACATATTCTTTCAAGCTCAGCCCCATGGTGCTCTTTGCTTTCCGGGATGATCTTGCTGCCGGCGGAAGGTTCGCCTACACGCGTTCGCGCACGCGCCTCAACAGCGCCGATGTGGTGCTCGACCCCGAGACCGGCTACAATGTGGACCATCTGTTCTCGATCAATCACTCGTATATTATGACAGGCGCGCTGCGCATGTATATGAGTCTGGGCGACAACACGCGTTTCGGTCTGTTCAATGAGCTGCAGATCGAGCTGGGCGGCGGCCAGAGCAAGATCGCAAACGGCATAGGACAGAATCTTACGGGTACCTACGAACGTAATTTCAACTTCAGCGCCGGTCTTGCGCCCGGCGTGGTGGTGTTCCTGAACAACTACTCAGCGCTGGAAGTGAACGTGGGTGTGCTCGGATATAACTACACTTCCACCAAGAGCACCACCGACCAGATATATGTGGCACATCGCCACATGCGTGCGGCAAATTTCAAAATTAATCTGTTCTCCATCATGTTTGGAGTGGCTTTCTATCTGTAGACTATGAACAAGAAACGTACGCTCCTGTCTTTGATTCTGTGCGTGGCGGCCCTGAGCTTCGTGCACGATGCGTGCGCGCAGAATATCGTGAGAAAACTAAAGATCAACCCTGACAGCATTCCCGATGAACTTGTGATGGTGGGCGAGGATACCGTGCACATGATTATACCCGAGCGCAATTACGGGCGTTTCGACCGTGGATTGTTCAACTGGCTCTATGTGCCAAAAGGCAAGTGGGGCTTCGGCCTCAACGCATCCTATGGCGAACTCGACACCGAGGATGTGCAGTTGCTGTCGCTGCTCAACAATATTGATTTCAAGGGCAAGATGTACAGTATCAAGCCGGCTATCAGCTATTTCGTGAGAAATAACCAGAGCGTGGGATTGCAGTTCAACTATTCGCGCGGAGAAGCCAATCTCGATAATTTCGCAGTGGACTTCGACGAGGATATCAACTTCAATCTACACGACATCAGTTATTATACGGAAAGCTATGCCATAGCCACGTT
>CAMWRI010000116.1 GCA_947176585.1 uncultured Porphyromonadaceae bacterium
ATCACGCTAGAGAGACAGAGGCGAATATTATAGACACCATTTACGCTACGACTAGCATTCCCTACCGCGGCACTCGTATCCCGGCCTACGAGATGATACGCCACAGCGTGAACCTGCACCGCGGGTGCTTCGGCGGGTGTGCGTTCTGCACCATATCGGCCCACCAGGGCAAGTTCATCGCTTCGCGCAGCAAGGAGTCGATAATGAGCGAGGTGCGCCAGGTGGTGGCAATGCCTGATTTCAAAGGATATATTAGCGATCTTGGGGGCCCGTCGGCCAATATGTATGCAATGGGAGGCAAAGACAAGAGCATCTGCGCAAAGTGCCGCCGTCCGTCGTGCCTGCATCCGTCGCCGTGCCCCAACCTCGACACTGACCACGGCGCACTGCTCGATATATATCACAGCGCCGATGCTGTGCCCGGTGTGCGCAAGAGCTTCGTGGGCAGCGGAGTGCGCTACGATCTGGCCATGCACCCCACCGGCGACCGCGCGAAGGACGCAGTGAACCGCCGCTACTGCCGCGAACTGATAGCCGACCACGTGAGCGGGCGCCTCAAGGTGGCTCCCGAGCACACGAGCGACGAGGTGCTGCGCGTGATGCGCAAGCCGCCGTTCACATTATTCTACGACTTCAAGAAGCTTTTCGACGAGGTGAATCTCTCCCACGGACTGAAACAGCAGCTCATACCCTATTTTATCAGCAGCCATCCCGGATGCCGCGAAATCGACATGGCGATGCTCGCGGCAGAGACCAAGGACCTGAATTTTCATCTGGAACAGGTGCAGGACTTCACCCCCACCCCGATGACGGTGGCCACAGAGATATATTACTCAGGTTATCACCCCTATACGCTCGAAAAGGTTTATACGGCACGCACGCCGCAGGAAAAGCTGGCGCAAAGGCGCTACTTCTTCTGGTATGACCGCACTTACAGGATAGAAATCACGCGCAGCCTGCAGAAAATGCACCGGCCGGACCTGATTAAGAGGCTTTTCGGCCCCCCGACGAAAAAAAAATAAATAAAAAACAAGACGGCGCTGTTGCAAATCCGCATCGGCGCCGTCTTGTATATAGAATGGAAGACGAATCACTCATAGCAGCGTTCAACCGCATCGGCCACAGGCTGAGACGCACCGCCATGCGCCTCACGGGCTCGCGCGACGATGCCGACGACGCGTTGCAGGAGGCGTTCTTCCGGCTGTGGCGCCACCGACACGCCATCACATCACATGAACAGGCAGAGAAAATGCTGTCGGCAGCCGTGCGCAACGCGGGTATCGACACGCTCAGGGAGCGTGCGAGAGTGCAGCCCACTAATGAAACAGCCGAGCCGGCGGCACGTGAGGACGAGGAGCGAGCCGACAGGGCCGACACGCTGGCGCACGTGACACGGCTGATCGAAAGCGCGCTTACGGAGCAGCAACGCCGGGTGCTCTATCTGCGCGACCGAGATGGGTGGGACATAGGCGATATCGCGGAGCGCTACGGCATCTCGGAGGCGAATGTGAGAATGATTCTGAGCCGTGCACGCCGCACGGTGAGAGATTTATACCGTAAGCAACAATTGTAGATAATGAGCAACACAGCTTTGAAAGCACTGATCGACAAATACTTCGACGGCCTCACGAGCGAGGCCGAGGAAGCAGCCCTGCGCAAAGCGCTGGCGTCGCCCGAGGTGAAAGGCAAGGATGCCGACGAGGCCCGCGCTGTGATGGGAGTCTTTGCGGCGCAGCGGCGTACGCGGCGCCGGAGTCATGCACGCTTCGCCCGCTATGCTGCCGCCATCGCGGTGATAGCCCTGGGCTTCACGGCTTGGAACATAAGCTACCGAGGCGACGCGCCCGACGCGGTGTACCTATCCTACGTGAACGGCACGCGCATTGACCAATCGGAGCCCGTGTTGGCCATCATGGCCGCGGAGCTGGACGCCATGGGCGAGGCCGAAAGCGGAATGCAGCAGGAAATAAACGAAATAATTTCGATACCATGAGATATATACGCCTGATAATATTGCTGATAGCCTCGTGCGCAGGCTTTACGGCGCTCGCACAGGATGGTCTGGCTATAAACCGGCTGTTCGGCAACTCACGTGGAAATGCATGGGGCTCCGAAACCTACATCTCCGGAGGGCAGCTCAGGAAAATGAAACTTGAGCTCTACCGCAGCATCACAGTGGAAAATCCGCAGCCCGAGACTGTGGCGGAGATAGAAAGACTGGTGAAGCACGATGGCGCCGGAGCCGCCGAGCGAGAGGTGCAGCTGCGCGGCGGCAAGCTGTACTACGGTCTTTATCGCCTCCCGCCGCTGGGAGGCCTCAACCGCTATGTGCTCTATCTTAATTCCGCCTTGGACGGCTCCGGGAAACTGATTCTCGTGTATATCGAGGGCAAAGCCGACATTGATCAATTGAAGAAACTCTTGAAAAAATGAAATACCGTAATTTACTACTTGCCGCCGCTGCTGTCGCGTGGCTGTCCGGCCAGGCGCAGGAAAGCGCCGATACGGTGGTGGCGTTGCACGATGTGGATTCCGTGCTGGTGTGCAGGAGCGACCACGGCCTCATGGTTAGGGCCAAAGGTCAGCCCTACGAGCCGGGGTTCACCTACGAGTACGAAATGGAAGCGCTACCGGCCGACTCGACCATGCAGCCCGAAGTAACCATCGATTTCTCAACAATATTCGGCCCTATCACCGCCAAGAGAGAGCGCAGGCGCAGAGGATACACGCCCGGCGATGGCCTGTACATCGGTGCCGGTATCCCCGTGGGAGGCGCGCCGCTCGGCGCTTCCGTGGAAGTGGGTCTCACGAGTTTCATGGACGGAAAAATCCGCCTGGGTAACGTGTGCTTATCGGCCGGCGCAGGCATCGGCTACAGCCAATGGTCGCTCGACAGTGAAATGGCTTTCGACACCGATCACGGCAGGCTGCTCATTACCACCGGGCCGGAGAACGCCCGCAGCACCTCGCGCCTGCGCACATGGAGGGTCGTCGCCCCCGTAATGCTCTACTACAGCATAGGGCGAAAAGGATTCATAGGCGCGGGAACGTGGCTGAATTTCAACTTCGCCGCGAGCGCCTACACCTCCTACCGCATAGGGAATATTACCACTCGCCACACTTTCAAGGGGTTGCACACCCGCGCGCTCACGCCCGACATGGCGATAACTGGCGGCATCAAATGGGCGGCTCTTTATCTCAGGTATTCCCCTACGTCAATCTTCACCAACGGATTCGGCCCCGAGTTTAAAGCCATATCCGTGGGATTAATCTCCACTTTCTGACCATGATTAAGAAAATTCTGACTGCTATAGCACTATGCGTGGCCGCTCAGGCACACGCAGCCGAAAACTGCGACACGCTGCTGCGTGCCGGAAATGCCTCTCTCACGATAGCCGAAACCGACAGCTGCGTGGAGGTGACCGTGGAAGATGCCGCCGGGCGCGTGACTATCGCCGAGCCATTCCCTGCCCGCGGCACAGTGAGCAGCCGCCAAAAATCAAAGCGCCTGGCCGCGCAGCTCTGGGGCAACGAGCGCATGGGCTGGGACATCGTGAGCTCAATGCCGCTGGTGGGATTCGTTCAAGCATCGGGTTGCTCGGAGTGCTTCGACATGGGACGGTCCATTGAACTGTCGTGGCTGCAGGTGCTGGGCGTGGCACTGCGTTTCTACAAAAGCGATTGCTCGCTGAGCGCGGGCCTCGGCATCTCGTGGCGTAACTACCGCACCATTCCCGACCTGCGGCTCACGGCGGACGAGCGCGGCGGCGTGGATTTCGCGCCCTACGATCCGGATATCACGCTGCAATCGTCGCGCGTCAAGGTGTTCAGCCTCACGCTGCCCGTACTGTTCACGCAGAATTTGTATTTTTCGCCCCGCCACAGGCTGGGCTATTCATTCGGGCCGATGCTCTGCTTCAACACCCACGGAAGCCTGCGCTCCCGCTGGCTCGATGCCGATGGGGCTAAGCAGCGCGAGAGCACATCGCGCATCGCGCGCCACAAATTCACGGCTGATCTTTTCGCAGCCGTGGGCATGAACGGGCTGAGCGTCTACGTGCGCTACTCGCCCATGAGCGTGCTCACCCGAGGCCTCGACTTTGCGTCGTTCTCCACGGGAGTGGTCATAGATCTTTGATAATAAAGGCCGCCGGGATTATATCGCCGGCGGCCTTTATTATATGTTCTGAAAAATCAGATGCGGTCGAGCACGGTGGCCACGAGGTCGCGCACGCCGCTCTTGTAGTTGGGGTTGGCCTCGGTGTTGAAGCGGTTGGCGATGATGGAGCACACGGTCATGGCGCGATGGCCCATGAGCTTGCCCAGTCCCTGGAGGGGTGCGCTCTCCATCTCGTAGTTGGTGACACAGCGACCATTGTAGCGGAAGGCTTCGATGCTGGCGTTGAGGCCGGGATTGGCCAGAGGCAGACGCAGCTCGCGGCCCTGCGGACCGTAGAAGCCCACGGCGGAGATGGTGATACCGCGCACCATGTCGTCGCCGCCGATCTGAGCCACCAAATCGGGGTCGGCAGGCACCACATAGGGCTTGGCCCAGTTGTCGTTCCACTGGGTGTGCTTGGTGAACTCATGCTGGAATTCGAGGTCGGCCACTTCGTCGCGGCCGGCGTAGTAGTTGAGCACGCCGTCGAAGCCGATGGAATGCTCGGCAATCACGGGAGTGCCCAGGCTCAGCTCGGGCTGGAGGGCACCGCTGGTGCCGATGCGCACCATGGTGAGCACGCGCTTATTGTCGCGCACCTCGCGGGTCTTGAAATCTATATTAGCGAGGGCGTCGAGCTCGTTGATCACGATGTCGATATTGTCCGGGCCGATGCCGTGGCTAAGGCACATGATGGGCTTACCCTTGTAGGTGCCGCCGATGGTGTGGAACTCGCGGCTCGACACCTCGAAGGTGATGGTATCGAAGAACTCGGCCACCATATTCACGCGGGCGGGATCGCCCACGAGGATGATACGGTCGGTGAGCTGCTCGGGGAGCAGATGCAGATGAAAAACAGAGCCGTCGGGGTTGATGATGAGCTCCGATTCGGGAATGAATTTCTTTTCCATGTGGTTATCTGAGAGGGTTAAGAATATTTGATTACTGATTAAACAAAGATCGGCATGTGTGGTTCAGGCGTTCGTGAGCATATATCTGCCCCCGGGCACCGGCACGAGCATCTCGCTCATTTCAAGCTCGAAAAGGAGCGAGCTGAGCGCCGGGTAGCTCATACCCAGCCCCACGCATATATCGTTGATTCCGGCACCTGGATGCTCGCGCAGATAATCCACCACGAGCTTGCGGTTGCCCGAAAGTTCAAGCGGCAGCTCGCCCTGGGTGCCTTCAGCTACTTTTTCGCTCCATCCGAGTGCAAGACCGATATCGCCTGCATCGCGCAGCATCACAGCCGCCTGCGAGGCTATGAGCTCGTTGCAGCCGCGGCTTTGCGCATCACTCACGCGCCCCGGCACTGCGAAAAGCTCGCGGTTGTAGGCCGATGCGATTCTGGCTGTGGCCATCGCTCCGCCGCGCAAGTCGCTCTCAACCACAACCACGGCATCCGCCAGCGCAGCCACTATGCGGTTGCGCGCAAGGAAGAAACCTTTGTGGATCCGCGCCGAGGTGGGGTATTCCGATACCAGCATGCCACCCTCGCGCACCATGCGTGCGGCAGTGTCGCGATGGTCGGCGGGATACACGGTGTTCAGCGCGTTGGCCATCACGCCGATCGTGGGAACGCCTTCAGCAAGCGCGGCCCTGTGGGCGGCCACATCTATGCCATAAGCGAGGCCGCTGATGATAGCGATATCGGAGTAGCGAGCAGCGAGCTCGCGCACTATCTTTTTTGTGGTTTCGAGTCCGTAGGGGGTGGCATGGCGCGTGCCCACTATAGCCACCGTGCGCATCTTGTGCAGAGGCGTGTTGCCCAGCATATATAGGAGCGCCGGAGCATCGTCGCACATACGCAGCCGGTCGGGATAATCCTCGTCGGTGAAACAGCATGCGCGCACATGCGAATTGCGCACGAATATTTCCTCGCCGGCAGCCTGCTCCATTATTGAGTCGCGGTATTGCCGCGAAGCGATGCCGCCGGAGCGGCCGAGCAACTCGGCAAGCTCGCTCTCGGAGCGTGTGAAGATGCTTTCCATCGAGCCCGCACGCCGCAGCAACTCCTGCGCGTTGGCCAGATTGATGCCACGCAACATGGAGAATGCTATTTTCGTGCAAAGCCCGGTCATCTTAGATATAGTCCTTGAAAGCTTCGGCCAATTTCTCGCCGCGGGTGAGGCGGCCATCCTCGAGGCACACGATATTGACGGTGGCGCGCACCACGGGCTCGCCCTTAAGCGTGAAAATATCCTGCCGGAACACGAAGAGAGGTCCCTGACGCTGAAGCGCCAGCTTGCTTATCATAGTGTCGCCCAGCCCCAGCGAGTGCAGATAGTCTATCTCGATACGGCGCACCACCGGATCGAGACCGGAGAGGTGCATGTCGCGGAACGAAATTCCGGCACGCTCGCAGAACATATGGCGCGTGTGCTCGAGATAATGCTGATAATTGGCATTGTTGACTATGCCCTGGGAGTCAACCTCATAGTCCCTCACCTTCAGGGGCATTTCAAATATGTAGTTTACAGGATCGATCATCCGCCAAAATTGTCGTAGTGAATGCTTGAAGGATCAACGCCCAGATTGTCGAGCATGCCGTTCACGGCGTTGCTCATTGGACCGGGGCCGCACATGTAGTACTCGATATCCTCGGGTGCGGGGTGATCCTTGAGATACGTGTCGTAGATCACCTGATGCACGAATCCGGGAGTGTATTTCACACCGGCTGCATCTGCTGCGGGATCCGGGCGGTCGAGGGCTAGGTGGAATTTGAAGTTGGGATACTCCTTCTCGAGCTTTAGGAAATCGTCGAGATAGAACACCTCGTTGAGCGCACGCGCGCCGTAGAAGAAGTTCATCACGCGGTCGGTTGTGTTGAGTGTCTTGGTCATGTGCATGATCTGGGCACGCAATGGAGCCATACCGGCAC
>CAMWRI010000117.1 GCA_947176585.1 uncultured Porphyromonadaceae bacterium
CGTATATCAGGTGGGAGAATTTTCCGGCGACATCACCACCACCGACCAGTCGCTCTACGTGAAGATGCTCAAGGGCACCACCACCACGCCGCAGATGCCCATGTGGGACCTGATGATGAAAAACGTCTATTCCATAGGCGGTTATCAGATTCAGAAAAGCAAGTTCAAGCTCAACATCAAATACCTTAGCGACACCACCGGCACGCAGATCAACTATCTGCCCGTACCGGGCCTCAACAATCAGCCGCTGCTGCAGGTGATGAACCTCGACCGCATCGACTCCAACGAGCAGGGCAATCCCGACGGCTTCTTCGACTTTATCGAAGGCTACACCATTTACTCGCAGACCGGTAAAGTGGTCTTCCCCGTGGTGGAGCCTTTCGGCACCCACCTGGCCGAGAAAATCGGCGATCCGAGGTTGGCCGAGCAATATGTGTACAATGAGCTCTACGACAGCACGCTGGTGGTGGCGCGGCAGTTTGCCGACAAAAACAAGTTTGTGCTCACAGGCGAATACCAGGCATCGTCCGGCTCGCAGATACGCCTCAACGCCATGAACGTGCCGCGAGGATCGGTGATAGTGACCGCCGGAGGCGTGACCCTCACGGAGAATGCCGACTATACCGTGGACTATGCGATGGGTATAGTGACCATAACGAACCAAAGCATCATCGACTCGGGCCAAAGCATAAGCGTGACGCTGGAAAACCAGTCGATGTTCTCTACCCAGCGAAAGACGCTGATGGGCCTCGACCTGCAATACAAGTTCAACAAGCAGCTGAACGTGGGTGCCACCCTCCTGCACTTCTCAGAAAAGGCTCTCACGGAAAAAGTGAATATCGGCGACGAGACCGTGAGCAATACCATGATGGGCGTGAACCTCAGCTACAACGGCGAGTTCATGTGGCTCACCAATCTGCTCAACAAGATCCCCACCGTGAATGCCACTGCGCCGTCGCGCCTGAGCCTCACAGCCGAATATGCCCGCATTATCCCCCACTCGCAGAAGAGCGGCAGCAACCGCGGCTCAAGCTATGTGGATGATTTCGAATCGTCGCAATCGGGCATCGACCTGCGCTCGCCCTACGCCTGGCAGCTGGCGTCGACGCCGTGGGAGCCGGGGTCAAACGCTCTCTTTCCGGAAGCCGCGCTGAGCAACAACGTGGACTACGGCAAGAACCGAGCCCTGCTCAACTGGTACTATATCGACCGCCTCTTCACCCAGCGCAATTCGTCGCTCGCCCCGGGATATCTCAAGAGCGACCTGAAGCAACTCTCCAACCCCTACGTGCGCGAAGTCTACACCCGCGAGATCTACCCGGGCCGCGACCAGAGCTACGGAGAATCGGCCACGATACAGACCCTGAACCTCTCATTCTACCCCACCGAGCGCGGCCCCTACAACCTGGACAACACCTCCGTAGACGACGAAGGCGCGCTGCTCAACCCCGAGCGACGCTGGGGCGGCATCATGCGCCGCATGGACAACACCAACTTCGAGCAGAGCAACATCGAATACGTGCAGTTCTGGCTTCTCAACCCCTTCCTGGACCCCGACAACCCCAACACGGAGGGCGGCGACCTCTATCTCAACTTCGGCGAAATCAGCGAAGACATCCTCAAGGACGGCCTCAAGAGCTACGAAAACGGCATACCCTACGACGGCGACGACCAGTATCTCGAAAACACGGTGTGGGGCCGCGTGTCGCGCCAGAACTCCCTAACCTACAGCTTCGACAATGCCAACGGCGCGCGTCTGGTGCAGGACGTGGGACTGGACGGCCTGCCCAACGCCATGGAGTACGACCACGAGAGCTATGCCCAATACCTTGCAGGGCTGCGCTCGCGACTCTCTCCCGCCGCACAGGAGCAGATGCAGGCCGAAGCTTTCTCGCCGCTCAACGACCCCGCAGGCGACAACTACCACTTCTATCTTGGCTACGACTACGACGAGCAGCGCCTGGGCGTGCTCGACCGCTACAAGCGCTACAACGGAGTGGAAGGCAACTCGCTTAATCCCGATGAATCCACCGACCCGCTGTATCAGTCGTCGAAAAGCGGACCGGACGTGGAGGACATCAACCAGGACAACACCCTGAACGAATACGAGCGCTACTTCCAGTACAAGGTGTCGATACGCCCGGAGGATCTCGTGGTGGGCAAGAACTATATCACCGACCGCCAGGAATCGCTGCAGCGCACCGTGGACGGCAACGACCTGCGCGTGGAATGGTTCCAGTTCAAGATACCTCTGGCCGACTACGAGCGCAAGGTGGGTACCATCAACGACTTCTCCACCATTCGGTTTGCACGCATCTTCCTCACGGGCTTCAAGGCCGTGACACACCTGCGCTTCGCATCGCTCGAACTCGTGAGAGGCGAGTGGCGCCCCTATGACTTCAACCTCAACACGCGAGGCGACGCTCCCGCCGAGGGCGAGCTGGATATCTCGGTGGTGAATATCGAGGAAAACTCCCGCCGCACGCCCGTGAACTACGTGCTGCCTCCGGGCGTGACCCGCATCACCGATCCCGGCCAGAGCCAGGTGGTGCAGCTCAACGAGCAGTCGATGTCGCTCAAAGTGCTAAACCTCAATGCCGGAGATGCCCGCGCCGTGTATCGCAACACGCAGCTCGACCTGCGCAACTACAAGCGCCTGCAGATGTGGAACCACGCCGAAGCCCTGATCGACAACACCACCGACCTGCACTCAGGCGACCTCTCGCTTATCGTGCGCCTGGGCACCGATGTGAAAAACAATTTCTACGAATATGAAATTCCGCTGGAGCTCACGCCGGCCGGACAGTACAACACCTACTCCGAGAGCGACCGCTACGTGGTGTGGCCCCGCAACAACTTCCTGAACGTGAACCTCCAGGCTCTCGTAGACCTGAAGATGGAACGCAACCGCGCCAAGCGCGACATGCAGGACGGAGTGGGATTCGCCACCCTCTATACCGGCCGAGACCCCGACAATGAGCGCAACCGCATGGCTGTGCTGGGAAATCCCACGCTCAGCGACGTGAGGGTCCTGCTCGTGGGCGTACGCAATAATTCGTCCACCACCAAGAGCGGCACCGTGTGGGTCAACGAGCTAAAAGTCACCGACTTCAACGAGCAGGGAGGATATGCAGCCAAGGCCAACGCCACCCTGAGCATGAGCGATATCGCCACGGTGAACCTGGGAGCGCATGTGGAAAGTTCGGGCTTCGGCAGCGTGGATCAGAGCCTCAACGAACGGCGCCTCGACGACTACCACAGATACAACGTGGCCGTGCAGGCCGATCTGGGCCGGCTTCTGCCGGAGAAAGTGAAGCTGAGCGCTCCCATCTACTACTCCTACACCACCGAGACCACCACACCCAAATACAACCCCCTCGATCAGGACGTGCTGCTGAGCGACGCGCTTGACGACTGCAACACGAAGCAACAGCGCGACAGCATCATGGCCTATGCCGAGGAAAACACCACAATCCGCAACTTCTCCATCTCGGGCCTCAACTTCGGGGTGAAAAGCAAGAATCCCATGCCATGGGACCCCGCCAACTTCACACTGAACTTCAGCTACAGCAAGCAAACAAAGAAAGACCCGACTACGGAATATGAATACACCAACGACTACCGCGGCTCTCTCGCCTACGCCTACTCGCCCTATTTCAAGCCGTTCCGTCCCTTCCGCAATCTCAAGTCGAAGAACAAGAACGTGAAATTCCTGAAGGAATGGGAACTCAACTGGCTGCCCACGAGCATCAGCTTCAACACCAACATGAGCCGCTATTACTACGAGCAGCAGACGCGCTCGGAAGTGGACGAGATGTTCCAGCTGCCTGTGTCCGTGAGCAAGAATTTCCTGTGGGACCGAACCCTGAATCTGCAGTGGAACGTCACGAAGACGCTGTCGCTATCGTTCAACAGCAACACCTCGGCCCGTATCGAGGAGACCGTGGGCGCAGTGAACCGCAAGCTGTTTCCGGACCAATATCGTGAATGGCGCGACACCGTGTGGCAGTCGATACTGTCGATGGGCACCCCCTGGAGCTACAACCAGACGTTCAACGGCCAGTACAAGGCTCCTTTCTCCCGCATCCCGTTCCTGGATATGCTCACTGGATCGCTCAGCTACAACGCCACCTACCGCTGGGACCGCGGCGCCGAAGTGGACGGCGTGAGCCTGGGCAACACTATAGCCAGCCAGTCGTCGTGGACAACCGACGGGCGCCTGAATTTCGAGACTATCTACAACAAATTTCCGCTGCTCAAGAGCGTCAACACGCGCTTCGCCAACAAGCGCCCGGCCACGCAGCGACAGCGCAAAGCCAAGAAATTCGAGCGCACCTACACCCTCAAGCCCGACACCACACTGACCATCAAGCACAACCTGCGCACACAGAAAGTGCGCGTCACCGCGGCGCTTACCGACGGCAAACCATTCGCCGTGAAGACACGCGTGGTGGACCAGAACAACGTGGAGGTGCTCACGCGCGGCGACGGTACCAATGTGAAATTCACGATCACGGAAATTATCAAAGACGAGAAATCGCTATGGCGCAACGTGGGAGAATATGCCCTGCGCCTGGCTATGTCGCCGCGCAATGTGAGCGTGCGCTACCGCAACACCCGCCAGCTGTCGCTGCCGCTGTTCCGTCCGGATATTGGCGACATTTTCGGTCAGTCCTACAACTACGGCCCCCTCGCTCCCGGCCTGGGATTTGCCTTCGGATTTGCCGGCGAAGACTATGTGGACAAAGCTCTGGAGCGCAACTGGCTGATCACCAACGACGGCCAGACGTCGCCCGCCATGTGGAGCAACGCACAGGAACTGAACATTGAGGCCACCGTGGAGCCGTTCAAGGGCTTCAAAGTGCAGCTCACGATGAACCGCACCGACAACCGCACGCAGCAGAAGCAGTTCATGTATGCCGGGATGCCCACCACCTACAGCGGCTCCTATACCAAGACACACATGGCCATCACCACCGCTCTGGCAGGCTCCAAGGCATCCGACGGTTATGCCAGCGCAGCATTCGATCGCTTCCTCGACTATATCCCCGTGGTGCGCGATCGCGTGGAAGCCCAATACGCCGGGGCCACCTACCCCGATGCCGGGTTCATCAGCGGCACTGCCCAGGCCGGCGCGCAGTTCTCGCCAGAGGTAGGCGCAGTGAGCGCCACCAGCGGCGATGTGCTCATCCCTGCGTTCATCGCCGCCTACTCAGGGCGCAAGGCTTCCGGCATATATCTCAATCCGTTCCCCTCCTTCTCGGCTGTGCTTCCCAACTGGCGCGTAACCTACGACGGCTTCATCAACCTGGGCCGTATGCGCGACATCTTCAAGACCTTCACGGTGACGCACGCCTATCAATGCACCTACAGCGTGGGCTCCTACTCCTCGTATCTCAACTGGGTGAGTCTCGACGGCGAACGCCTCGGTTTCACGCTGGACGAACTCACGGGGCGCCCCATTCCGTCGTCGCCCTTCAATATCTCGTCCGTGGCCATCACCGAGCGCTTCGCACCGCTCGTGGGAGTGAACGCCACGCTCAAAAACGACCTGCGAATCAACGTGGAATACAAAGACCAGCGCACCCTCACCCTCAACACCGCCGCAGGCCAGGTGGTGGAAGCCACCAGCAGCGGTCTCACCGTGGGTGCCGGCTATAAAATCGTGGGATTCAACACCGTGCTGAAGATGAAAGGAACCCAGACGGGTGTGAGCAACGACCTCACGCTGAACGCCGACGTGAGCTACAACCACAACACGGCCCTTATCCGCCGTATCGAGACAAACTATGCACAGCCCACAAGCGGCGCCGACTCGTGGCGTATAAACTTCACCGCCAACTACGTGCTGAGCCGCCGCGTGACACTCGCAGCATATTTCGAGCACCAGATCAACAACCCCATAATCACCACAAGCTCCTATCCCACCACCAACACCTCCTACGGCGTTTCGCTCAACCTTTCGCTCGCAAGATAAAAAAATTTGTAAATTGTTGCAGATATCAAAAAAAACACATAACTTTGCAGTCGCAAATCCCACCAATGGTACCTTGGTCCGAGTGGTTAGGCAATGGTCTGCAAAACCATGTACAGCGGTTCGATTCCGCTAGGTACCTCCAGCAAAAACCCGCCCCAAGCGGGTTTTTGTCGTATAAAGCCCGTCGGGCCTGCGACCGCGGCGTGCGTACTACGGCGCGTAGCTTCCGGGAGAGGCGATTGTGCAACGAATTAACGCGGCTCCGAGTAAAGGGCGCTCATGGCGTGCCCCTTATTCAGAGTCGCGTGTACGCGTGGCAGTCATCGGATTTTCACCCGAAGACAAACACTTTATTTTGATGGCGGGACGTTTTCAGCAGCTGCGAGGACGCGCGATTGTCGGAGCTTGCGGAAGCGGTCCCATGGTTCAGGTGGGTTCTCGGGGATGGAAGATTAGTCGGTGAAACATTTGAAATAGATTTGCAGATTAAAATGGTTATTGAATAGGATTGATTATCTCGGTGTTGTAAAACGTCGGCCGGCTGACGCCCTGAGCTCCGGGGCATCGTTTTAGACCCCGTTCTCCAATATTTGTTAAGGCTGAGGTCGCATATCGCCGAGTGATTTTTGTCTTGTGATGATGGAGCGTAGCGATGCTACGTGACTGAAGAACAAGGCAGAAAGCGCCGTAGAGATGCGAGGCGAAGATATTCCAATCACAGACTCAATTCCGATTATCTGAACCGGCTGCGGAGTAGAATCCTCCCTGCCTCGGCCAATCGTCATGCATCTGCGTCCGCTTGTTTCGGTCACAATGCAACCGCATTGCTCCCTCACTGCGCGAACACATCTGCACTACG
>CAMWRI010000118.1 GCA_947176585.1 uncultured Porphyromonadaceae bacterium
GATTAAGGACGATGTGGCCAAGGCACTCGGCACCGATGTGAAATTTGCTCCCGACTGCGCCAATGCTGAAGAAGCAGCCGCCAACCTCAAGCCCGGCGAAGTGCTTCTGCTCGAAAACCTCCGTTTCTATCCCGAGGAGGAAGGCAAGCCCGTGGGTATCGACAAGGAAGATCCTGCATATGACGCAGCCAAGAAGGAAATGAAGGAACGCCAGAAAGCCTTTGCCAAGAAGCTCGCTTCCTATGCCGACGTATATGTGAACGATGCCTTCGGCACCGCACACCGCAAGCACGCATCCACCGCAGTGGTTGCCGACAGCTTCGACGCCGACAACAAGATGCTGGGCTACCTCATGGAGAAGGAAGTCAAGGCCGTAGATAATATTCTCAGCGACATCAAGCGCCCCTTCACCGCTATCATGGGCGGCTCGAAGGTTTCCACCAAGATCGGTATCATCGAGAACCTCATGGACAAGGTGGACAACCTTATCCTGTGCGGCGGCATGACCTACACCTTCGCAAAGGCAATGGGCGGCAAAATCGGCCAGTCGCTCTGCGAGGACGATAAGCTCGACCTGGCTCTCGACATCATGAAGCAGGCCAAGGAAAAGGGTGTAAACCTCGTGCTGGGTGTCGACTGCATCGCTGCCGACGCGTTCAGCAACGACGCCAACACACAGGTGTGCAACGTAATGGATATCCCCGACGGTTGGGAAGGCGTGGACGCCGGTCCCGAGACCCGCAAGATCTTCGCCGATGCCATCCGTGGTGCCAAGACGATCCTGTGGAACGGCCCTGCCGGTGTTTTTGAGTTCGATAACTTCGCAGCCGGCAGCCGTGCTATCGCAGAAGCTATTGTTGAAGCCACCGACAACGGTGCCTTCTCCCTCGTAGGTGGTGGCGACTCCGTTGCATGCGTGAACAAGTTCGGCCTCGCCGATGCCGTGAGCTACGTGAGCACCGGCGGTGGCGCGCTCCTCGAAGCCATCGAGGGCAAGGTTCTCCCCGGAATTGCAGCAATCAAGGGTTAAACACCGATATAACATAAACCTGCGGGCGTGGTTGATTTCCACGCCCGTATTTTTTGACCATATTAAAGGAAAAAATAAGGGAATTTTACTAACTTTGCGTACTATTATCCACAAATACCACACCGCAGAATGAGAAGATGGCGCATCGAAGACAGCTCTGAACTGTACAACATCGAGGGCTGGGGCCGCAACTATTTTTCTATCAACGATAAAGGTCATGTGACGGTTACCCCACGCGAGGGCTGCGCCACAGTTGATATCAAAGAGATACTCGACGAGATGCAGGTGCGCGACATATCGTGCCCGGTGTTGCTACGCTTTCCCGACATTCTCGACAACCGAATCGAAAAAATCAGCAACTGCTTCAAGCAGGCGGCAGCCACCTACGACTACCGTGCTAAAAACTATATGATTTACCCCATAAAGGTGAATCAGATGCGTCCGGTTGTGGAAGAAATAGTCACTTACGGCAAAAAATTCAACATAGGTCTTGAAGCCGGCTCCAAGCCTGAGCTTCATGCCGTTCTCGCCACAAATATCGCCGACAATGCCTTGGTGATATGCAACGGATATAAGGACGAAAGTTACGTTGAACTGGCGCTTTTGGCGCAAAAGATGGGACGCCGCATTTACCTTGTTGTGGAGAAGCTCAATGAACTGCGCCTCATCGCCGATGTTGCGAAGAGACTGAGAGTAAGGCCCAATGTGGGAGTCCGCATCAAGCTGTCAAGCTCGGGCTCCGGTAAGTGGGAGGAAAGCGGCGGCGACCAGTCGAAGTTCGGGCTCAATAGCTCTGAACTGCTCGAAGCCATCGACTACATGCAGAAACGCGAAATGACTGACTGCCTGAAACTGATCCATTTCCACATCGGCAGCCAGATTACTAAAATTCGCCGTATCAAAAACGCCCTTCGCGAGGCGATGCAGTTCTATGTGCAACTGTCGCGCTCAGGCTTCGACATCGACTTCGTCGACATAGGCGGTGGCCTGGGAGTGGACTACGACGGTACGCGCAGTTCGGCCAGCGAGAGTTCGATGAACTATACGATTCAGGAATACGCCAACGACGCAATCTCGGCTTTGGTAGATTCCTGCAACAAAAACAACCTAAAGCAGCCAAATATCATCACCGAAAGCGGACGCTCGCTCACTGCCCACCACTCCGTGCTGATTTTCGAAGTACTCGAGACCACTCAGTTGCCTGTGTGGCGCGACAATGAGGAACTTGCGCCCGACTCCCACGAACTCGCCCGCGAGCTTTTCGATATATGGGACCGCCTCGATCAGCCGCGCATGCTCGAAAGCTGGCACGATGCTTTGCAGATAAGGGAGGAGGCACTCGACCTGTTCAATCTGGGAATGCTCGACCTGCGCACGCGTGCACAGATTGAAAAACTGTTCTGGAGTATCGCGCGAGAAGTGGGCGAACTGGCGGGCAGTATGAAGCATGCGCCCGAAGAACTGCGTAAAATATCGCGAATGCTGCCCGACAAGTATTTCTGCAATTTCTCCTTGTTCCAGTCTCTCCCCGATTCCTGGGCCATTGACCAGATTTTTCCGATTATTCCGATATCACGGCTCGATGAGAAACCCACGCGTATGTGCACCATACAGGATATCACATGCGACAGCGACGGAAAAATCGCCCACTTCATATCTCCGCAGGGGCTTCAGCCAGCGCTGCCGGTGCACACCGTTAAAGCCGGTGAACCGTACTATATCGGTGTGTTCCTCGTTGGTGCCTATCAGGAAATTCTCGGCGATATGCACAATCTGTTCGGCGATACCAATGTAGTGCATGTGAATGTCTACAAAGACCGGTACGAGATCGATCAGGTGATTGACGGCGAAACGGTGGCAGAGGTGCTTGATTATGTACAGTTCTCGGCCAAGAAGCTCGTGCGCAATGTTGAGACATGGGTAACGGCCTCCATGAAAGCCGGTATCATCACGCCCGAGGAAGGCCGTGATTTCGTGAGCACCTATCGTGCAGGCCTTTACGGATATACATATCTCGAAAAGGATTAATGAGGTATTTCCTCGACATCGCTTTCCGAGGGTCATCCTTTCATGGATGGCAACGGCAGCCGGGAGATATATCCGTGCAGGAATGCCTTGAAAATGCATTTTCAAAAGCACTCCGGTGTGATATAGCCGTTACCGGAGCCGGACGCACGGATGCAGGGGTAAATGCCCGGCGAATGGTGGCGCATGTGGATTTGCCCGATTATGTCGATATCCCCTTGCTCCTGCGGGCAGTCAATGCCATTGCTGGAAAAGACGTGGCGGTGCGCAGTGCCCTGCCCGTACATGACGATGCACATGCTCGCTTCGACGCCACATCGCGCACCTACCGCTACTTCGCCCACACATCCAAGAACCCCTTTGTGCGGGAATTGTCGTGGCAGGCATCCCCTGCACTCGATTTCGATGCCATGAACGAAGCCGCAGCGATGCTGATAGGGCGCAGGGATTTCACTTCTTTCGCTAAACTGCACAGCGATGCGCGCACCAATATATGCGACCTGCGTGTGGCACGATGGATAAGAATGGAGCATGACCGATGGTATTTTGAAATATGTGCCGACCGTTTCCTTCGCAATATGGTGAGAGCCGTCGTTGGTACGCTCGTGGAAGTGGGCCGAGGCAAAATCAGGGCTGAAGAGATTCTGGACATACTCGACGCCTCCGACCGGTGTGCGGCGGGCACGTCAATGCCGGCACACGCCCTGTTTCTGTGGGACGTCACATACGACTACTGGAAAGCTCCCGAAGCCGTCGGTGAAGTTTCGCTGTAAATTCGTAGTTCTTTATCCCCCATTTCGGAGCGATTAGCATGCTTGCCGGACATTGAGCCGTGAAACGGTCGATTGCTATATCGTGGCGTAGCTTTCCGATCACCGTGCAACAGAAATCGATATAATCATCGAGATTGAAACAATGTGCGGCCTCCCTACCCTCGGCCACACTGCGGGCCAGTGCTGTTCCGCACACAATCTGCATCTGGTGGAATTTCACAAAAGATACGGGCAACCTGTTCACCGCATCCACACTCTCCAGCATCACTGACCGGTCTTCTCCCGGAAGTCCGAAAATCAGATGCACACCGCAATCAATACCGGCCTTATGCGTACGCTCAACCGCATCTACGGTACACTCATGCGTGTGGCAGCGGTTGATGCGTGCCAGAGTGGAATTTGATGAAGTCTCCATGCCGTATTCGATCATCAGCGGCATGTTGCGTCTGTTGAAATCAGACAGCATGTCGAGCAACTCCCGAGGCATACAATCCGGACGTGTTCCCACAATAATACCGGCCACATCTCTCACTTCTGCAGCTTCAAGCACTTGCGACATAAAAGTCCCGGCGGCCGCATGTGTGGCAGTGTGGCTCTGGAAATAAGCCAGATAACGCATCGCAGGATATTTGCGGGCAAAAAATGCTTTCCCCTGTTCGATCTGAGCAGTCACGGACTCGCCCCTGTGCCTCCCGGGAGAGAAAGCATCGTTGCTGCAATATATGCAGCCTCCGTGTCCGAGAGTTCCATCACGATTCGGGCATACGGCACCGGTGTCAATAGTTATTTTCTGCACCTTACCCTCGAAGCGCTCGGCCAGATAATCAGAGTATTCTCGATAAAATGGATTCATGGGGTGAATAAAACACCGCCACGTTGCTTATGCCGCGTGGCGGTGTCTATGTGTGGGATAAGGATTATTCTTCACCAGGAGGAGGCGGCAACAGCGCTACCGGTTCGGCTGATACAGTTTCCGCGCTTCCATTTTCCGGTGCGGCGGCCTCCGCATTCTCGGCCGGTTTCTTGCGGCGTCTTCTTTTCTTGGCCTGAGCAGACGACGGTTGTTCATCACCGGGAGCTTCATCAGCATCCGGTGATTCCGATGCTTGAGCAGCTTCATCTGCTGCCACATCGTAGGCTTCCTGCACAACGGCAGAAGCCTTCTTCCGGCTGCGGCGTTTCTTCTTAGGAGCCTCCGGTTCGGCAGTTTCCGCCACTGGAGCTTCTGCCGGCTCCACAGCCGGAGCTACAGCATCAGTAGCAACGAATGCTTCTTCCGTGATCGCGGTATCACGCGCGCTTGAAGCGCTTGCCGGAGCTTCTGTAGCCATCGCAGCCGCTGCGGCCGCATTTTCGGCAGCCTTCTTACGGCGCGCACGGCGCTTCTTGCTCTTCGACATAGGTGCCGGAGCGGCTTCTTCGGAGGGCTGTTCAGCCACGGATTCCGCCATCGGTGTTTGGGCAGCGGTTTTAGACGCGGCTATCGCTTTCTTGCCGGACGGTATTTCGTCCACTCCGCCGCGTTTTTCCGCTTTTCGTTCGCGCTTCTCAGCCGTAGCCGCATTCATATCCTTGGCCTCCTTGAGATCGAGCTCCACGCCCTTTCTGTCGACAACCCGATACTGAAGATAGGCCAGCGACTGGTCTGCGATAATCTTGAACTTGCCGCCCAGCGACCTGCGCCACTTGGCGTATATGCTCATGAGCCAGCCACGTTTGAGATAACCTTCCACATACGGGTGAACATACATGATGAAATTGCTCATTCCCATATGATTGATCAGAGTGTCAAGCTTCTCGTAGAGCGTATCTGTAAAGAGAAGCGAAGGCTGTATCTCGCCTTTGCCGTAGCAAGAAGGGCAAGTTTCCTCCGTGTGGATGTCGAGTACGGGACGAACTCTCTGGCGTGTAATCTGCATCAAACCGAATTTACTGAGAGGCAAGATGTTGTGACGCGCACGGTCCGTTGCCATAATCTCGCGCATGTGGTCGTAGAGCTGCTGACGGTTCTCTGCCTTGGCCATGTAGATAAAATCCACCACGATGATGCCGCCCATATCGCGCAGTCGAAGCTGGCGGGCTATCTCGTCTGCCGCGCGCAGGTTCACCTCAAGTGCATTGCTTTCCTGATCGGCAGCCGCACGGCTGCGGTTGCCTGAATTTACGTCTATCACGTGCAGTGCCTCGGTGTGCTCGATAATGATATAGGCACCGGAACGGAACGATACCGTCTTGCCGAACGACGATTTGATCTGCCGCGTAATTCCGTAGTGGTCGAACAGCGGCACCTCCTTGTCGTAGAGTTTCACGATATCAGCCCTCTCCGGAGCTATCAGCTGCACATATTTGAGTATCTGGCGATATACTTCCGCATCGTTCACGATAATACTCTCAAACGACGGACTGAAAACATCGCGCAACATACCCACTATACGGCTTTCCTCTTCAAATACGAGAGCCGGAGCTTCGGCCCGGCGTGCCTTGTCGAGCATGTCGTTCCAGCACTGCACGAGGGTGTTGAGCTCGTGGTTAAGCTCTGCCACTCGTTTGCCTTCGGCCGACGTGCGCACAATTACGCCGAAATTCTTGGGCTTGATACTGGCCACAAGCTGGCGCAGACGCACCTTTTCCTCCGTGCTTGTGATTTTCTGCGAAATAGAAATTTTATCGCTGAAAGGAATCAGCACCATGTAGCGGCCGGTGAACGAGAGTTCGGTGGTGAGGCGCGGACCCTTTGAGGAGATCGGTTCCTTTACGATCTGTACCAGCAGTTGCCTGCCGGGTTCGAGAACATCCGTGATGGAGCCGTGCTTGTTGATATCGGGCTTGAGCTTGAGCTTGCTCAGAATGGGTGGATTCTTGGGATTGTCGAGCGTCTGCTGAACAAAGTCGGCATAACTCGAAAAATGCGATCCCAAGTCGAGATAGTGAAGAAATGCATCCTTTTCCTACCCCCCGTTCACGAAAGCGGCGTTCCATCCGGGCATCAGCTTCTTGCCTTTTGCCA
>CAMWRI010000119.1 GCA_947176585.1 uncultured Porphyromonadaceae bacterium
CTCCACTCGTTTAACTTTATTTTTCAAAAAAATATTCTGAGGAAGAGATTATCTGAAAAATAATTTGTAGCTTTGTAGCCGTATTGGTATCTCTACTTCTCAAGAGAGAGGAGGCGAAGCATTACCCGTCGTAGCAAACGGATAATATTCAGAGATTTAAAAGGGAATCCGGTGAGAATCCGGAACAGTACCCGCTGCTGTGAATCCTATACCAAAGTCTGCCGCACTATGTCATTGAGCCAATAAATGTCTCGAGAAGGCGCCGCGGATTGGGATGAGTCAGAAGACCTGCCACTGCCGCATACAAGATTGTGCCTACGGGATTATGGGCGGTCGGTCGAGTCTCCATAGCGGAGTCCCGAAGCATTTCTGCACTCTCAAAGAGGTTGAAGCATATTCCCGTCTGAGTACATTCTGTTTTGTACGCAGACGGGATTTTTTTCTGAGTATAAACCTCTTAATGAGAAGAATGAAATATTATTTGCTCATAGCGGGAGCACTGAGCATACTGCCTACCGAGCTATATGCCGCGGAACGGGCCGATTCCTTGCCTCATCAGTTGAGGGAAGTGGTGGTGACTGCGCGCAAGCCCGTAGAAGACATCATACCGGCACAAGTGCTGAACGGCGATGAACTGCGCAGGCTCAACAGCAACAGCGTGGCAGATGCACTGCGCTACTTCTCCGGCGTGCAGGTGAAGGACTATGGCGGAGTGGGCGGCATCAAGACCGTAAATATCCGCTCCATGGGCACGAACCATACGGGGGTAGTGTACGACGGCGTGGAGCTGGGCAACGCGCAGAACGGCCAGATAGACCTGGGGCAATTCTCTCTCGACAATATCGAATCGCTATCGCTCTACAACGGTCAGAAAAGCGAGATATTGCAGCCGGCCAAGGATTTCGGCTCGGCGGGCACGATATA
Organism: uncultured Porphyromonadaceae bacterium; assembly: GCA_947176585.1. Taxonomy (GTDB): domain Bacteria; phylum Bacteroidota; class Bacteroidia; order Bacteroidales; family Muribaculaceae; genus CAG-873. Next base: position 925 of record CAMWRI010000119.1, read on the forward strand.
CATGCGCACGCGCACGCCGGTGTTTGACGACGGAGAGACCTATCATGCGCGGGCAACAGTGCGCACCGGATCCTTCGACCTGCTGAATCCGTCGGCACTCGTGGAACTGAAGCTAAGCGATAGGATATCGGCGTCGCTGAGCGCCGAATGGATCAATTCCAGCGGTAAATATAAGTTCCGCTACCGCCGCGTGAATCCTGCAGGAGAGCTGGCCTACGACACAACAGCCGTTAGGCAGAACGGCGATATCAATGCCACAAGAATAGAGCTTAACACCCATGGAAGGCTCAACTCAGGCTCATGGACCTTCAAGGTCTACAACTACAACTCGGAGCGCGGGGTGCCCGGAGCAATCGTGAACAACGTGTGGCGCCGCGGCGAAAGGATATGGGACACGAATTCATTCGCGCAGGGACGATACACCGGCTTTTTCGGTCGCTTCACCACTCTGAACAACATAAAATACGCCTTCTACCGCACCCATTACGTAAACAACGACGACAAGCAGGTGAAGATCGACAATCTCTACAGGCAGAAGGAGGTGTATTTTTCGTCGGCAAACGAATATGAACTGACCGGCCAATGGCGTGTGTCGGCAAGTTACGATTTCATGTGGAATACTCTGGATGCCGATGTGTACGGGTTCGTAAAGCCGGACCGTATATCGCAGTTTGTGTCTGTGGCCACGGCGCTCGACCTTGACAGGTTCAAGGCTCAGGCAAGCGTGCAGGGCACGTTTGTCCACGACCGGATAGAGGGGCAGCAGGCGCCGGCCGACAAGCACGTGTTCTCCCCGGCAGTGTTCGTGAACGGCTATCCGCTGCGCAACAAGGATTTTTCCATACGCCTGTTCTATAAGAAATCGTTCAGGATGCCCACGTTCAACGATCTGTATTACGCCGACATGGGCAACTCCCTGCTATCGCCCGAGCGCGTGGAGCAGTACAATGCAGGCGTGCTCTACGACCACCGCTCCCGGTCGCTAATATCGGCGGCCAGGGTGAGCGCCGACGCATACTACAACCGCGTGAAAGACAAAATCGTGGCATATCCCAAAGGTCAGCAATTCCGCTGGACGATGCTGAATCTCGGACTCGTGGACATCCGCGGAATAGACGTTACGGGTCTATTGACGCTGAACCCGTGCCGCGGTCTGTACGTGACGTTGCGAGGGCAATACACATTTCAGAGAGCCATAGACATCACCAGCCCCGCCGACAATTATTACCGTCACCAGATACCATATATTCCACGCCACTCAGGCTCGGCGGTGGCAAACGCCCAATGGCGAGGGTGGGGGCTGAATTATTCGTGGATATATGTGGGTTCACGATACAACCAACAGGAGAATATCAGGTATAACTACACGCAGCCGTGGTATACGTCCGACGTGTCGCTGAGCAAGGATTTCAGGCTTGGAAAAGTGGGGCTACGCGGCCTTATCGAGGTGAATAACCTGCTCAGCCAGGATTACGACGTGATACTCAACTACCCGATGCCCAAGCGCAACTATAGATTCTCTCTCACTGTGGAAATATGAAAATCAAACAGTTATTCATATATTTTCTGCCACTCCTTGTGGTTGCCACGGGCTGTCGTGAGGACGAGCTCGTGGTACCCACGGAGTATGATATCATAGGCGACGAAAGCCGAGACGGCACTGTGCGCGGCTTCTACCTCGTGAACGAGGGCAATATGGGCTCAAACAAATGCACGCTCGACTTTTATGATTATCACACCGGATTGTATTCAAGAAATTTCTATGCCGAGAAAAATCCGAATGTGGTAAAGGAGTTGGGCGACGTGGGCAACGACATAGGTATCTACGGCAGCAAACTGTATGTGGTGGTGAATTGCTCGCACAAGGTGGAAGTGCTTGACGCTCATTCCGGTATCAGAATAGGTCAGGTGGATATTCCCAATTGCCGCTACGTGCGGTTCCACCGCGGCAAGGCCTATGTGAGTTCCTATGTGGGGCCCGTGCTCATCGACCCCAATGCACCTAAAGGCGCAGTGTATGAGGTGGATACACTTTCACTCGCAATCACCCGCAAGGTATCGGTGGGTTATCAGCCGGAGGAAATGGAGGTCATAGACGATTATATGTATGTGGCCAATTCCGGCGGCTATCGCGCTCCGGAATACGACAACACCGTGTCGGTGATCCAGATGGTGGATTTCAAGCAGGTGCAGCAGATACCGGTGGGAATCAATCTCCACCGGCTCAAGAAAGACCGATACGGCAAGCTGTGGGTGACGTCGCGCGGCGATTATCAGTCGCGGCCTTCAAGGCTCTACGTGATGGAGAAAAAGCCGGGTTTCAATCAGATGACGGTTTCCGACACTATTCCCGTCGCATGCTCGAATATGGCTTTTCACGGCGACATGATGTACTACTACGCAACGGAATGGAACAATTATTCCGCGTCAAATACAATTACTTACGGGGTGATAGATGTGCGCACAAAAGAAATTGTATCCCACAACTTCATCACCGACGGAACAGAAAATGAAATCACGATACCCTACGGAATCGCCGTGCATCCCGATACCGGCGAGATATTCGTGACGGACGCAAAGAACTATGTGTCGTCCGGCACGCTGTATTGCTTCACACCCGACGGGCGCAAAAAGTGGAGCGTGCGCACGGGGGATATTCCCGCCCATATCACATTTCTGCCAAAATGAATAAGTCGCAGCTCATACTACTCGCCTTCCCGCTGCTCTGCGCGTGCGGCCACGATATTCCCACGGTGAATCTCGGAATCGACGATGCGTACTATATCCCGCGAATGTCGAAACTGCCGCTTGAGCCTGCACTCACGGGTGAGGCCTACGAGTGGAAAGTGAACGGCGAGACCGTATCTACCCAAAACCGTTATATCTTTATTGCCCGGGAGGAGGGAATCTATAATCTGAGCTTCGACATCATCGACGATAAGACGCCGTATCATTTCGATTTCACGGTGACGGTGCTGCACGAAGAAGTGGAGTATTCGCCGTATATCTCGCGGGTGTATGAATACCGCCCTGCGCCCGGCCAGTTTATAAACGAAATGCCGCGCTACGAGGATGGCGACCGCTACGACGATATCCTCCGGAAAGCCGAGGAATGTATTTCCGGAACTAACGATATCATGATTTCGCTGGGCGGCTATGGCGGCTACGTGACCTTCGGATTCGACCACACGGTGATCAACGTGGCGGGTGAGAACGATTTCAGAATATGGGGAAACTGCTTTTACGAGCTTCTTCAGCCCGACAAAAAGGGAGGCTCGGCAGAACCCGGCATAGTGATGGTGAGCTACGACGCCAATTGCAATGGCATGCCGGACGACGAGTGGTACGAACTCGCCGGAAGCGAATACAATTCACAATCAACGCGGCATAACTATGAGATAACATATCATCGCCCGGATCCGGCAAGAGAACTCATCGCCGATGAAGACAACAGCCTTGACGATATTTATTACATCCGCTGGACCGACAGCGAAGGCTCCGAGGGCTTCATGGCAAAGAATATATTCCACAATCAGGATTATTATCCGCGCTGGGAGGATGGCGAGAGCATGACGTTCAGCGGCTCTCTGCTTGCTCCCAACGGAGAGGATATAAGCGGCTACGGAGCTTACTACGTGCTCTACAGCTATCCCTGGGGCTACGTGGACAACCATCCCAACGATTATCCGGAGCTCAATTCCTTCGACATCTCCCTGGCGGTGGATTCTCAGGGTAATCCCGTACATCTTCCCGGTGCCGACTTCATAAGGGTGTATACCGGAGTGAACCAGTATTGCGGATGGCTGGGCGAAACCTCCACAGAGCTGAGTCGGGCGCAGGACCTGCACGTGGACAACACGATGAATCCGTTGCCCGAAATACCATAACATGAATACTTACAAATAAAGCATGAAGAAAACCAAGAATTACCCATCTATTGTAGCGCTGATTCTGTGTGTGTCGCTCACGGCCAACGCATTCGTGATCGACTGGGATAAAATCGAGCATTGGGCGGGAAGCGGAACGAATAAAGCTGCGCTCGTGGTGCAATTTGATGACGGCGGCGACGAGAAGGCATACGTGTGGGGCTACCGCTGGAACGACGGCGATACGCAGCCGTCGGGCGAAGATATGTTTCGCGCCATAGCTGCGGAAAGCACAGATTTGTATCTGTTCACCCAATATACGGGGTGGATGGGCAATACGGTGTGCGGTATCGGATATTCTCAGGACAACGCCGTGGCTTCGTGCATCGAGTATGATTTCGACTCGGCGATGGAAGACCCTTGCATAAGTTTCAACTGGTTTTCGGCCAATGAATTGCTCGGACAGACATCGGTTCCGGGGTGGGACACGCCCGAGCTTTGCGAGGAGGCGATAGACCATGCCAAGACCACGCATATTCTTGAGCATCCCATTGATGCCGCCCGATATGGTTACGCCTGCTACGACTACGACCACTGGCTGAAACGCGGAGGCGACGAGCGAATGCGCTGGCATGCCGGATGGTACAAAGGCTACTGGAGCTATTGGGTGGGTGGAGTCGATTCCGAGACGTTGAGCTACTCCGGGCTAGGCTATACCTCCCGCAAGCTCACCGACGGCGCTGTGGATGCATGGAAATACACATATCTCGACGGTCCGGTGGGCGGTGAAATCGACGGTTTTACCGGCGCATCCGCACCCTGGCACGAGCTTGACTACAAGCATTTCAAGGAAAGTTCGGTGACGGATCCAACCATGGAGGAAACAAGCGGCACTTGCCTGCTGTTCCGCACTGACGGTACGCCGGTGCGCAATTCCGGCAATCCCGCGCCCGGAATTTATATCATGGTGATGGGCGACAAGGCCATTAAAATTGTAATTCATTAATATATCATCCAATAAACCAATTACCTTAACAATGAAAAAAGTTCTGACATTACTCGCTGCTTCGGCGGTGGTGGGTGGAGCCTACGCATTCTATCCACGCACCATTCAGGGCATAACCTTTACCCCTGAGGAAGAGCGGGCAGTTGCACGGGATTATTCGGATTACCCAACAGATCCGGACGATCTTGCAGTGCCGGAAGGTAACTTCACCTTCGACATGATCGAGAGCTGGAGTGGCGAAGGCTCCAACCGCGCCGCCCTTGTGATTCAGTGGAACAACCCGGCAGAAACGAACGCACTTGTGTTCGGATACCGCTGGGACGGTCTTGCCACAGGTGCCGACATGATCCGTGCCGTGGTGTCGGACCATCCTCAGCTCTATGGTCTGATCCAGTACACCAACGTGTCCAGTCCCACCGACCCTCTGGGCGGTTACACCATCAACGGTTTTGGCTGGGATCTTGATGGCGACGGCGACATAGCGCTCAAAGATACCAAAGACAATCAGATATACTACTCTGAATCCGGTCTTTTTATTCATCCTCGCGGATATGATCCGGAAAAGGGTGGTTCGTCGGACTACGACTACGACGACTGGGTAGCTGTGGACGATGACGACTTCTGGGGTGCCGGCTGGTACCTCTCGTACTGGTCGTACTGGGTGAAAGACACGCAGGAGGCTTCCTTCAGTTATTCCGGCTGGGGAGCATCCGGACGAGTTCTGGAAGACGGTAGCTGGGACGGCTGGAATTTCTCGCTGGATATGATGCCCAGCGACTGGAAAAAATTCAAGGCGGCACCCAATCCCATGCCCGAAGGTGTGGCTACCGAGTTCAAGGTGGACGGCCTGTATTATAA